>JBBQZL010000060.1:0-12953 GCA_038207745.1 Solirubrobacterales bacterium
TCAGGTGGGTCACCATGATCGAGGAAGGGCCGCGCGTCGAACTGTCGCGAAGAACCATCCCCCGCGCAATCTCGTTCAGGGACGCGTCCCTTGTCGTCCTTGGGACGACGGGACGAATAGGGACGAGATCTCGAAGACCCCGCGGTGAGACCATCGTCCCTCTGGAATCGGATACCGGACAGATTTCCAGTCCGGACCTTCTCATCCATAGCCATCACTTGGCAGCGAATATCTGAGGCTGATTTCCTGTCCGGCAATGGCCGGCATGGAAAGACACTCCGGTAGCACCTCCGTTGTATCTCGACACCACTTCGACACCGCTCATCGGACCCACCGATGAGCATTCCTGGGGCAAGACGGAAGGCACCGGTAGGCGGCCCGTATCGATCTCGAGTTCCCCCGACTTCTTCCGCGTGGACTTTCTGACCGAGGCGGGCACCTGGCTTGACTGGGGCGCCCACTACTTCAGCACTTCGAAAGGCATCTCCGCAGATCAAGCGCCAGGTCTTCGGATCCTTCAACCTCCAGATCTCCTACGACAAGTGGGAGGGGCGCGTGGAGATCAGCGCGACGGTCTCCGAGGCGGTGGCCGAAGCCCTTGAGAACTCGCTGACCCTCCTGGCGGAGGGCTCGAGAGTCGTAGTGACAAACATAGCGGGGGCCCGCTTCGTTTCTCAGGGGGACGTTCGGATCGTGGAGTGCGGGCGCCTATGAGCGCACCCAATTCACCGACCGGACGATGAACCAAGCGCGGGCATGGTGGAGCCATGACCACCAGTTGGGGTCTGCCGCTACAAAGGGCGAAGGTCGCCAGAACATGCTCTGCGCCTACCTTGCCGGAGCCCTCCTGATCGGACTTCTCGGCAACGCGCTATTCGGCGCATGGTGGCTAGACCCGGCGGTCCGCCTTCTCATTGCCGCGGTGGCCGTCAAGGAAGGTGTAGTGGCTTGGAAAGGTGAGGGTTGCTGCGTATCTGCGTATCTGCCCCGGTCGGTGCGCCAGGCGAGAAGCAAGACGACGAGTGTTGCGACTGATGAGACAATCGATCTCGTGACTCGTACTTCCCGCGGAATCGTCAGGCCTTCGGCCTGAAGCTTCTCGTGCTGGCGGAGCTTTACGACTATCTGCTCCGGGGTGTGGCGCTTCCTTCCGGCCATGGTCCACCTCCACTCGTACTGTCATTAGAACCGACTACGACATTCGAAATGGACCGAAATACGGGGGGCCGGACCCTTGATACGCATAAATTCTATGTTACATTTGTATCAAAGTTGGCAAGTTTGGCCAGAAACCTGGACTCCTGCCGCTCGACTGAAGCACTGGAGAAGAGATGCTCACAAGACGGGAAGCCCTCAAGAAGGCGGCCACGGCCGTCCCGGCCTTGGCACTCGGGGGAGGTGTTCTGGCCCGAAGTGCCGGTGCCGCCACCGCTTCCAGCCCCCTGGCCGGCAAGAACCTGATCCTCTTCATCACCGATCAGGACCGCGCGATCCAGCACTTCCCGGACAACTGGGCTGAAGACAATCTGCCCGGGCTTACCCGCCTCCAGCAGAACGGCATCACTTTCGAGAACGCGTTCTGCAACGCCTGCATGTGCTCGCCTTCCCGGGCCTCGCTCTTCACCGGCCATTTCCCCGCCCAGCATGGCGTCAAGTACACCCTCGAAGAGAACATGCAGTCCCCCCAGTACCCGCAGGTCGAGCTGCCGACTGACTTCAACAACCTGGCGACGGTCATGTCCGGGGCCGGATACGAAGTTGTCTACAAGGGCAAGTGGCACCTGAGCAAACCGAAAAGCGAGAGCGGCGACTTCGTCTCCGAAGACCTCCTCCCCTACGGCTTCACCCGCTGGAACCCGCCTGACGCCGGCGCCAACCAGAGCATTGGCCAGGCCGGCGGAGGGTCGACCGACAACGACGGGCGATACATGGACAGCACCGGCGCGCCCGAGTCGGACGACGAGGGCATCCTCCAATACCTCACCTCCCATGCCTCTTCGAGCCAGCCGTTCTGCCTGATCATCTCCCTGGTCAACCCACACGACGTGCTGCTGTATCCCAAGAACTACATCAATGCCGGGTACGACGATTCGTGGCTCGAAGGCGACATAGACCTGCCGCCTACGGTCGACGAGGATCTCTCGACCAAGCCCGATGCGCAGCAGAACTTCAAGAAGATCTTCAACCTGACCGGCGTGCTCGGCACCAGACAGCGCAAGCTCGATTACATCAACTTTTACGGCAACCTGATGAAACTGGTCGACAGCTACCTGGTCGAAGTCCTCGATGCGCTCGACTCGACCGGACTGACCGACGACACCGTGATCATCCGCACCTCTGACCACGGCGAGCTGGGCACCGCCCACGGCTCGATGCGCCAGAAGAATTTCAACGCCTACGAAGAGACCCTGCGTGTTCCGATGGTCTACTCGAATCCGGATGTCCTGCCGAATGGCGCGACCTGTGATGCGATGGTCTCGCACGTCGACCTGCTGCCGACTCTGGCCAGCCTCTTTGACGCACCACGTTCGGCGAAGTCCAACTGGCAGGGCAAGGACTACTCGAAGCTGGTCCTGGGAAAGACCGACAAGCCGGTTCAGGACTACGTCGCGTTCACCTATGACGATTATCAGTCCGGTCAGGCCACCCCGCCCTACGTCAAGCCGCCACAACACCTGGTCGCGATCCGCGAGAAGAACTGGAAGATCGCCAAGTATTACGACGCCGACCGCGAAGTTCCGGCCCAGTGGGAGCTCTACCACCTGAGGCACGACCCCAACGAAAGGCGCAATCTGGCCGCCCCGGGGCACCGAAGGAACAGGTTCCAGAATCTGCAGTTCAGAAGACTCAGGAAGAAACTGGCCAGGGTCGAACGAACCCGCCTCCAGCCCCTTCCCCACAACGCTTTTTCGGTGCGATCCTGCACGCTCGACAATCGGGACATCAGGACGAAGTTGCGGACCCCGGGACGCGGCAAGGTGACGCAGAGGGTGACCGCCGAAGTGGACGGCAAACGACTGAGCCTCGGAGAGAAGACTCGGACCGTCCTGGAAGGTGGCGCGAAATCGATGAAGACCCCGCTCAACCCGAGAGAACTGGCTCTGGCCCGCAGGCAGGCGGCAACGCTCAGGGTAAGGACGACCTGGCTGCCGAACGGTGGTACCACCATCACCAAACTGAACCGGGTCGGGCTCAGGCGGAAGCCACGCTCGTGAGCGCGGTCAGGCGCCCCCGGCTCGGCCTGCTGGCACTGACTCTGGCCGCCGTACTGACCGGAGGGCAGCTCGCAGCCCTCTCTGACGCAGCCGACAGGAACAGCCCGTCCAGGGGGAGCCTCATGCAGAAAGCCGGTAAGCGTGGCTGCATCGTCGACCGGTCGACACCCAAGCAGGGTTGCGCCACCGCACGAGCACTGAAGGGGCCGGGTCCTTTCATGGGATCCCGCGCCATCGCCCTCAGTCCCAACAGTCTGAACCTCTACGTCGCCTCCTCCGACAGCGACGCCATCGTGAGTTTCATGCGAAACAGGAAAACCGGGAACCTCACTCAGCGGAAGCGCACCAGGGGCTGCATCGCCGCCAAGGGCAACAACGGCTGCGCCAGGGCGATCGGGCTGGAAGGCCCCAACTCGCTTGCGGTCAGCCCCAACGGACGTAATGTTTACGCGACCTCGCGCCGCAGCAGCTCGATCACCGCCTTCCGTCGGAACAGGTCGACGGGTGCCCTGAAGCAGCTCCCCCCGGGATCCGGCTGCACCGCCGGTCTCCCTCTTCCGGGCTGCACCACGGGACGCGCCCTCGACGGAGCGGATGTGGTCACGGTCAGCCCCGACGGCCGCAACGTCTACGTCGGTTCGTTCTTCGGAAGCGCGGTCGCGGTCTTCAACCGCGACAGGTCCACCGGCTCCGTGAGCCAGCCGGTCGACGAAACAGGCTGCATCACCGAAGCCTTGATCAACGGCTGCACTCAGGGCCTCGCCCTGAGCTCGCCCGAAGGAATGGCAGTGAGCCACGACGGCGAGAACGTCTACGTTGCGACGGCCGTCTCCAACGCCGTTGTCTCATTCGCGCGCGATCCGTCCACCGGAACACTCACTCAGGCAGCCGACGGCTCTGGCTGCATCGTCGAGAGTCCGCTCACGGGCTGCACCACAGGTTCCCAGGTGAGTGGAGCCAATGCCGTAGCGGTCAGCCCGGATGACAATGATGTCTACGTGACGTCGCTGATCAGCTCCAGCCTGACCGCATTTGAACGGGCGTCCGCGGACGGTTCGCTGGGCCAGCTTCCGGGGGCAGGAGGCTGCGTGGCCTGGCTCGGCAACAACGGCTGCACCCCCGGACGCGCTCTCAGGGCCCCGGAGGGGCTGGCACTTTCGCCCGACGGCAGGAACGTCTACGTCACGGCATTTTCATCTGGCGGAGTGGCGGTCATGAACCGATTCCGCTCGACCGGTACCGTGGTCCAGAAAACCGGCCGCGACGGCTGCGTCACCATACAGTCGATCGCCAGGTGCAACGCCGGCCGCAGCCTTGCCGGAGCCAGCTCGATCGTGCTCAGCCCTGATGGCCGGTTCGCGTACGTGACCGCCTACAACAGCAACGCCGTCGACGTGTTCCGCCGCGCCATTCGAAACTAGGCCCAGGGAACAAGAGCAGGACAGCCGCTGGAGCGACTCCCGACCCTTGGCTATTCGTCTGGGTGTATCTGGCTCTCTTCGGCACGTTTCCGGCTGGCTTCAGCGCGCATCACTGCCGCCTTGGCACGCGTCAGAGCCGGTCCGGGTCCAGACGTTCGTTCCGGTGCCTTTGGTCGTCGAGCGATTCCTGAAGCTCGTCGCGACCGGCCTGGGACTGGTCCAGGGCTTCCTGGCCTTCGACCTCCAGATCGCCTTCGATCGCACGGGGGGCAAGGCGGAGATCTCGGCGACTGTCTCGGAGACTGCGGCGGAGTCCTTTAACAACAAAGACCTCCCGGCGAGAGGAGGTCTGAGCGTGGTCCCGAGGGACATAGCGGGGGCCCGCTTCGTTTCTCGCTACCACCCGCGGATTGTCGAGCGAGTGGCTGCGTGAGCGGCGGATCTTCGACGCACCCATCCGTGCGGCGTGCGATTCCTCAAAGACCGACTCGGCTAGTCAATGCCCCCGCCCCAGACAACTGGTCGGCATTCGATCGTGACCGGATCTACTTTGCTGAGAGGTCAGCCCAGATCAGCCGCGGGGACCATCTCTTTGCACTTGGCGCCGGACGGGGCGGGGCGGTCTTAGGCCTCTTCGAGGTCCTCTCTCCTGGTACCGAGCGAATTCCTTCTCCCGAACAACCCAAGCGCCATCGACCATCCGCCACTCTGTGATTCGCCCGTTCGCGACGCGGAGCAGGTGCGCCGCGTAGTTATGCAGGGATCTGCCGCCCCGCTCGGCCCTGATCTCGACCATCGTCAGGACGCAGTCCGGATCGACCGGGACGCGCGGCCGGGTAAGTTCGACGCTGAACTGGCGGATTGAAGGTCCATGGCCTCGATCCGGCTCAGAAGAGGCTCCCGGCCCCGTACCTCGTCGACGCCACCTTCGGCATTGGTGATGTGGGCGACGACGTCGGGATCGAGCGTTGCCCGCATGCCGTCCAGGTCCGCAGCGGAAGGCCTCCAGCAACCGCTTGGTGGTGACGGCCGGCTGATTGTCCTGACCTGACGGCACGATGGCATCCTATTTTTTTGCGCCCGTGCCGGCGAGGACGGAAACGTTACGTACACGGCGCCCCCCCGACGCATCGACGGGCCTGGGGCAAGCTGCCCGCAATGGTTGAGCCTCGGAACGCCGGATTGAATCGCCTCGGGCGAGCATTGCTCCTCTCCGTCGCGCTCTGCGTGGTCGGCGGCTCGACGACATCGTCGGCGTCCGCATCCGTGAAGAGCGACTTCATGGCCCGGGCCCAGCAGATCTGGACTGCGGCCGCCCCCTACTACGGCGAATCCCCCGAGGCGCCGATGCCCGACACCCGGATCGTCGCCGACAACCGCGGGCCG
This sequence comes from Solirubrobacterales bacterium, assembly GCA_038207745.1. Classification (GTDB taxonomy): domain Bacteria; phylum Actinomycetota; class Thermoleophilia; order Solirubrobacterales; family 70-9; genus JBBQZL01. The sequence goes on from JBBQZL010000060.1 coordinate 6,023, forward strand.
CGCCCCCGCACTGTCCGCCTCGCAAGTGGCTACAGCCAGGCCTGGTTCACCCGCAAGAACGCCGTCGGCCTGCTCCGCGGCCAGAGCGCTCCCCGGGAATGGCTTATCCACGAATGGGTCCACGTCCTCCAGAGGTCCGGCCTGGCACCCTGGGAGAGCGAGGGCGGCGCTCAGTCCTTCGCCCGCTGGGCGTCCCCCCGGACCTACAGGAGCCTCGGGATCGCCTTCAGCCAACCCTGGTCACGATCGAGCGACGATTACCTGAGGCAGATGAATCGAGTCGAACGGGTCCGCGGCTGGGCTTGGATCAAGTACGGACAGTTCAGCCCGCTCCTCATGGCTCGAGGCCAGTAGCCGGGGGGACTCTCCTGGCCAGTGGGGGCTCGAGCGAATCTCCGGATCGAACGCGGAAGGGCCCCGGCGCGTTTCCGCGACGGAGCCCTCTGTCCTTCCGCTCGACGGCCCCGGCGGGAACCGTCTCAGCTCAGCCGGTGAAGCCGGCGATCGGAGCCGCCCGCTGGCAGAGGCCGAAGTTCCGGACCGATGCCCGGCGCCGGCCATTGGTATCGACGGCCACGACGCGGATCCTGTTGTGACCCGGGTTGAGACCATGGACGTTGACCCAGAGCCAGAAATGCCTCTTGGCGCTGTGGCCAATCAGGTTGCCATTGACATAGACCCTTGCGATTCGCAGGGGGGTCGTGCCGCGGATCGTGATCCTGGCCCTGAAACCATGGAACCTGCAGGCGGGATGGCCGCTGCCGCCGTGGACCTGGGTGATGTGCACCCTCGGGGGGGTGCCGCCGCCGCCGGCGTTGCCGCCGCCGGCGTTGCCGCCCCCGCCGCCGTGTGGCGGTACCGGTGACGGCACCGGCGGGGACGGCGGTGGCGGTACCGGTGACGGCACCGGCGGGGGCGGCGGTGCCGGCACCGGTGGCGGTACCGGTGGCGGTACCGGTGACGGCACCGGCGGTGGCAGTGGTGTACCGCCGCCGCCAGCGGCCGAGCAATTGGCCCGGGTCACGGTGTCGTTGATCAGCGTCACGGCGCCGTTTCTGGCGAGAAGCCTGCCGTCCACATTGACTCCGTTCTCAAGTGAAATCGACGTCAGCGCCAGGATGTTGCCGACGAAGTTGGAGGTCGTGCCCAGCGTTGCCGAGGAGCCGACCTTCCAGTAGACGTTGCACGACTGAGCGCCGTTGACCATCCTCACCCGGGAGGCCGGGGCGCCGATCAGGGTGCTTGCCGTCTGGAAGACGAAGACAGCATTCGGGTCGCCCTGTGCGTTGAGGGTGACCGTCCCGGTGATCCCGAAGGTTCCCGAGTCGGAGTTGTAGACGCCTGGCACGAGTGTCTGGCCACCGAGCTCTGTGGCCAGAGTGTTGACCGGCCCCTGTCCTGCCGCGTCGTTGTACGCGGTGGTGAGGTCATCCTGGGCCTGCGCGGCCGAGGCGTCGCCCTGGTGCGTTGCTCCGTTGACCGTGCCGTTCGGCGCTCCCCCGAAGCCGGTTACCGCCGGCGTCGGAGAACTACCAAGATCTCCGTTGATCACGCTCGGGCCGGTGTTGGTGACTCCGGAGCCGGCGAGAACCGCGTAGCTGTTCGCTGTCCCGAGGCCAACGGCCGTGGCAGCCGCCTTGGAACTGGTTGCGACCGCAAACATGAGGACCACCGCCAAGGCGGAGCCCGCGAGTGCGAGGGCACGCAAGCGCTGCGGCGCCCACAGCGAATTGGATCGATGCGATCGGTGATCGGTGACGCTTCTGCTTCTCAAGACCACTCCTAGCGTGGGGAATGACAAGGGAAATGGGTGTTCCTCGCCCCTGTCGACCGCTTCTCCCTAAACATGAATCACTTTTCTAGATAATTAGACGAATGTTGATGATGGCCCTGGCCCGGACGCAGGCGTTCTCGGCCCTGAGCTATCCGTTCGAGTCGCTGCCGTCCCCGACCAGGAGAGCGAGCAGTTCGCCGACCTCTCGCTCTTCGACGAGCGGATGGCGAAGGGAGAGGTGCGACACCACCTGATACCTGTTGCGCCGCCCGTCGCGACTGCGCAACAGGTATCCCTCTGCAACGAGCTCGGAGACGATTCTGTGGGAGGCCCGCTCGGTTATGCCCACCCGGCTGGCGATGTCGCGAAGCCGGATGCCGGGGTCGAGCGACACACATGTGAGGACGTGGGCATGATTGGTGAGAAAGCCCCACCTCGGCGTCGACGACAGGTCTCTTTCCTTCTCCTCCTGAGAACTGGAATTCATGAATCGAGACTACTTTCCGCCGCGGTCAACCCCGGGCGGTGAGATGCCCGCCCATCGGTGGGGCCTCACCGGGTGATGTCGACGACCACCCCGGGCGGTATCCGGCGCGCCATCCAGCGAATATGGCTGTTGCTCAAGCGCACGCAGCCGTGGGAGGCCGCGGTCCCCATGGTGCCCCCGAGGTTAGCGATTCCGTGGATGGCGATCTGGCCGGGTCCACCCTCGAATTCCTGCAGGACATTGGAGCGGGCGCTGGTCGCCAGTGCGAACGGCCCCCCAGGCGCGCCGGCAGGCATTCGCACGCCCTCTTCGACGAAGAACCGCCCGTGGGGCGTCGGCGTCGACGGCTTGCCGACGATCGCCGCGAAGGTGCGCACGTGGCGGCCGTGGCGATAGACGAGGACCCGGCGGCTCGCCGTCCTGACCACGATGTGCCAGTCGGTGCTCCTCGCCAGGGTCGCGTGCTTGACGATCCAGCCCTTGGCCCCGTTCGGACGCCCGGGAAGCATCACCCTAAGCCAGCGAACGCCGTCGGGAGTCCTGACGCGGCCGATCACGGGAAGAACGGTCTGGCTGCCGGTAATCGGCCGGCGGGCAGAAATGACGCCCTTTCTGGCCGGGTGGGTCTGGACCGTCGAATAGACCCTGTGCGACTTGAAGAGCATGACGAGACCCTGGGTCGGCTTCACCACTGGATGTGGTCGGGCAGCCGCAGCCGGCGCGGAGGAGGCGAGGGCCATGGCAGCCGCGGCCAGCATCGCTCCGATTAGGCCCAACAGGTTCGGATATCGCCGACTCCACATTCAATGACCTCTTTCATTGGCTCGATTCCGGGTCCCCGGGTCGTCGAGCAGATCCCCAGAACCGGGGGCAGAAGCCAGGTGTCGGTCCAGCCAGTTCGGCAGGGGGCGGCAGACGGCGACCGTGAGTGGTGTATCGGCCGAGGGCGTGCCCAACGTTAGCCGCGCGCCCAGCGCGCACACGTCCGCGCTCGTATCCTCGTCGCATGAGCGACCGGAGCCAAGCCGTCGGCGCCCATCTTGCTCCCGAGCATCCGCCGGCCGATGCCGAGGACCTCGGCGCCGACCCTCTCCGGATCGAAGGCGGCTATCGCCGTAGCGGCCACGACGCGGCCGTAAAGGCCTCCGGCCCCCCCGCCAACGGCTCCATCACCTCTCGCGCCGATTGAGTCCGAGTGAGTCCGACCCGATGAGATGAACGCCAATCAGCCTCGCCGCCGAAACGTCGAAGGTCCCTATTTGGACCTCGGTCTACCCGAGCGCTTCGCGCTGGCGTTCCAGACCGACGATGGCAGCTGGATGACGGAGGCGATCGGCTTCGCCCGACAGTTCGACCGCCTGGAGGACGGCAGCTACATTTACTCGGGCGGCGGCTCAACCCTGTGGCCTCGCTTCATCGAGCACCACACCGACCACTTCATCCACGTCGATGGTGGAGGTGATCCCTTCACGTACCGGATCCTGCCGCCGTCGGGCGTGAATGGCTGGCAACCGCATGCCCCCGGAGGCCACGGAATCGGGTTCCCGTGGATTCCTCGATATTCGCGAAGGGTTGAATAGCTGAGGAGGGGTCGAGAGGGCGGGAAGGCTTTCCTTCCTGCTGCCAACAGAGGGCCTGCGGCGGGCTCACTCGCCAGCACGAAAGGACGCCCCAAACGATGACGATGACCGTCTTGCCGACGGCGAGGCGCTTGACCTCGATCGAGTTGACCTCGCTGATGGGGACCGAGCCCACGAGGTCCTTGACCTTCATGCCGATCCCAGCCAGTACCCTGACCTTTAGCGCTATGCCCAACGGGTTCTCGAGACTTGCGGTGGGCCGCACACCAGGCAACGGCCCTAGGGGCTGATCGGCGAGGCTAAATACTCGAGTGCCAGAGAGGTTCCCGCGAATCGAGAAAGTGCTCACGTCGAGTTGACCCTGACCCCGCAGTGCTGTCCAGGGACGCGTCCCTCGGCGTCCCCGGGACGGAGGGACGGATAGGGACGACACCTTGAGGATTCCGCGCTGTGAGCGGGTCACCTTGAAACGAATACCGGGCCCGATTCGTCTCTCGCTACCACCCGCGAATCGTCGAGCGCATCAGGGCATAACCCTTCGCAGCTGAGTAGCTGAGGGGGAGCAAAGAAAGAGCCCGGGTGTACGGCCCGGGCTCCTCCTCGTCGACTCGACCCTGCTGGCTGGATGCCAGCTGAGGTTCATTTCCGGTCGGCCTTGTCCTTCAGGTCCTCAAGCACGTCCTCCGCCTTGTCGACGGCTGAGTCGAGCTTGCCCTTGAGCTTGCCCTTGTCCTCTTGGCGCTCCCCTTCGCGCTTGATCTCCTCGTCGCCGGTGACGGCGCCGACGGCCTGCTTCCCGCGGCCGCTGATCTTGTCGGTCTTCTCGCCCATGGTGGGGCCTCCTCAGGTTGTAGTGGATTGTGGCCGAGACCCGTCGGCCTTGCGACGAGGTACCGAGCCAAAGATGCAGAAGGTCAAAGCGAATCTCGGTGAACGTTGGGGAGACCTTCGCCGCGAGCCATCACCCTCGCCGTCCGTAGTAGCGGCCTCGTCCCATAACCGCGAAGAGTACGAGGATGATGACGAGCACCCACAACAGCGGACTCACGGCGACGCTTCCCACCAACGCCAAAACGATGAGAATGACAAGCAGAATGACGATCAGATCCATGCTTGCGACCCTATGTCCGAATCGCGGCCGCGGCATCAGTGGAAGCCACGAGGAAAGTGATCGGGAAACCCGTAGTGGCCGGCGAGACCACATCGCGCCCCAAGTCCAAGCGAATGGCTCGCCTGACCTGTTCTCAATGCGTCTAGGGCAATTATGACCACGCCCCCGGAATCCTGCCGCTGCCCCTCGCGTGACGGGTGGCTCCGCACGGGCATATGTCCCGAGGCCACGGGAGCCATCTCCCTGGATTCCTTGATATTGCGAGACCCCGAGGTCGCCGTGCTGGTCGCGAAGCCACTCGTGGTCGTGCCCCCGACGTCTGTGAGCCCGAGCGAATCGAGAGGATCCTGGTTCCTCTGGACGGCTCGCCCGAGAGCGCCGAGGCTGTCTCGAGAACGATCGAGCCGGCCATTCGAACACTCGGCTGAGCTGAGCGCCGGGACCAATTCCTCCACCCGATCTTTCCACCAAAGCGAACGCAAATCCAAACCAAGGAGCTCGTCTTGACCATCGTAGGAATTCTCATAGTCATCATCCTGATCCTGCTAGTCATCTATCTCTTCCGCCGGGTCTTCTAAGGGGCGAGCGATATGGCCTGGCAGGCAGCATCTTCCTGGTCCCAGTGGGCCCCGATGTGCGTGGATATGTCGGCGATTCGAGCACTCTCGGCGGGAAGTGTCCGAAATCGCCCGATGCAGGTTTGAACCCAGTGCTATGCGGTTTCGGGGGGCCGGCTCGGGCCGTGTGGAGATCAATGCGCCAGGAATTCGTTGAGGCGCAAAGCGGCGCGGCTGGGGAAGATCAAGCGTTGAGGAGGAGGAGACCGACCCCCGTCAACTCGCCCACGGCGCGCTCGATCGCGTCTCGCTCGGCGTTCGCAAGGGACGGCCCCGATTTCGCGCGTCGCCCCGGATATGGCGGGCTGGCTTAGCCCTTGCCATCCAGCTCGCTACCCCGCTTCTGAATGAACGCGCCAAAGGCGCCGGCAAGAGCGGCGATCACCGTGATCGCATAGGCCTCCATGAAGACGTCGAGCACCCGTCCCCCGAAGGAAATCGGGTCCTTGATCGAGGAGGAGACGGTGAGGAGCTGGGTGCTGGTCCAAAAGAGGGCGCTGCCGAACGTCTCGATCTCCGTCTGGGCGGCGTGGCGCTCGAAGAGGTAGGCGAGGACGGCGCAGATCAGATCGACGCCGATGGTCGCGATCGCGATCGCAACCAAGTGATCGCGGAAGCGGCGATGGGTTGGCGTCTCGGCCCGGAAGACGGCGTAGGCCTCGCGGCCGGCGTTACGTAGCACCCGCATCGCCGAAAGTCTCATCGGCGAGGCGGACGATCATCGCCAACTCGGTCGAACCGAGAACTTGTTCGGTGAGCTATTTGGCTTGCTCGACGGGCAACCCGAACCGCTGCTCCAGTGCCTCGGCGTCGATGCCCTCGTCGTAGCGCTGCTCCGAGCTGGGGCGAGTAAAGATCAGGATGCGCTCAGCCGGGAAGGTGGCGAGAGCGTCCTCCACCGCCTCGACGGGATCGCCCTCACCGGTGTCGCCGCGAGCGTCCAGCCCGGCATCATCGAGGCCCTCGGTCGTCTCGCGCTGGACCAATTCCGCCCGTTGGATCGCCTCATCGGCATCCGAGAGCCAGAAGCGCAGGGCCGAGAGGTGAAGCGCAGGCGCGACGACCACGATCTCGGCATCCTCGGTGGCGGCGCCCAGCGCCGCGCGCAGGCGATCAGCGGAGATCGGCTCGCTGGCGACTACCAAGACCTTCATGGCATCCCTCGGCCACGTGTGCTCGCGAGCAAGTCGTCCACGGTGGCGATCCTAGCCTCTGCGTCCGGGGGAGCGAGCGGCTAGCCGTCAACGAGGAGCGCCTGCAACGGGCCGAGCAGCCGTTCGGAGCGGCGTGAGGTGGCCTGCAGCTCCACCAGCCCGTGCGTCAACGGCTCACCGCGGTTCCTACGCGCGCGCTGCTCGGCCG
>JBBQZL010000061.1:0-12918 GCA_038207745.1 Solirubrobacterales bacterium
GCATTGGCGCACCAGTGGAGCGTGTCGATCGACGGAATCAGCTCCATCGTGTACGCCTCGTTGAGCGGCTTGCCCTGCTCGGCGGCGAGCAGCTCAGCCATCTCATCGAGGTTCTCGAGCAGAACGCCGGCGGCGCGCTTCATGTAGGCGCCGCGATCCTTCAGCGAGAGCTCCGCCCAGGCCGGCTGGATCCGTGCAACCTCATCGACGACAGCCTGGACCTTCCCGGGCGAGATCGTCCCGACCGATCCGAGCAATTCCCCGGTTGCGGGGTTGAAGGATTCGAGCTGTTTGGCGCTACGTGCTCTGGCGGGCTTGGTGGCGGCTGAGGATTCCATGCCGCCAGTCTAGATCCATAGCGTTCCAGAGCAGACAAACGGCCGGAGGTCCCCAGTCTGGACCTCCGGCCGTGTTGCTGATGGCTCCCTGGCTACCAAACCTTGAAAGCCAACCTCTGAAACAACCAACCGCCGGAGAAGTTGTGGTGGATCCGCCCGCTAATTGCCGCGAGTGACGATCGCGGTGCGAATCTTCTCCAGCCGACGGCTGAGTTCCGCCTCGAACCCACGGTCCGTCGGCGTGTAGAAGCGACGGCCTTCGAGCGCCCCGGGGAGCAGCGGTTGCCCGCTTACTCCGCCCGGCTCATCGTGCGGGTACCGGTAGCCGGCACCGCGTCCGAGATTCCTGGCACCCGGATAGTGGGCGTCCCGAAGGTACTCGGGCGGTATCGCGGCGCCGTTGTCCCGGACATCGGCGCGGGCACCGCTGATTGCCGTTGTGGCCGCATTCGACTTGGGTGCCAGGGCGAGGTAGATCGCGGCTTGCGAGAGGTTGAGCGCGCACTCGGGCAGCCCCACCCGGTCGACGGCCCGGGCGGCGGCATCCGCGATCAAGAGCGCCTGCGGATCGGCGTTGCCGATGTCCTCGGAGGCAAGGATGACCATCCGCCTCGCGATGAATCTCGGGTCCTCTCCGCCCTCGAGCATCACGGCCAGGTAGTAGATCGATGCATCAGGGTCCGAGCCACGGGTCGCCTTGATCCAGGCGGAGATGTAGTCGAAGTGGCGGTCGCCCTTGCGGTCGTAGAGCACCGCGCGCCTCTGGAGCGCGTCCTCTATCTCGGCGACATCGATTCCGCCGCCATCGCCGCGGGCGCGCTCGGCGGCACGCGACAGCGCCGAAAGTGCGACCCGCGCATCTCCGCCGGAGCGCTCCGCAAGCATCGCCAGCGCCTCATCGGTGATCGCCGGCGGGTCCGCGATACCGCGCTCCGGGTCCTCGAGGGCGCGCCGCAGCAGCCCGGTTATCGCCTCCTCGCTGAGCGGACTCAGCTCGTACACCTGCGATCTCGAGATCAGCGCCGAGTTGACCTCGAAGTAGGGGTTCTCGGTTGTTGCCCCGATCAGGGTGAGCAATCCACTCTCGACCGCCGGGAGCAGCGCATCCTGCTGGGCCTTGTTGAAGCGGTGGATCTCGTCGAGAAAGAGGACGGTGTGGCGGCCGTTGATCTGCCTTCGCTCGGTGGCGCGCTGGATCACCGCGCGGATCTCGGCCCGGCCTGCATTTACCGCCGATTCCTCCTCGAATGCGCCATCGGCCAGGCTCGCGGCTATCCGCGCCAGCGTCGTCTTGCCTGTCCCGGGCGGGCCGTAGAGGATCGAGCTGTGTGGACGGCCTGACTCGATCGCGGCGCGAAGCGCCGTCCCGGGGCCGACTACGTGTCCCTGACCGACCAGCTCGTCAAGCGTGCGAGGTCGCATTCTGACTGCAAGGGGCGCGTCGGCAGGCTCGACTGTGGAGTCGCCGCGGGGGGCGTCATCCAACCCAGTTTCGAACAGCCTGTCGCTCACCACTTTGAGTATGGCGACAGCCGGGGAGGGCACCGGCGTCGACCTGGACCGGAACGTTCACATTGAAGGGGTCGGGGTTCGGATAGTTTGGCGATCCCGATGTCCCCCCTAGAGCTGGCCGCCGTCTTCACCTGGTCCTTCGCGGTCTCCTTCGCCGGAGGTCTGATCGGCCTCGTTCTGGGCAACCTCCGGCTGCCGCTGATCGTCCTTGTCGGCACCACGACCGCTGCGGCCTCGGGTGCAAACGTCGCCATCTCAGGCGCGGCAGCGATGAGCTCGGCCTACGCGCACTGGCGGGCAAAACGTCTCAACTGGCGCCTCTTCGCCTGGATGGCACCGACATCGCTGGTCGGCGGGATCGTCGGAGGCCTGCTCGCCGGCGTGCTGCCGAGCCGGACGCTGCTGGGGGTGATCAGCGTGGTCGTCCTCTACAGCGCGGTCGAGGTCTGGCAGTACAAACGCCCCGCGGGAGCAGCGGACACCGACGCACCCAGCCGGCGCGATCTACTGGTCAACGCGGCGCTGATCGGCTTCGCGGTAGGCGTCCTCGGTGGTGTCGTCGGCCTGATTCTCGGGTCCCTGAGATTGCCTGCCCTTGTCAAATATGTCGGCATCCCCCCGGCCGCGGCCGTTGGAACAAATGCAGCGGTAGGAGCTGTTGTCGGCATCGGTGGACTGCTGGGGCACCTCCCGAGTGGGGTCGATTGGCCCGTCTTCGCCGTCGGGGCGGCGGCGGCGATACCGGCCGCCTACCTCGGAGCCCGCTTCACCGGACGACTCGACGAGCACCGTCTGATCCAGGCGATGGCGGTCGTCCTCGCGATCAGCGGCACAGCGATGGCAATCGAGGCGATCGTCGGATAGGCGCGCTTCTCCACCGGCCGCGGTCGGCGCCATCCTCAACCCGGGCGACCGGACTTTCGCGGGACCGCGCCGTCGTCACTCCCGCACAATCATCTTGAGGCGATCATTCTGGTGTGCGGAGCAGGTTGTCTCATAGGTTCCTGCACGTCTCAGCGGAATCTCGAGCCGCTGATCGGGCTGGACTGGAAAGCCGCTGATCGTGTGCTCGGTGGAGTCATGATTTCTGATCACCAGCGTGTCGCCGACCCGCCCGACAATCCGATCAGGAAAAGCCTTCGGGTCGATTCCACGGTCGATCTTCACCTGGGTGCCGGCCGGGATATCGATCCGGATCACCCGTCCCGTGTGGTCGGCGTCCCTGCTGAGCAGGGCAAGGCCGCCGACGGCGATCGCAAGTGCTGCGATCACCGCCGGCAGCAGCCAGAAGGGCCGCGACCGGGATCTCCTCGGCCGCGCGGCCCCCTCCAGCTTCCGGCTACTGGGTTCTTGCGGTCGCATCAACCTTGATCTCGCCGGCGTTCTCGAACTCGAGTGTGACCGGGATCGTGTCCCCCTCGGCAATCGGGCCGGTCAGGTCAAACAGCATCACGTGATAGCCACCCGGTTCCAGCGTGACTGTCTTTCCCGCGGGGATCGCGATCGAGGAAACCGGCCGCATGCCCATCATCGGTTCCGTGCCGTCCATCGTGGAGTTCTGATTTCCGGAGGTGTCAACGGTCTCGTGCAACTCGGTTTTCCCGGCCACCGAGGTCGGAACACTCGCCTTGATCAGCTTGTCGGCCTGGTCGCTGTTGATCGTCATGTAGACGGCTCCCGCATCCTGGGACGGAGCGGTCACCCTGGCCCACACGTCCGTCACCTGCACTCCTCCATTTCCACCGTCGCTGCCACCACAGGCACCGATCAGAAATGCCGAGAGGATCGCCAGGCACGTGAATATGACTGTTCGACTGATTCTTGTCTTCAACTGAGTTCTCCCTTGTTCACTGGTTGACTGATTTCTCTGTTTGTTGCGTCTTCTCAGGCTCGGGTGAGCCCGAGCCGACGGCACGGTCGAGCAGCGCTTTCAGGTCGTAGGCAATGTCGTCGCCAGAAGTCCCGAACGGCCACTCGACCTCCACCTTCCCGTCAGCACCAACTGCGTAGACCTGGGCGGTGTGGTCGACGTCGTAGTTGCCCTCATGGTCTGGTTTCCCGATCCGATGCGAGGCGCCGAATGCTGCCTCCGCCTTGTGCAACAACTGCTGATCACCGGTCCGGAAGGCGAGGAAATCGCCGGCCGGGAAGAAATGACCCAGGTACTCGTCAAGGTCCCGGCCCGTGTCCCGGTGAGGATCGACTGTGACCATTCCGACCTTGACCCGGTTGCGCTGCCCGGGGGTCAGCCCTTCAAGTGCCTGCCGGATGTCGGCAAGAGTTGTCGGGCAGACGTCCGGGCATGATGTGTAACCGAAGTAGACGAGCAACAGGTCATCTCCGGAGGGCCGCAATGCGGTCGTCTGGATGCCGCCCTTCCTGCTCTGGTCGGGCAGGGAGATACCTCCGACATCACTCGGTGGGTTGCGGGTCATTCCGCGAAGGGCATCTCCCGAATCGCCGTTTCCGCATCCGTTCAGAACTCCGCCGGCCAGAATGGCGGCAAGCGTCCATGAAAGAAGCAGGATCCGCCGGAGAGGAAGTGCCCCCTGCCCGATGGGCAGTGGCTTTTCCAATGGACTTCCTTTCTGATCACTGAAACCGGGCTATTGCCCGGCTCTGCTCGTTCTTCAGATCCGAGCGGGACTCGGTGGCCCTCTGGGGGCGGTCGAGTCAATGACCAGAATTCGGCGCACGAAATCGCAAACGCCCGAGCGATCGGGCCTCGCGTCGTGCGAACTTCGGTGCGCTTCGTCGCGGCTCACCCAGGCGGCGAGCTTCTCGATTGCCTCCTCACCTGGGAAGTGACCGAGCAGTAGCACTGAGACGAGCGCCAAGAAGGGCAGCATGGTCAGCGCAAGTGCGGGCTCCATCGCCAACCCGGCCAGAAGCGAGGCGGCAACTGCGGCCACGAAGGGCAGAAGCTTTGAGGTGCGGAGCCTCGGCATATGCCGATTCTACCGGTTGGATGCGAAGCCGCTCGATGCCTTGGCTCCAGTCCAGGTTCCCGGCAACTATCGTCAGGCAGATGGATGTGGCTCCCGGAACAGAGGCGACCGCAGGCGCCGGCGCCGAGGCGGTTTCGCTGCTTCAGAGGCTGATCCGCTTCAACACGGTCAACCCTCCCGGCAACGAGGGTCTGGCGCTCGAGTTCCTCAGCGGGCTTCTGGCCGAGGCCGGCTGGGATTGCGAGTTGCTGGCTGAGGTGCCGGGCCGCCCAAACCTCGTCGCCCGGCTGCGGGGGCGCTCAGAGGGCCCGACGATGGCGCTGATCTCGCACATCGACACGGTCCCGGCGAATCCGGAGGAGTGGACGAAGGACCCATGGGGTGGTGAGATCGCCGACGGTCACGTCTGGGGTCGCGGCGCCCTTGACATGAAGGACCAGGTCTCCGCCGAGACGGCCGCCTGTCTTGCCCTGGGCCGGGAGGGCTGGCGCCCGGAGCGCGGCGATCTGCTGCTCGTGATCGCGGCCGACGAGGAGACGGGTGCCCACCACGGCGCCCAGTGGCTCTGCAACGAGCACGCCGACAAGGTCCGCTGCGAGATCGTGATCAACGAGGGCGCAGGTGAATCACTCGAGTTTGCCGGGCGTCGCTTCTACACGCTCTCGGTCGGGGAGAAGGGCGTCTTCCGGTTTCGGCTCAAGGCCACCGGTGTCGCCGGGCACGCGTCGATCCCCGGCGTCGGGGACAATTCGCTGCTCAAGCTCGGCCCCGCGATCACGCGACTCCGCAACCAGCCGCCCCGGGAGAACACCCCGGATACCCGGCTGTTTCTCGAAACGCTGCTCGGCCCCGACGCCGGAGACCCGGACGACGCGCTCGAGCGTCTGCGGGACCTCGACCCGCTCTTCGCCCGGCTGCTCGCCGAGCCGATGCTTGGCGTCACGCTCTCGCCGACCATGGCCTCGACCTCGGGCAAGCCGAATGTGATCCCCTCGGCGGCGGAGATATTCGTCGATTGCAGGGTCCCTCCGGAGATGGGCGAGACCGAGGTCCTCGAGCGGATAGATGGAGTGCTCGGCGATGGGGATTGGAGGGTCGAGTTCGATGATCCGGTGATCGGCAATCGCTCGGATTACGCCGGTCCCCTGGCGGATGCGGTGGCCGAGTGGGTCGATCAGGTAGAACCCGGTGCAGAGGTTCTTCCGATCGTGATGCCCGGTTTCAGCGACAGCCACTGGTTTCGAAAGGCGTTCGGCGCCACCGTCTTCGGGTTCTGCCCGCAGCGTGCGATGCCGCTCACCGATGCCCGCACCCTGGTTCACGGCGCCGATGAGCGCGTTCCGATCGCCGATGTCCAGCTGATGGCCGACTGCTTCTACAAGCTGCCGAAGGTGCTGCTCGGATGAGCGGCCAGGTGAACGGCCGGCATGCCGATGATGCGGGGAGGGAGGCGGATGGCGAACGCCTCAAGCTCGGTGGGATGGCGTTGCGCAACGGCCTGCTGATCAATGGCCCGACCCACTGGGCCGCGGCCGTTCGCCGCGGGGACGGCTCGATCGAGATCGCGTCCGAGAGGAAGCCGCAGCTCGCACCCAGGTTGGCGGGAAGGATCCCCGGCGTCCGCGGCCCGCTGAAGTTGCTCGATGCCCTCGCGGTCCTGCCACTGGTCCGGCTGCGGATGCGCTCGGCCCGAATGCCCTTCGAGGATCCTCGCGTGCTCGCGGCCGTCGGTGCCACCTTTGCGATCTCGACCTTGATCCGGCGCCGGAACGGCGCCTCGGCTTCGCGCGAGATCGTCCTCCAGGCCCTGGGGCTGATGCCGGCGCTCGCCGCGTTGAGCGACCGGGACCTCGCCGCCTACCACGGGGTTGAGCACAAGGCGATCGCCGCCTATGAGCAGGGGATCGAGGACCCGGCATCCGTGCCCAAGGAACACGATCGTTGCGGCACCAACCTGATCGTCCCGCTGATGGCGCTCTCGATCGGAGGCAACGTGATCCTCGAGCGGGCGGTCGAGCATCCGGGCCCCGTCGCGAGGCTCGGCGTCACCCTCGCCGGCACCTCGGCGGCGGTCGAGATGTTCGCCTGGAGTGATCGAAACCACGGTTCCGCCGCAGCGGAGATCTTCCACACCCCCGGCCGCGAGCTGCAGCGGCATTTCGCGACCAGGGAGCCGACCGCGGAGCAGCTCGAGATCGGGGTGGCGGCGCTCGGAGAGATTCTCCGGGCCGAGAGCGCCGCATCGGGCGGCGAGCCGCCCGCAGACCAGTTCACCGTCGCCACGTAGACTCCGCGCCAATGTTTGGACGCATAGATCACATAGGTGTTGCGGTCGAGGACCTCGACGCCGCAGTCGAGCTCTACTCGACCGGTTTCGGGATGGAGCTCGTGCATCGCGAGACCGTCGAGGAGCAGGGTGTCGAGGCGGTGCTGCTCGACGTCGGCGACGGGCATGTCGAGTTGCTGGCGCCGCTTGGACCGGACACCGCCGTCGGCAAGTTCCTGGCCAGGAAGGGGCCGGGCCTGCACCATGTCGCCTACGCCGTGGACGACATCGAGGTGGCGCTCAGGCTGATTGCGGCCGCCGGTATCGATCTGATCGACTCAGAGCCGCGGGTCGGGATTCGCGGCAGCCGGGTTGCCTTTCTGCATCCCCGATCAACCGGAAGCGTCCTCACGGAAATCGTCGAACCAGCGAAGGGGCATTGATGTCTGACGCACAGCGAGTGGAGGTCGGTTTCGAAGGCGGTCAGGTCTTCCCGATCCGCCTCGACACCCAGACCCTCAAGGAGCTCCGAAAGGCGCTCGAGAACGGCAAGGGATGGCTTGACCTCCACACCGAGGACGGCGTCGTCTCGGTCGACCTCTCCCGGGTCCTCTTTCTCCGCATCGCCTCATCCGAGAACAAGGTCGGGTTCTCGAGCTAGTCGGTCCGCACCAAATGGCGCGGGCTATCCCACCTAGGCGTCGGTATGCGACGCGTAGGTGGGACGGTGGCAATTCCCCAGGGGATTTGTGGTATCCCGAGACCACCCGAGGTTGACCCGGACCGGCTGTCCTGCCCGGCCGGCAAGCCCCGCGCGCCCGGTCAGCGGCTGGTCGCAAGAGTGGTCCAGAGGCGATCTTCCGCCTCCAGGACCGCGGCTGCGGCGGAGCCGACATCGGCCCACAGCTCCTGTGCGGGTTCCTCCGACTCGCTTGCCAGCTTGAATGCCCCTGCGATCCGGGTCCAGCCCCTGCCGGCGATCGCGGCAAGCTCCGCGGCGTCGGATTGCCCGGCCTCGGCGAGGAACCGCGAGTACATCGGCCGGAAGGCGCCTCCGCCAGTCCCGCGACGCTCGATCACCTGGTACGCAAACCGCGCGCACCATTGCCAGTCATCGGCGACCTCTGGCCAGAGCGGAGCCTCCTCGGCGAATCGCCTCACTGCCGGAAGCCCGGCGAACTCGCCGAAACCTGGCTCGAGCATCTCCCGGAAGGCCCGCTCGATCGCGGGGCCGATGGCGAACCTGAGCGCATCGGCGTCAATGTCATCGCCTGTCGTGAACATGTTGCCCTCGAGCACGAACCAGGGGTGACTGCTGCGCCGGGCGCGCGCCAGGTTCTCGAGACTCGTGGTCTGGAGATCCTCGAAACCTGTGTCCGAGAGATAGGCGACTTCATCGTCGTAGCCGGCAAGAACCACTGCGTGGCCTGGGAAGTGGGCAGAGTTTCCATAGTGATCCAGGTGGTAGAGGTCGGTGAGCAGCAGCGCCGGCTCGCCGGAATCGACCGAGTCACGGGCGGCGGCCCAGGCCGTGTCGTCGTCTTCGAAGGTGCGCATCTCGAGCGCGGCGCCGGTCAGCTCGCGGAAGTTGTCCTCCAGCTTCGCGGCCCTGCCGTTGAACCAGCGCGAGGGTGACGAGTCGGGGATCGTGACGTAGTAGAAGCAGGCGCCGGCGCCCAGACCAAAGGCCATCTCCTCGGAGATATCCACGCCTCGGAAGGCAAGCAGGTTGCGCAATGCGGTCGAGCCGCAGTGGTTGCCCGGTAGATGCGTGTAGCCGGGCACCATCACCTGTCGCGTCGTCTCTTCCATCGAGACGCAAGTCTCGCTGATCCCCTCAGTCGCGGGAGGGTCCCTCTGATCTGGCCCGCAGCTTCAGATACTCGGTGTGCCTGTGGAAAGTCTGTCGCATCTCACCGGTCAACTGGTCGAGAAACTCATGCCGGTAGGTGGCGTCGGTGAGCATCGAGATCGTGAAGTAGAGGCCGGTGAAGGCGGCGAGGGCACCGGCGACGCGGATCAACTCCCTTGTCAGGATCGCCTCGCGTCCGCCGAGATTGAAGCTGACCAGCACGTGCCCGCTTGTGTGGATCCAGCTATCGAGAATCTTCGCATCGACGGTGAGCACGCCGAAGACGATGAAGAAGAGACCGACCGCGAGGCTGACCACGAGCACCTGGAGCGATTGGCTGACGAAGAGCACCAGGCCGACGTTGAAGCGCTGTCGCTTCTTGAGGGGCGGTCCTTCGCCGGCATCCTCCTCGATCCGGGCCACCTCAACCGGCAGCCTCGCAACCAGGAAGGTGACACCGAGGGCGAGGAAAAGTGCGATCAGGAGGCCTAGCGAGAGGTCATTGAGGCTTGCGAAGACCTGCCACATCTCCGTGGTCAGGAAGAGGATCAGCGCAAAGATCATCAGCAGGGGAACCGCCTTGACCAGAAGCGCGAATGAGGACGCGAGCTGACCGAGAAAGCGGCTCATCGCCCACGAGATGATCGAGAGGACACCGAAGCCGACCACCCCGAGGATCAGTGCGAGGATGGCGATGTTCGCGAGCGCGGTCAGGGTCGCGATGCCCCAGTGGTCGCTGATCACGCCAGGCAAGAGCGCGGGGATGATCACGAACCCGGCCAGCTCCACCCACCCGACGCTTCTCGGCACGGCACGGAACGAGTCGCCTCTTGCCCGGTTGGAGAGCGCGATCGCCAGCAGCAGGATTGCAAGCCCGCCAAGTACCGCCGCGATATTCGCGATCGTGGACCACTGGCGATTCAACACCACCAGCATCTCGCCGAGGAAGACGAGGCCGAGCAGCGGGACGGCGCGATTGAAGATGTCGGCGGCCGGCGAGTAGTCCTCGATCAGCATCGGCAGGCCCGCCTTGCGAAACCCCTCCTCGTAGCGCTCGAGCTCGGTCACCCGACGCATTCCAACCACCCGGGCGGACGGCCCCGCGTATCCTGCCCCGTCGATGGTAAATCCCGACACCGCACTTCTGCGCCTTATGCGCACCCGTGGCCACACTCCGAAGGTGGAGCGCGCCGCCCAGGAGATCGCCCGGAGCGGCGAATGGGGCGCGATCTGGTGCGCTACCGGTCTCATTGCCGCCGCCGTGGATCGCCCGCGCCGGACCCGGTGGCTGAAGACCGCGGCAATCGGGCCAACGGCAATCGTGCTCAACTTCGGTGTCAAGTTCGTGGTCAGGCGCCGTCGTCCGGTGCTCGAAGGACTGCCTCCGCTCGGCGGCGCCCCGAGCTCTCTCTCCTTCCCGTCGGCGCACGCGACTGCCTCGTTTGCCGCCGCGACGGCGATGGGTCGGGTCGCGCCAGGACAGCGGATCCCGCTTCTGGCCGGCGCAAGCCTGATGTCCGTCACCCGCCCCTATCTCGGCATGCACTATCCCTCCGACATCGTCGCCGGCGCGGTCCTCGGGTCGATCCTCGGCCGCCTCGTCCCCGGCCTCGACGCCTCGGAGAGTGTCTCCCACCCGACCCCCTCCGACCGCGGAAGCGACCATGAATAGTCAGCAGCCCGCCCACCTGCGACCGCGGGAGCGAGCGAGCATCTCGCTCTGGTTCTCTGCGATCGAGCGGGAGCAGAGCAGTTGGGCGGAAGGTAATTCATGAAGGTGGGCATCG
Source organism: Solirubrobacterales bacterium (assembly GCA_038207745.1). GTDB lineage: Bacteria > Actinomycetota > Thermoleophilia > Solirubrobacterales > 70-9 > JBBQZL01. The sequence goes on from JBBQZL010000061.1 coordinate 10,704, forward strand.
TCGGAATGCCCAACGCGGGCAAGTCGACACTCTTCAACGCACTCACCCAGGGTGGAGCCCAGACGGGCGACTACCCGTTTACGACGATCGAGCCGAATGTCGCCGTCGCGCAGGTTCCCGATCCCCGGCTCGATCAGCTGACCGAGTTCCTGAACAGCTCCAAGATCACCCGCGAGACGATCCAGTTCCATGACATCGCCGGCCTGGTCAAGGGTGCCTCCGAGGGCGAGGGGCTCGGCAACAAGTTCCTCGCCGCGATCCGCGAGACCGACGCGATCTGCCACGTGGTCCGCTGCCATGAGGACGACGATGTCCCGCATCCCGACGGCAGGGTCGACCCGCTGGCGGACATCGAGGTGATCGAGACCGAGCTGCTGCTCTCCGATTACGACCAGACCGAGCGACGCCTCGAGCGGGTCACAAAGCAGGCCCGATCCGGTGACAAGGCCGCGATTGCCGAGCGCGATTGGCTCGAGAAGGTCCGCGCGGCGCTTGCAGAGAGCAGACCGGTCCGCTCGGTGCCCGTCCCCGCGGGCGCACCCGAGGCCCCCCGGCAACTGCAGGCGCTGACCTCGAAACCGGTCCTGTACGTCGCCAACGTCAACGAGGGCGACGGCGATGTGCCCAGGGCGGTCGCCGAGCACGCTGCCTCAGCGGGCGCTGTCGCGATCGCGGTCAGCGCCAAGATCGAGGGCGAGCTTGCCGAGCTCGACTCCGAGGAGTCCGAGGAGATGCGCGAAGCGCTCGATATGGATGCAACCGGCCTCGAGCGGCTGGTCCGTGGCGCCTGGGATCTGCTGGAGCTGATCACCTTCTACACAGCCGGTGAGGAAACCGAGGCTGTCGCCCGCAGTCTGCGCCGCGGTTCCAGCGCCTGGGATGCGGCCGGGACGATCCACACCGACATCCAGGACGCCTTCATCAAGGCGGAGGTTGTGGGCTGGAGGGAACTGATCGATGCCGGGGGCTACAGCGGTGCCCGGGATCGGGGTCAGCTCCGGATCGAGGGCCGCGACTATCTGGTCGTCGACGGTGACGTGGTCACGATCAAGGTCTGAGCCGGGCGACTCCTCTTCCGGGAGGCGGTAGTTTTGCGAGATGGACCAAGGGGCAAGATTTCCGCAGGTCGTTCTGGGCGACGGCCACTACGAGAGCTTCTATATCAAGGCATGCCCACCGGGCGGCGGCCGGGGAATCTGGATTCGCCACACGGTCCACAAGCGACCCGGGGCCGAGGCCAACGCCTCGGTCTGGTTCACCTTCTTCGACCGTGAGGTCGACGGCCCGAGGGCAACGAAGATCACGGTCGGGCAGGAGAGGTTCGGCGCGCTCGCCGGAGAGTGGATCCACGTCGACGAGTGCCGGATCGGACCGGGCCGGGCCGAGGGGCGGATCTCCACCGATGCCCTGACCGCATCGTGGGACCTCCGCTTCGGCGGTGACCAGGAGCCGTGCCAGTACCTGCCCGCCGAGTGGCTCTACAAGACCGCAATTCCGAAGACCAAGTTCGTCGCGCCGGTCCCGGAGGCGACATTCACCGGCGCGCTTGAAATCGATCGGGAGAGGATCGATATCTCCGCTTGGCCGGGGATGATCGGCCACAACTGGGGGACCGAGCATGCGGAGCGATGGGTCTGGCTCGAGGGCACCGGATTTGCCGACGCGCCGGGCGCCTACTTCGACGCCGGTGCGGCGAGGCTCAAAGTCGGTCCGTGGACCTCACCGTGGGTGCCGGCCGGGATGCTCTCGCTCGATGGTGAACGGCATCGCCTCGGCGGTTTCGGACGGATCCGCAGCGCGACGATCACCGAGACTCACACGGGTTGCGAGTTCGAGCTTCCGGGCGACAGGATCCTGGTCCGCGGCCGTGTCTCCGCACCGTCCAAGGACTTCGTTGCCTGGGTCTACGCCGACCCGAAGGGCCCCCGGCACCACACGATCAACTGCTCGGTCTCGGATCTCGAGCTGACGATCGAACGCCCCGGCCGACCGGATCGCAAGCTGACCCTGACCGCCGCGGCCGCCTACGAGCTGGGCATGCGCGAGACAACACACGGTGTGCCACTTCAGCCATACACCGACGGCTGACCGACCCAACGAGATGGAGCGTTCCGGGATCTGATTTGTGCCGGAACCGAGGCCGCCGTTGCACTACGCTGATTTCTGAAACCGAATCGAGAGGAGAGCGACGTTGGCGATACATGAGATCAAGGTG
>JBBQZL010000062.1:0-12631 GCA_038207745.1 Solirubrobacterales bacterium
TGACCCTCTTTACGCGCCACCCCGGCAACCCGCTGCTGACGCCGGAGCGCTGGCCCTATCCGGTCAACGCGGTGATGAACCCCGGGGCGACGAGAATCGACGGCCAGACCGTGCTGGTCTGCCGGGTCGAGGACCGCCGCGGCTTCTCCCACCTGACCTGCGCCCGATCGACGGACGGCGTCTCGAACTGGATGGTCGACGACCAGCCGTCTCTGGCCTTCGACGGCGAGCACCCCGAGGAGGCGTGGGGCCTGGAGGATCCGCGCGTCACCCACGTGGACGAGCTCGGGCGGTGGTTCATCACCTACACCGCGTTCAGTCCCGGCGGACCGGGGATCTCGCTCGCGCAGACCGAGGACTTCCGGACCTTCGAGCGGCTCGGAACGGTGATGGCCCCCGAGGACAAGAACGGCGTCCTGCTGCCGCGCAGGGTGCAGGGAGACTGGGTGCTGTTTCACCGCCCGACCTCCGTCGAAGACCCCGGCGTCTGGCTGTCGCGCTCACCAGACCTCAAGAACTGGCACAGTCCCGAGCTGGTGTTGGGCCGCCGGCCCGGGGGCTGGTGGGACTCAGCGCGGGTCGGCATGGGGCCGCCGCCCCTGGAAACAGAGCACGGCTGGCTCGCCGTCTACCACGGCGTCCGCGAAACGGCGGCCGGCGGCCTCTACCGCGCGGGCCTGGCCCTGCTGGACCTCGAGAACCCCGCCCGCGTCCTACACCGCGCCGAAGAGTGGTTGCTCGGGCCCCAGGCGCAGTTCGAGGTCACGGGCGACGTGCCGAACGTAGTCTTCCCCACCGGCCTCGTGCACGATCGCGACGACGACACCCTGTTCCTCTACTACGGCGCGGCCGACACGCGAGTCGGCCTGGCCACGGCGCGCTGCTCAAAGGTGCTCGACTACCTGCTTGCCTGCCCGCCGGGTTGAGGGCTCGGCGCGCCGAGCTTGCACCCGCGCCCCACGTCTGGGTCGCGATCGATCGGTTGACGCTTCTCTGAGAAATCCTCGGTCTGACCAGAACCTCCGCCGCCGGCCTATGACGCGCCGGAACCTGCGCTGGGATTGTCGCGAGTTACGAATACAGCTTCTTGATGTTTTCTTCAATATCGTGTATTCTCAATGGCATGCAGAAGCTCAGCGACGCACAGGTCATCGAGCTATTTCACCTCGCCTTTCTCCAGGTACTGCAGACGCGCCTTGATCAGGCCCGCTACGTGCTCAAAGGAGGCGCAAACCTCCGTTTCTTCTTCGACAGCGCGCGCTACTCCGAGGACATCGACCTCGACATAGCCGGCGTGGAGCCCTGGGCGCTGACTGAAAAGGTCGATGCCGCCCTGAACTCTCGTCCGATGGAATTCATCCTTCGCAGCAGCGGTCTCAAGGTCGTCGGCTTCACGAAACCGAAGCAGACGGAGACGACAAAGCGCTGGAAGGTCTCAGTTGGGACATCGGGAGGCTCCAACCCGATTCGAACCAAGATCGAGTTCAGCAATCGAAACGGCGAGCAGCGGCACCTCTTGGAGGCGGTGCCCGGGCGGATAGTCGATCCCTATGCGCTGCGGTCGCCGACTGTTCAGCACTACACCGGGGCTGCCGCCACCGAGCAGAAAGTCGAGGCTCTCGCCGGGCGCTCTGAGACGCAGGCGCGCGATGTCTTCGATCTCGATTTGCTGCTCCGCCGGGAGCCCCTCGCGTCCGGATTCCTTGACCCCCAGGTCCTCTCGGAGGCTGCCGATCGTGCAATTGAGCTGCCCTTCGCCGCCTGTCGCGATCAAGTACTGCCGTTCCTCGAGCCCGAGGTTGCCGAGCTCTATGACTCCGCTGCGTCCTGGGAGCAGATGCAGATCTTTGTTGCCGACAAGCTGACGGAAGCGCGATGAGGGCGGCCGACGCATATGGCGAGCTGCTGCGCATCGACCGTCCGATCGTCACGACGCGCGAAGGGGCAACCCGCCTGCAGGTTTCGACCAGTAGCGCCAGCCACGTTCTGCGTGCGATGGAGGAGGCGGGCCTCGCGCTTCGCCTGCGCCACGGCCTCTGGGCGTTGCACTCCGAGACCGACCCCTTCGTTGTCCCTCCCTATCTGACGGCGCCGTTTCCAGCCTACGTCTCGCTTTGGTCCGCACTGGCCCGCCACGACATGATCGAGCAGATCCCTCGTCAGATCTCGGTCGCGTCACTTGGTCGCGCACGGCGAATCAAAACCGCAATCGCGACCTACGAGATTCATCAGCTTGCCCCTGAGCTCTTCAGCGGCTACCGCGGCTCAGAGGCAACCGGATTCTTCGCAACCCCAGAGAAGGCCCTCTTCGACACCGTCTATGTCCGCGCCGCCGGTGTCCGCGCCGGCGGCGGCGCCCGAGCCTACTTTCCCGAACTCTCGCTTCCGCAGGACTTCGATGACTTCCAGCTTGAGCAATGGATCGATCGGGTCACCTCTCCGCGCCTGCGAACGCTCGTCTCACGCGGCGTCGAAGACGCTCTACGGCAGGCGTCGGGCGCAGCGAGACAAGCCCGATCGGAGTGAGACGGGTGGGAGCCGTGGACAGTCGGCCGCCGGCCCGGGCTTGATCCCGAGCGAGTCGCGGTTGTCAGGAAATGGCCTTGCGGCACGACTCCTCCCTCGATGAAGATCAACCCAAAGCTGGACCTCAATGTCGTTGCCGTCGATCAGGGAGAGACGGTTCACCTGCTGCTCGAGATGGCGGCGCCCGGTTTGCAGGGGCAGCGCCGGCGTGATCCGGCCCACCTCCAGGTGGTACTTGACCGCAGCGGATCGATGGGCGGTGGTTGCCTCATTTCGGCGCTGCAGGCGATCGACAGCCTGGTTGGCCGGCTTCACCAGGACGATGTCTTTGGACTCGCTGTCTTTGATGACGAAGTGCAAGTGGCGGTGCCGGGCGGACCGGTTGGCGACGGTTCGTCGATCCGTTCGGCGCTGCATCAGATCCACCCCGGCGGGATGACCAATCTCTCGGGCGGCCTGCTGCGGGGCGTCCAGGAGTGCCAGCGGGTTTCGAACGGCAGCTCCTCCACCCTGGTCCTGCTTTCCGACGGCCACGCCAACCGGGGAATCACCGCTCACTCGGCGCTTGCCGACGTCGCCCATGGCGCGTTGGGCGCCCGGACGACCGTCTCAACGATCGGTATCGGGATGGGCTACGACGAGGATCTGCTCGAGGCGGTTGCCCGCGGCGGCTCCGGCAACTCTCACTTCGCTGAGAACGGAGATGCCGCCGGCGCCCACCTTGCATCCGAGGTTGACGGCCTCCTCACACAGGTGGCCGCGGCGGCCAGCCTGACCGTCAGGCCGACCGACCAGGTCAGCCAGGTCCGGCTCTTCAACGACCTTCCGTCCTCCACGATCGAAGACGGCTTCATGATCGAGCTAGGTGAGTTCGTCGCCGACGAGACGCGCCGGCTGATCTTCGAGATCGACGTCCCCGACATCGCCGCGCTTGGCCTCGCCCAGGTCTGCTCGATGGAGCTGCGCTGGGTCGATGTCGAGACGATGGAGAGCCAGGTCGCGACGATCCCGGTCAATGTGAATGTGGTGCCGGGCGACGAGGCCGCGGGACGAATACGCGACACCGAGGTCGTCACCGAGCTGACCTTCCAGCAGGCGCAGCGGTCCAAGCGGGAGGCCAATGATGCGCTCAGCCTTGGTGACGTCGATCGAGCCCAACAGCTGTGGGCCGACTCCACGGAGAAGCTCTCGTCCCTCGACCCGAGCCGCATGACCGCGGGGAGCAGGATCACCGTCGAGGAGGAGGTCGCCTTCCTGGATCGGCTCCGAGCGGAGTCGCAACACAATCCGTACTCCGCCCGCAAGAGATCAAGCTCCGACCAACACATGAAGTCCAGGCGCCGGGGACGCGGCGACTAGGTTTCACGAAACTGAGGGAAGTATGCAATGAGTAAGCGGTCGAAGAAACTTGTAGAGATTGAGGACGGACGCTCAGAGGACGAAATCCAAAGAGAGTGGTCGGCGCAGCAGAGACGGAGAGGCCATCTTCAGGGGATCATTTGGTTCTTCGTGTTCCTGGCCGGCACCTACATCACCCTGATGGGCCTCACCTTGCTACCCGGCTACGTCAGGATCTACTACTCCATCGGGAGCTTCCCGAATAGCGCATGGGTGGTCGTCGGGGTGCAGATGATGCTGCTTCCCCTGCTGATCTTCTGGGAGTTCATGGATGGAATCCTGGGGGATCTGATCGAGAAGCTGAAGCGTCGGTCCCGGAAGGCAGGAGGGTCCCCATAAGGCCCTCTGCCACGGATGTCCTGGCGCCAGGTCCCGTCACGCCGCCGGTGGGTACTCGATCCCGCCGCGGGATGGATGGCGGACAACGGACACACATCTGATCCATTTCGGACATATGAATGCGATACAATGGACCCATGACCGGGTTGGCACTCCTCGCCGAGGAAGTCGGCGTCAACGAGAGAACGCTGCGACGCGCTGTGAATCAGGGAGCCCTGCGTGCCTCCAGGTCCACGCCAAGGGCCCTGGAGCTCTCGCTGCCCGAACGTCGCTACATAAGGCGTTCATGGTCGTTGCTCGCGGCCCTGCGCAGGTGCCTGCGAACTGAGCAGAACGTCCGCTTTGCCCTGCTCTTCGGTTCCGCGGCCCAAGGTACCGACGAAGCCACCAGCGATGTCGACATCGTCGTCGCTCTACGCGATCCGAGTCTCGAGCGCGTTGTCGATCTGAGCGCAAAGCTGACGGCGATCATTGGCCGTCCCGTTGACGTGGTCCGGCTGGAGGACGCCGAGGGCGATCCGTCCTTTCTCGCCCAAGTGGTGGCCGAAGGGCGCGTCCTCGTTGACCGGGAAGACCTGTGGCAGCAACTGCGCCGGCGCGAGGCCGGCCTGCGGCGCCTGGGCCGCAGGCAGCAATCCGAACGCGCTGATGCCGCCCTGGCGGGCATTGACCGCCTGCTGGCGCCTGACAATGGCTGACGAAGAACTGCGGAAGGCGGATCGCAGGCGCTGGGAGCGCGACATCGTCCGTCTGCTCGAGGACTTCCCGCGTCAATACGCTGCACTGGAAACCGCGATGACGACGTTCGGTGACGATTTCGACCTTCAGCCGTTCAAAGAGGCCTACAACACCACAGTCACCGGGGACCTGGAGTCCTACAACCGTGTTCAGGCTGTCGAACGGGCGGTGGGCCGGGTTCAGAACTACGTCGCCGACCTCGCTGTCGATGGAGTACGGCTCGCGAAGCTCGGGACAGGAGGCGACGGCTCATCGGCCCGCCGGGCGTTCGGGGCGATGCGCGACGCAAAGGTGATTGACGGCGGACTCTGCCGCCGGTTGATGCGCGCCCAGGATGCCCGCGTGATGATCGAGCACGGCTACGTGCAGACCCCGGCCGGCGACGTCCATCGCGCTGCTCAACTCGTACACGAAGCCGCCCGTGATTTCATCCGTCCCTATCGCGGTTGGATCGAAGCCCACCTGGGCTAAGCGGCGCCGGAATCAGTCACTTTCGGATCCTGAAGATGAATGTTCGATTCCGCGGCCTCGGCAGGAATGACCAGTGCATTTGACCCGATCATGTCTCGCATGGCTCGGCTTCGGTCGGTCCAGCTGAGCAGTGAGGTCCAGCGTTGTGCTCGATCAAGGGTTCGCGAAAGAGGGACGGAGTTCGATCCATTGGACATCGCTCTCAGCGCATCCAGGTATTCGTCCCGGAAGACCATGGGAATCAGTATTCGGCAGAGCCCGAGTGAAGAGAGTTCGCCATTCATCGCCAACCGGGCAACCCTGCCGTTGCGGTCAACGAACGGATGGACTTCTGAGACGAGGAACATCATGAAGATGGCTCGGCCAAGACCCGCTGGTACGGTCGATCCGATCTTGAATCCCTCCCGGAGTGTCCCCCGCACCATCTCCGGATGGACGAAGGTCGTGCCGCCCACTCGATTCGCTCGATCCTTGAACACGCCGGGGTGCTTGTCAGGTCGCATCCCCATGATCTTTCGATGAGCCCTGCGCAGAAAATCTTCAAAGTCATCGGCATCGACATAGTCGGGTGATCGGAAAGGGGCAGAGATGACGGCTTCGAACGTGCCCTTGACGTCGTGTGCGTCCGCGGGACGTCCGGTCGGGATGATCCCGTCGAACACGATTCGCTCGGCTTCCTCGATCTCAAACTCCGTGCCCTCTATCCAGTTCGAGAAATACGCTTCAAAGAAGGCAGCCAGTTGCAGGGGGTCTGGCGGCTCAACTCGTTCGGCAAACCGCTGCGACGCCAAGTCCGAGCGCAGCGTCTCAAAGAGGCCCAAACGCACGGTGTCGTATCCGAGACCCGTTTGACGGGCCTTTGCCGCGCGAGCAGTCAGCGGCGCTTCACCGGTGCCGAGCATCGCGCCTATCAGCCCGTCAAGTACTTCAAACTCACCTTCGGCATCGAGCTCTTTCTTGATCTGCCGAGCCCTGTCTCGTAGCTCGTTGAGGGCCTCGATGCCGCGCAACCGGGCCATCCCATCCAGCCATTCCTCGAGTTCGGCCTTTCCCAGGGTGCGGGCGATTCCGCTCCTGGCACGAGACGGTCTGAGGTTGTCCAAGGCCATCCGTTCAGGCGAGGACATGTGGAGTCCAACGAATTCCATGTCGCCCGGCACCGGGCCAGGGCCCACTCGGGGTCGCAAGACCAGGCCGGGGAGCTGAACCGGCCGAGGCGGTGTCGCTCGTGGTCCGGCTTCGAGGAACAGAATCCCGTCGACCGGACCAGCGACGATTGCGCTGCGATCCACCACCGTCGCTCCCGGGAAGTAGATCGTTGCGATTTCGGACCAGCGCCTTCGGACGAGTTGCTCGAGGGGTTCTTGAAGATTGTCCGTATACAGCCCGCGCGAAACCCGGCGGATCTCTCCTCTGGCTGCGGCTCGACTAGCCCACTTCTGATCAGAAGGTCGAAAAACCTCAGGGCGGTTCTGCGGTTTAGCGGGTGTCATCAGGTCTCACAAGTTGAACAACTGCAGTTTAAGACCAGCCATCGACGGAATTACTGCGATTTAGTGATTTCGGTCGCATTCTGTCGGGGCCGTCGTCGATCGATCGGAGGCCAGGTCGAGGGCGCGGCGACTGAGTTGACCCCGAGCCTCCAGGCATTTGGGTCGTAGGATGTTCGCATGGAGGCGGGGAAGCATCGGGGACTGAGAAGGGCGATGGCGGTCGCGCTTCTGGCGTGCGCAATGTCGCTCGCGCTCGCAGCTCAGGCGGGGGCTGCTCTGCCCAGGCTCAAAGCCGTTCCCGACCCGGTGAACGGCGGTCGTATCGTCGACTCGAAGGGCCGTGAGGTGCTGCTGCGTGGGGTCAACGTCAACTCGCTCGGCCAGTATTGGCAGGGGACCTCCGTCAAGCCCACCCTCCCGCTTGACAAGCGGGACCCGGGGAGGATCTCCCGGATCGGCTGGAACACCGTCCGGCTGATCGTTTCGTGGTCGCGCGTTGAGCCGCGTCCCGGAAGGTACGACGAGGCCTACCTGGCGACCGTCGCGAAATGGGTCAGGCGCCTCGGGCGCCATGGCGTCTACACGATCATCGACCTGCATCAGGACGCCTGGGGAGCGACGCTTGCGGCGCCGGACGATCAGATCTGCGCCTCCGGGGAGCGGGCCTTCGGCTGGGACGGCGCGCCTGGCTGGGCGACGCTCGACGACGGTCAGCCACGCTGCTTCAACGGATCGCGTGAGATCAACCCCGCGGTCAAGGCCGCCTGGAACAACTTCTTCGCGAACTCACCCGCGGCCGACGGGGTTGGGATCCAGACTCACTACGTCAGGATGCTGAGGCGCATCGCCCGGACCTTCGCCAAGAACTCCGCGGTCGCCGGCATCGACGTCATGAATGAGCCGAACACGCTCGATGCGAACCAGACCGAGCTGCTTGGCCCCTTCTACGCCCGGGCGCTCAAATCAATCCGCCAGGGCGAGAGGGCGGGACGGGGCTTCAGGCACCTCTTCTTCTTCGAGCCCGGGGTGCTCTGGGACATCCTCGGCTCGGGCCCTCCCCCAGCCTTCAAGCACGACAGCCAGATCGTCTACTCCCCGCACCTCTACAAGGGCAGCATCGGGGTGACCGGGCCACCCGACCAGGCCTCGTTCGTGACGGCCCGCGAGGAGGCGAAGGCGTTTGGCGGTGCGCCGGTTGTCACCGGTGAATGGGGTGGCGCCCCGGCGCGCGCCACCGGCGGCCCCGACGATTACTTTCTCGTCCACCAATCCATGCAGGACGAGTTCGGCTACGGCGCGATGCTCTGGACCTGGAAACAGTCCTGCGGTGATCCCCACGCTGCCACCCACGATCCCGAGGCCGCCACTCCCCTCCCTCCCTGGAATGTCTTCCGGATGGATTGCTCCGGCGGCGGCAATCGGATCATCGGGATCGACAAGCCGCTGGTCCGGGATCTGAGGCGGGGGTATGTGCGCAGGGCTCCCGGCAGGCTCGCGTCGATGGCATGGGACCCCGCGGGTATGACGCTCGTCGCCTCGGGCCGGGGCGCGACCAGGAAGCAGGGCCGGCTCGAGGCCTTCATCCCACTATGGCCCAACGGCGTCCGGGCCAGCCGCAGGAAGGGCCTCAGCCGGATCAAGATCACCAGGATCGGGGCGGGCTCGATCGTCAGCTTCAGGGCAGCGCCCGGCAGGTGGAAGCTCACCCTCCGCCCGCGCTGACCCGATGAAGATCTTCTCCTGGAACGTCAACGGCATCCGCGCGGTGATCCGCAAGGGCGTGCTGAAGCCATTCATCGATCAGTGCGAACCCGACATCCTCTGCCTGCAGGAGACCAAGGCGCAGCAGGGTCAGGCCGAGGCCGACCTGCCCGAGTACGAGGAGTACTGGAACTCGGCTGAGCGCAAGGGGTATTCGGGCACCGCGATCTTCACAAAGCCGAAGCCGATCGGGATCCGCAACGACTTCGCCGATCAGATCGCGGAATCACATGGCCTCGTCGACGACGGATACGGCGACCCGCTCAGGGAGGGCCGGGTGATGACGGCCGAGTATGAGTACTTTCACCTGGTTACCGCGTATGTGCCGAACAGCAAGCGGGACCTGACCCGGCTGCCGCTTCGCGAGCACAAGTGGGACCCCGCCCTGCTCGAGCACTGCCGCCTGCTCGAGGAAACAAAGCCGGTGGTCTTCTGCGGTGACATGAACGTCGCCCACACCGAGGACGACCTCGCCAACCCGAAGCCGAACGCCGGGACGCACGGCTTCACCGACGAGGAGCGCGAGGGCTTCCAGAACTTCATCGACGCCGGCTTCGTCGACACCTTCCGGCTCTTCACCGAGGGCAACGGCCATTACTCCTGGTGGTCACCGATGTCGAAGGCGAGGGACCGCAACGTCGGCTGGCGGATCGATTACTTCCTGGTCTCGGCGGCGCTGGAGGATGCGGTCCTGTCGGCCAAGATCCACGCCGACGTGATGGGCTCTGACCACTGCCCGGTCAGTGTCGAGTTGGACCTGGGCAGGTCACACACCCCGCAAAGCAGGTCGCCATGATCGATCCGGATCTCGTTGACAAAAAACGCTGGGCGGCTGTTCGCTGACGCCTCACCTTCAGACTTGATTCAGCGGACAGGCAAAGCCCTCTCGACGCGCGGCTTCATTCAGTCGCTTGTCAAGGCATACGAACTCGCGGCTGACGGCAGGGTCCGGTCGCCAACAGAGGGCGGAGCCAAGTTGAAACGCATCGGATGCGCGAAGGTGGTGTACGGAGATCGCCCTGCCGGCCTGAGCCCTCACGGCTTCAGTGGGACGGATTTCATCCCAGCCATCGATCAGCCGGTCGAGGACTCGAATCGATTGGTTCGCACCATCCGCAGTCAGATACCCGTCGCGCTCCTTGCGCCGGATTGCCGAAAGACACTCGGTGTGGGCACCCCACCAGACGATCAAACGATCGTCACTGCGCAGGGTCGAGAGGATTGAATCGCTCGACTCCTCGCTGACCAGCATTGGGACGATGGCCGACGTGTCCCAGAATCTCATTGATCAATAGCCCTCTTCCCGCTCATCCAGAACGGCGTCGAGCAGGGAACCACCGGTGATCTCGGGCCTCTCCATTTCGAAGAAATCCTCGGTCAGCCTCTCCCGGGCCGGCGTGACCACGCCGGCCCGAACCAGATCGTCGATTTCGGAGTCGTGGCCGGATACGCGAGAGACCGTCGCAACGGGCCTGCCGCGATCCGTGACGACAACGTCTTCGCCCGTCCGGACCAGATCCAGGTACTCGCTGAGTCGTGCCTTGAATTGAGCTATGCCAACCATCTTCATGACCATCATGACTATCCAATACTGACCTGGCTGTCAACTTCGCCACGATTGGCAGACAAAAAGGGCGGCCCGGAGGCCGCCCTTTTCGATTCTGCGGAGAGTCTTCTCTTCAGACGCTCTTGCTGCACCAGTCGGGCTGGTCTACTTCTTGCCCTTGCACCTCTGCACCTTCGTGGCTGATGCCTGGCTCTTCTGCGTCGGGTCAACGAACTTCTCGAAGAAGAAGGTGCCCTTGAAGAAGAACTTCTTGTGGGAGCACTTTGCGGAGACGTAGCTCCGCTTCTTGCCCTTGTACTTGTACTTCTTCTTGATCTTGGCCTGGAAGCGCAAGATCGCGGTTCCGCCCGGAAGCGGCTCAATCGCGACGTCGAGCAGCGTCTTGTACTTGCCGCCCTGCTTCTTCAGGGTTCCGATCAAGGTCGTTGCGCTGACTCCCGGAACGACGGAGTGGAGCAGAATCACGGGCTTGCCGCCCTTGGGCACGCTGTTCAGCGCGTAGATGTCCGCGGTGAGGACGTTCGCGGGAGGCGGCGCTCCGGTTACCGGGTCAACGTATCCTCCGAGAGCAACGAGTCCCTTGCCGGAACCGACCTGGCTCTTGCCGCACTGTGACTTGATGATCTTCGGATCCTGAACGCCATCGACCTGTGCTGCCTTGCACTGTGGGACGCCCTTGGTGAAGAACTTGATGTCCTTGTCGAACCAGACCTTTGCCCGGTAGGCACCGTCAACCGCGTTTGGACCGACCCTGCCCGGGTCCGGGCCTGCGGTGGTGATCACGTTGACCGAGGTGGGCTTGAACTTCTTCTTCATCAGCTTCGACGGCGAAATCTTCGCGTCGATCTTCTGAGTGTTGGCTGAGGCGGCGGCCGGAAGCGCCAAGGCGACAATCAGAGCCATCACCCCCAGTAAAGTCTTGCGCATAGAAATCTTCTCTCCTTGTTTGTTCCGGCCCGGCGTCAGAAGCACTTGCCGCTGATTTCCCGTCGGAGCCGACTGGTTTTCTCTCCCGCCTTGGACGGTATCAAGGCTTGTTACGAGTTGAAACTACGAAAAGGGTCCAAAGTTGCGGTCTCGCTGCCGCTCCGTCAATCAAATTCACTTCAGGCCCCCAAACTCTGATCAAGGTTTGCGGAAGACATGCAGGTACTTGCTTGACGGTTGACCCGGCTGCCCGAGCGGCGTGTTGTTGCCCTGGGCGACGCATGCGGGGGTCGGAAGGTCATTGGAGTTTCGCCTGTCGGCATAGGCAAAGTTCTGAAGGGACTCATAGACCTGCTGCGCCGAGCGCGGAGGTCCGAGCGGCGGCGGCGGGTTGTTCGTGTGGACCGAGTTCGTGAAGGTCGTCTGCTCGGCCGGGGTCAACTCGGACCAGTCGCGGAATATCGCGTTGACGCCGGAGGAGCACTGGTAGGTCTGGAAGGACTTGAGACCGGTCTTGACGTCGGCGAGTCCGCCCGCTTTGGGGTAGGCGTTGTTGCGATTGACCTTGAGGCGCTTCGGATAGGTCGCCAAAGCATCGGGTCCGAGAATCGACCCGATGCGCAGGTAGCGGACACTCCTGTTGTCGGTGTCGGCGGTTGCGCCCTCCGCATTGGTGACGGTCGCGCCGTTGCCGAGGAACGCGGCGACCTCGTACCGGTACATCTTCAGGGTTTCCAGCAGCGGATCGAGTTCCTTGAGGAAGGGCTGGATCCTGGTCAGGAGGGGCGGCAGGTCAGACTTGAGGAAGGCGCGGAGCGACGGGTAGGCCCTGTCGGCGTAGTCGGTCATGGTCTTGAGCCCGACGAAGAACCCACGCAGTTCGGGGGTCAGGTCCCGGACGTCTTTCAGCACCGGGGTCAGCTCCTTGACCGCCGGGCGAAGCTGCGTGACCAGAGGATTTGCGTTGGTCGCGAACTGATCAAGCCTGTTGAGGGTGAGGGTCGACTCGTCGAGGAAGGTCGGCAGGACGCGGAAGAGATCCTCGATGTCCTGGTTTCGCTGTGCGGTGGTGGTGAAGACCGCGTTGCTGTTCTCGACCAGCGTTCTGAGCTGACCCTGACGCTCACCAAGAGCGTTGAAGACGACGCCGGTGTTCTTGACCAGCTGATGGACCGCGTTGTTCTGGGTATCGAGCGTGGTCAAGACCTTGTTGGCATCGGTAAGGGTTGGCTGCAGCAGACCAAAGGCGGCGCTGAGATCGCCGCTCCTGCCCTTCAGCGCAACCGAAGCGTCGGCCATCCAGCTCTGGAACGCGATACGGGTCGGCTCGTCAAATGCGCGGAGGATCTCGTCGAGCTGTACAGACTGCGCAACCTGGAGCGGGCTGATCGTGGCTCCGTCAGGAAGCATC
>JBBQZL010000063.1:0-12555 GCA_038207745.1 Solirubrobacterales bacterium
CACAAGGTCGGAGCAATGTACGGCGCCGCATCCTGGCGAAGGCGGTGGCCAGGGCCGATGAGAACCTGGCAGCACAGGACCTACAGCCCCTGCCCGAGAACCTCACGCCCCATTCGCTGCGCCGGACGTATGTCTCGATCCTGCTTGCCTTAGGGAAAGACACGCGCTACGTCATGAGCCAGGTAGGCCATACGCACCCGCAGATGACCTTGGGCATTTATGCCCAGTTGATGGAGAGCGGCGACGAAGAGCGGCAAGCGTTGAGTGACCTCGTGGAGGGCACCCACCTGTGCGCAGCAGGAGACGCCAAGACGACATCCCCGACGACGGCCTAGCTGCATCCCCCTCGCATCTCGTTGGGCTTAAGCCACTTTCACCCGGGAAGCGTGAAGCAGGCTCCGTTGCTAAGAGACGAATGCTTTCCGCACACTGGTGGCCGACCACGTGGCGCTTCCATGTGGCCTTGGTATCCCCTTGTGGTTCAGGTTCTCGGCGATCTTCTCTAGTGACATCCCTTTCTCAAGCATCCGTCTGATCCTCATACGCCAGCCATAGTCCTCTCGGTTGCACCGCACGTGCGAGAGCCGGACGTTCCAGGGGTCAAGATGTCCACCATCAGCCTTGAGCTTCGGATAGTGGTCCGGCGAGGGCGCCCAAGGGGGCAAAGGGGTGGATCTCTTCTCGAAATGGCCACGCCCCTTAGGGCAATAGCACTTCGGCATCTCGCAGCGGAGTTCGATGATCTGGCCACGTTCCGCCATCTGAACGAGGACACCGCGTGTGCCGTACCCTCGTAGGCGGCCTGCGAGCTTGTCTCCCTTAGTCGCTTTCGGCATCGGCCAAGAGTCGCATCTAAGCCGGATGGGTCAGCCCAATGAGATGCGGAGGGGGCTGCACCGAGGGCCGCCGACGCCTCCTGGAGCGGACTCGATCCTGATCGGTGAACAGACCGGCGACAAACGAATCGAGCACCTGCGAAATCGGCGGGAGCACACCTCGCCTCCGCCGGTTCTGTGCCACTTCATTGGGCAGTATTGGGCAGAATCGAAGAATTGGCGCCTCGGGCAGCTGCCTTCGCCGGTGGCTCTGATCGCAGGAAATGGCTCTGCGTAACGGCTGCTAAGAATGGGCCCGGCTGGTTTCGAACCAGCGACCTCTCGCGTGTGAAGCGAGCGCTCTCCCGCTGAGCTACGGGCCCGGGAGAGGCTGGATCATACGGCCGGTTCGGGTACCGGCGCTCCCGCAGGTGGAGAGCCCTTCTGGTTGCTCTTGCGGCGGAGGGCCAAGCCGACAAACGGGAAGATCAGGGTCGAGAGGATCGCGGCGCCCACCAGGGCCGCGGCGTTCGAGGTCTTCATGTGTCCCTCAGAGACGGCGAGCGTCGTGATCGCGACCACCAGTGGCAGTGCGGTCGCGGAGTAGAAGGCAAGGGCGAGCCGGTCGCGAGCGCCGAGGACTCCCCGGTAGAGCACCAGTGCCGGCGCTCCACGCACGATCAGGAAGATGGTCAAGAAGATCGGAACCTTGACCAGTTCGTCGAAGCTCGAAAACAGGGCGTCGAGATCGAAGGCAAGGCCGCTGGAGACGAAGAAGAACGGGATCAGGAAGCCGAATCCCAGCGCGGTCATCTTTGACTCGAAGACTTCGACCTCCTGTCCGCGAAGCGCGACCCGGGTGATCATCCCGGCAAGGAAACCTCCGAGCAGGATGTCGAGGCCGAGCTGGCTCGCCACCGCGACCAGCCCGAAGATCAGCAGCACCGCGATCCGCACGGTCAGCTGATTGCTCGCCTCGAGCGTCCCCTCGATTGCCGGCCAGCCCTTGCCCAGTCGCATCGAGATCAGCGCGATCGCGAGCGAGAGCACGACGAACGCAATCAGGATCAGCGCCTCGTGGAGGGGATGCCCGGTTGCCAGAACCAGGGTGATCAGGAGGATCGGGCAGAACTCACCGAGAGCGCCGGCCGCCAGCAGCTGGGTCCCGAAGGGGGTGCGCAGCTCGCCGTTGTCCTTGAGGATCGGGATCAGGGTTCCGATCGCCGTGGTCGCCATCGCCGAGCCCGCGTAGAGGAATGAGATCACCACACCCGACAGCTCGAGCAGCGAGCCGATCGCGTATGCCAGCAGGATCGAAAAGAGCCATCCCCAGGCGCCAAGTCGGAGTGGCGTGCCCTTGATTCTCACGAAGTCGATCTCATAACCGGCGAAGAAAAAGAGCATCCCGAGGCCGAGATTGGAGAAGAACTGGATGAACGGGTCCGCGTCGGCGATTCCGAGAACCTGCGGTCCGACCACGATGCCGAACATCAGCTCGAGTACGACAACCGGTGGGGAGAGGCGTTGCGGCATGAGGACGACGGTTATCGCCGCAAGGGTCGCCACCAGGACGATGACGAAAAAGGAAGTTGAGTCGACGTCGACCATCTGCGCCCGCTGATCCTATGCGTAGCGGTAGGATCCCAGACGGACCGTGCTAGGCGGGGAGGTAGCGGTGCCTTGTAACCCGCAATCCGCTCTAGCGGGGCTGAAGACCGTTCTGAGGAACTGGCCGTCGGGGTCAGTTCGCCGGTGACGATGTTGACAGCCAGGTCCTGCGCGACGTAGGCACGCGAATCAGGTCAGGTCCGGAAGGAAGCAGCCTTAAGCGGGAGCCGCGGGTGCCGCAGGTGAGCCTGGCTCGAGTCAGATCCGGCGTAAACGCCCGGTGACGAGCTTTCGAAGATCGAATGCACGGTCCATTTTCTTGGTGTCCAGGAGCATCTCCCTCCAGCGGAGGGCGATGCTCCCATGCCCGGAATCGAAATCAGGCTGTCAGCTCACCTGCAGCGGCGGTAGAGCTTCCAGGACCTGTTCCTGGCAGCCAGCCTGAAGCCCGGTGGCACCGTGGTATCGAGCCGTGACGGATCATTTGGATCGAGCACGAAGTTGTGGACCACGAAGTCGCTCGCAGGGTTGAGGAAGTAGCCGCGGCCAGACTGGCTCTGCTCGGTCGAGCTGATGATCTCGCTCGGGCGGATATCGAGCCAGAAGGCGAGGCGCGGGACGGCGCGGTGGTTGGGTACGGAGATCGGCGGGCAGCTCGGCTCGAAGCCACCATCGTCGACAAGCGCCGAGAGGTCCCCTTCGACCTGGCTCTGGTTGGTCAGGTCGGTGTTCACCTGATCAAGCAGGTCTACCTGCTGGGGGATCCAGAGGATGAAGAGGAGAGCGCCGAGCGCGGCGAACCACTGCCACCGACTGCGCCAGCGATTGTTCGTCTCGAGAAGCCTCCACCCCAGCAGCCCCGCGCCGACGAAGATACTCAGGACCGCTCCGGCCAGCATCGTGTAGCGGGGGATGATCGCCAGCCCTGAAATGGCGAGGATCGCGAAGCCGATCAGCGCAAGCAGCGCTGCGGCGAGACCGGTTCGCGATCGCTTCCAGAGCAGCCCGATGCAGAAGACGATCCCGCCGGCCGCGGCAATCATTCCCGGCCACTGCAGAACCTCGCCGAGCCGGCGAGGCCCATAGAGAACGAGATCAACGGGACCGGTCTGGCGATCGAGGGTCTCGACGGTCTGACGCGTACCCGTGAATGAGTAGGCCGGGTCACCGGTGGTGATCAGATCGAAGATGACCCAGAGCGCCGGCCCGGCCACCGCGAGCGCGGCGAGACCGAGGAGTTCCCGATTGCTGCGCTCCCGGCGCCATCTGAGCGAGTAGGAGCGCGGCGAGCGCCACGGTCCATCCCGTCTCGTCTCGATTGCCAGATATCCGAGGTAGGCGAAGGCAAACAGCCACGCCTCGGGTCTGAGCAGCCCGGCCGGGATCAGGAGCGCCAGCACCGGCCACCCAGCACGCGGTTTGCGGGTCTCAGCCAGAAGCGCCGCCAGGCAGATCGCGATGTACGGAAGGTCGACGTAGGCGCGCAGGCCGTTGCTGAGGAAGGGGGCCCGGGTCAACACGATGACGGCTGCGACGATCCCGATCGATCGCTCGAACCAGAGGGTGCCGAGCCGATAGACGAGATAGGCGACGAGGCCAAGGGATACATAGGCGAGGGCCACGGAAACGGTGATCGCGCTGTCGCCGAGCGGGGAGGTGAGGATGCCGAGCAGTTCGTAGAGTGGATGCGGGGTCGGGGCCAGCGGAGCCGACATGTCGGGGCTGAAACCGTGGGCCATCTCGCGCCCCCAGAGCAGCGCGTAGATCGTGTCGTAGTTGGGGAAGCCGACCGGGAACAGCAGCAGCAGGACGCCTGAAACTCCGGCGACCCATGCTGCCGGGACGAGGATCCGTCTCAGGCTGGTCGGCATCGGCGCACGGTATCTGTAACCGGCCCACGGCGGTCACCGGAGCCCGCGGTCTTCGCAGATAGACTGGCTCGTCTCTGACGATGAGTGAATCCATCTCCCTCTACCGCCGCCACCGCCCGGGCTCCTTCGACGAAGTTGTCGGCCAGGAGCACGTGGTCCGAACGCTGCGAAACGCGATCGGGCAGGACAAGGTCCACCACGCCTATCTCTTCGTCGGCTCGCGCGGCACCGGCAAGACCTCGATGGCGAAGATCCTCGCCCGCTCGCTCAACTGCGAGCAGGGGGGGCCGACCGCGACGCCGTGCGGGGTCTGCGAGTCATGCGTGACGATCGCATCGGGCACCTCGGTCGACGTGATCGAGATGGATGCGGCCTCCAATCGGTCCGTCGATGACATCCGCGAGCTTCGCGAGCGGGTCGCCTACGCACCATCCGCGGGGCGCTGGAAGGTCTACATCCTCGACGAGGCCCACATGCTCACAAAGGAGGCATGGAACGCCTTCCTGAAGACACTCGAGGAGCCACCGCCCAACACCGTCTTCGTGCTTGCGACGACCGAGGCTCACCGTGTGATGCCGACGATCGTCGATCGTTGTCAGCGCTTTGATTTTCACCGGCCCTCGCTCGATCAGATCGCCGAGGTGCTTCGTCGAGTCTCGGTTGCCGAGGGGATCGAGATCGAGCCGAGCGCGGTTGCGATGATCTCGCGTGCGGCCGCCGGAAGCTTTCGTGACGCGCTCGGAACCCTCGATCAACTTGTTGCCTTCGGTGGCAACAGCGTCAGGCTGAGCTCGGTCCTCGAGGTCCTCGGCGCGGCCGATGGCGATCTCCTCTTCGAGACTGTCGATGCGGTCGCCTCCGAGAATCCAAAGGGTGCGCTCGATGTGGTCGAGAGGATGGCCAAGTCCGGGCGCGACCCGGCTCAGTTCGCACGTGACCTGCTCGCACACCTGAGGCACCTGATCGTGGTCCAGGTGACCGGGGTGACTCCCGATTCCTTCGTTGTCTCCACCAATGACGCCGATCGTCTCGCCTCTCAGGCTGCCGAGATCGGCAGCGCCTCCCTGCTCAGGGCAATCGACGAGATCGCGGCCGCGATCACATCGGTCCGCGATGGCGACGAGGCCCGGATGGCCATCGAGGTCGCGCTCCTCAAGGCTGCGAGGCCCGACCTCGACGGCAGCGTCGAGGGTCTGATCCGACGGATCGAGCGACTCGAGCGCAGGTTGACCGAGGGTGGCGAGCCGATCCCCCCACACACGCCGGCGGGGACCAGGCCAGAGTCGTGGGCCGAGGAGGTTACCGGGCCTGGAAGGGCCTCGGTCGGCGGGCAGGAGCCGGCTGCCGAGCCGACGACGGTGGTCGAGAAGCCTCCCGCGGTGGACCAGGGAACAGCGGTGGCGGACCGGGGGCCGGTGTCAGCGGTCGAGGCGCCAGGGGCGGCGGTCGAGGGGCAGACGGCGGCCGTGGAGCCGGAGTCGGCTCACGACCCCTCCACTGAACCCGGTCACGCCGCGATCGATCCGGACTCGATCGACCTCGAGGCGATGATGCGGGTCTGGCCCGCTGTCCTCGATGGTCTGCGGAAGAACGGCGGCGGCATGCTTGCGGCCCTGTTCGAGGGTGCACGCCCGGTCAGGATCGGTGAGGACGGAGGCTCGATCGAGATCGGTTTCCCGTCAACGGCGACCTTCAACCAGCGAAAGGTCTCCGAGTCCGAGCAGCGTGAGCGACTGCAGTCAGCGCTGTACGAGGTGATCGGCCAGCCGATGCGTCCGATCTTCGTTGTGCTGGAGACGGAAGGCTCGCATTCCACCGAACACGGTCCGGTCGATGAAGACGAGATCCTGGAGCGACTCAAGACAGAATTCAACGCGGAGGAAGTGAACTAGATGGCGAAGGGACCCGGGGGCATCGACGTGAACGCCCTGATGAAGCAGGCGCAGCAGATGCAGACCGACATGCTGAAGGCCCAGGAGCAGCTCAAGGACGAGGTCGTCGAGGCGAGCGCAGGCGGTGGCATGGTCAAGGTCAAGATGACCGGCGATCTCCAGCTCCAATCGATCTCGATCGATCCGGAGGCAATCGACCCGGAGGACGCCGAGATGCTCTCGGACATGGTCCAGGCAGCGGTGAACGAGGCGATCCGGGCGGCTCAGGAGGTCGCCAGCGGAAAGATGGGCGGCATCACCGGCGGGCTTGGCGGCGGCGCGGGCGGCCTCGGCCTGCCGGGAATGTGAGCGAGGGACCGGCACCACTCGGAAGGCTGGTCGCCGAGCTCTCCCGTCTGCCCGGAATCGGCAGGCGAAGCGCCCAGCGACTTGCCTTCCACATCCTCCGGTCGGACGATTCGGAAGCGGAGGCCTTGGCTGCCGCAATCCGTGAGGTCAAGGAGAAGGTGGGGCTCTGCGAGGTCTGCTTCAACCTTTCGGAGGGCCCGCGCTGCAGGATCTGCGAGGACGCCTCGCGCGACCAGAGCCAGATCTGCGTGGTTGAGGAGCCCGGCGATGTGATCCCGATCGAGCGTACCCACGAGTTTCGCGGTCTCTACCATGTGCTCGGCGGCGCACTTTCGCCGATCGACGGCGTCGATCCGGAGGACCTGAAGATCGCCGAATTGATCCGAAGGGTGGATGGCGGCGAGGTCCGTGAGGTGGTCCTGGCGACCAACCCGACCACAACCGGAGAGGCCACGGCGCTGCAGATCGCGTCGGAGCTGCGCGGCAGGGTCTCGGTCACCCGGCTGGCCAGTGGGCTGCCGGTCGGGGCGGACCTCGAACACGCCGATGAGGTGACTCTGGGCAAGGCGTTTTCCGGCCGCCGCGAGCTCACCTAGTCTTCGCCGCAAAGGCAACGTGTGCAGCGACGCCCTGGGGCGGCGCGATTCGGTGCGAAGCGAAGAGGAGATAGGTGAAGGGCAAAGGCAACGGCGATGGCGCCTTGATGCGTGCGCAGCTCGACCGTGTCGACCGCCGGCGCGACGAGCTTGCGAAGCGCTGGCTCTCGGAGACGATCGAATTATCACCGCTTGCCGAGGTTGAGCAGCTCCCGACCAGATGGGTTGCCCGGCAGCTTCCTGATCTGATCAGCGACATCCTCGGCGCGATTCCGGTGGAGGACGGAAAGGGCCGTCCGAAGGTCACCACCGAGGGCGTGACCGCATTGCTCGAGCTTCGCCTCGAGATGGGTCCCGCGCGGCATGCATGGGATCTCAGCCGGCTCCATGCCCTGCTGATCGAGACTCTCCAGGATCAGCTCCCGTCATCCGAGCCGGATTTGTTCACGCAGGCCTGCAAACGACTGGCGGAGATCTTCGGGGTGTTGAATGGAGCAGCCGTCAACGCGATCAGCGCCAGGTCCGAGGGGGAGAGGGATCCGGTCACCGGCCTCTGGCGATCCGATCACCTCAACCACCGGCTCGGCCAGATGGTTGAGGGCCAGAAGCGCTATGGACACCCGTTCTCCCTGGTCCTCTTTGATTTCGAGGGTCCGGGTACCGAGGGGTCTGCCGCGCATGCTGGGGAGCCAACCGCATTCACAACGGTCGCCGGTGCACTGCGTGACAGCATCAGGACCGTTGACGAGGCATATCGACTTGACCAGAACGAGATCTGCGTTCTCGCCCCCAATCAGCTTTCTCCGGACGCGGCGCGAATGGCAGGGCGTCTCGGGAATCTGCTCGAGGACATCGAGCGCAGGGGCGGCCTCAAGGTGACCGCATCAGCAGGCATCGTCTCCTGCCCCGAGCATGGGGAGGAACCCGACCGACTGCTCCGAAGAGCTGACACAGCGATGTGGCGCGCCCGGGCAACAGGGCAGCCTCTCGCCGTGGGTGGACTGCAAGATTCCTGACAGTTCCTCCTGAATTCGTCCAATTTCGGGGCAGATTCGCCTTTTCGGTGGGAAAATGGCGATCGGTACCGAACTCCGTGAGACGGATCAACAGTTTGAAAGGCATTTCCTGATGGCGATTGGCATCCGCACCAACGCAGCGGCCGAGATTCTTGGGGTGAACCCGAACACGCTTCGCAGCTGGGAGCGCCGCTTCGGCTACCCGAAGCCGCAGCGCTCCGTCGGAAACCATCGTCAGTACGAGCTGGTCGAGTTACAGACGCTCCGTGATGCGCTCAATGAGACGGGCAACATCTCGTCGGCGATCGAGCTTTCACGTCAGCGCCAGTCCGCGCCCGCCGTCCGGGACGATCTCAAGCGCGCCCTGGTCAACTTCGACGAGAGCGGTGCCGATCGGGCGATGGAGGAGAGCCTCGCGATACGGCCGGTCGAGCGGACCGTCGAGGAGCTTCTGCTACCGGCGCTCAACACACTTTCCACTGACGCTGAACAGGATGCCGAACTCGAGTTCGCATGCCGATGGGCGATGGGTTGGCTGCACGGCGCCCGGCGACTCTCCTCGGCAGCCTCACGTCCCGCGGGAGTGATGCTTCTCGACTCGAGTTCGGGCCAGGATTTCGAGGCGGTGCATGCCCAGGCCCTCGACCTCGCACTGAGGCGCGCAGGATTCCGGGTGCTGGCCCTTTCCACCCAGCTCGGCGACGGCCGGCTCGGCAGCGCGATCGGCGCGCTCGAACCGACCGCGATAATTGTCTGTGGTCCTCCCGAGAGTGCCGAGACCGCGGCTCAGCTCTTGACAAAGATACGCGAGTTCGGCGTTGACGCGCCGCTGTTCGGCTACCGCACCGGAGACGATGAATCCGAGACCCCAAGCGCGATTCCGTCGGCCGGCAACAGCCCGAGCGAGGTCACGTCAATGCTCAACGACTCCAACCGTCGCCGCAATGCCGCGCCGCTCAGGATCACACCCGAGCCGGGCGCCGTCAGCACCTACTGACCGCGGGGATGCCGGAGCAGCGCAAGCTGCCGTGATTGTGCCAGCAGGGTCCCGCCGGGGCTCCAGAGCCTGCCGTCCTCCTCGAACATCCCGTCCCGGGCGAGGCTGGAGCTGAAGACGATCAGGTAGGGGTCCTCCGGCTTCGCATCAGGCGGCGGTATCGGTGCCCGGAAGTGGATGGTCAGGTCCAGGGTCGGGGCGGGCGCCGGGGCATCGAGGATCACGAACGGAGCCGGGAACCAGGCATCGAGCATCGCGGCGGCGAGCGCCTCGTCGAGCAGGCGCGGCTCCTTGAGGGTCAGCCAACCACCGGTCACCGGGTCAGTCCCGCCACTGAAGGGCAGGTCGCCGACCGCGGGGGCGGAGAGAAAGTTCCGGAACACGGGTGGAACCCCCTTGCCGGTCTCGCTGATGTCGATCAGCTCACCGGGCGGGAAGACGTCGGGCATCTTCGCCTCGTCAGTCAGATATTCGGGCCCGCTCCAGGTCTCTGAGAAGACGGCCAGCGCCGTCACCTTGACCTCGCCGTCCTGGTGCATCTCCGCCGAGAGAAAGGTCACCGACCCGCCGCGGCGGACAGTCCTGACCACGATCTCCGCAGGTCCCTGCTGCGGGGCAGCCGGGAATTGCAGGGTCAGGGAACGGGGCGAACGGGCCGGCTCGACGGCCTGGAGGGCGCGCAGCACCAATGCGGCGACGAATCCGCCGTTGGGACCGGCCACCACCCACCACCGTTCGCTTATCTCGACCGAGAAAC
Source organism: Solirubrobacterales bacterium (assembly GCA_038207745.1). Lineage (GTDB taxonomy): Bacteria > Actinomycetota > Thermoleophilia > Solirubrobacterales > 70-9 > JBBQZL01. Next base: position 9,901 of record JBBQZL010000063.1, read on the forward strand.
GGTCATCGCCGAGCGGCCTGACCGCGGTGTCGAGGTCGAAGGGGTTGGCTGTATTCGGGACTGTCATCGGTTCTCCTCCCCAAGTCAGCCCTGGGTGGCCGGTTGCCGGGTCGGTGGACCTGATTCGGCGATCCCGATCCGATCGTGGAGGCGCCGGAGCGGCGCCGGTGCCCACCAATTCCATCTGCCGAGCAGGGCCATCAGCGACGGCACCAGCAGGGCGCGGATGATCGTTGCATCGATCAATACCGCAAGGGCCGTGCCGACCCCGTTCTCCTTGATGAAGATGATCTCCGAGGTGGCAAAGGCGCCGATCGCGATAGCGAAGAGCAGTGCGGCAGCCGTGATGATCCGGCCGGTTCGCTCCAGCCCGATCGCGACGCACTCGGACTCGGAGGCACCCTCGTCCCGCGCCTCCTTGATCCGGGAGAGCAGGAAGACGGCGTAGTCCGTGGACAGCCCGAAGGCGACCGCAAACAGCAGGATCGGCATCGATTGCTCGATGCCACCGGTGCTCTGGTAGTTCAGCAGGCCCTCGAATCGCCCATCCTGGAAGATCAGCACAAGCAAACCGAACACGGCGCTGAGGTTGAGCGCGTTCATGATCAGCGCCTTGATCGGCAGGATCACCGAGCCCGTGAACAGGAAGAGGATCACCAGGCTCGCGATGATCACGATTGCCAGCGCAAGGGGAAGGTTGGACCTGAGGCTCGACTGAAAGTCGACGAAGTCCGCAGATGCACCGGTGACGAGGATCGCCGAACCCGCGGGGGGAGTGATCTCGCGGATCCGCTTGACTGTTGCATCGCTCTCGGGAGAGGTGAACCGGGCGGTTGAGATCGCCTCGATCATCGTCAGGCCGGGGCTCACCCGGAGCGGCTGCCTGACTGATGCAACGCCCGCGATCCGCCCGAGCCGGGTGCGGACCGCGGCCGCGGAGCCGGGGTCGCCGCCCTGGACGACGACCCGGATCGGGGTGTCGCGAAAGGGCGGGAAATCCTTCTGGATCATGTTGTCGACCTGACGTGCGCTGGCGCCTGCGGGCAGCACCTGCGCATCGACGGCGCCGAACGTGATCCCCAGGAAGGGCAGGCCGAGGATGATCAGAAACAGCGCGCTGAAGGTCGCGATCGGGACCGGGCGGCGCATCACGAATCGGGAGAGCCGATACCAGAAGCCATCCTTCTCATGCTTGGCATCCCGCACGGCCCGGCGTGCCAGGAACTTCGGCGCAAGCGCGTTGACTTGGTTGCCCAGCAGCTCAAGGACGGCCGGAAGCACGGTCAGGGCGACAAGCGATGCGAGCAGCGCGACGATCGCGCCGCCGAGGCCCATCGAGTGAAGGAATCGCTGTGGGAATACGAGCAGCGACGCCAGCGCTGCCGCCACCGTCAGCGATGAGAAGAACACCGTTCGGCCCGCGGTCTGCATCGTTCGCAGCATCGCCGCGGCTCCGGGCCCGCTGATCGCGATCTCCTCTCGATAACGGGAGACGATGAAGAGGCTGTAGTCGATCGCAAGGCCGAGACCGAGACCGGTGGTCAGGTTGAGGGCGAAGATCGAGATCGAGCCGAGATCGGAGGCGAGCCGCAGAAAGAAGAATGTCCCGATGATTGCGAGCGCACCGATCATCAATGGCAGGAGCGCGGCGACCAGGCTCCGGAAGAACAGAAGTGAGAGCAGGAAGAGCAGCGGGAAGGCGAGCATCTCCGCCCGGGTGAGATCCTTCTGGACCTGGGTGTTCACCTGGGCGGTCGCTGCCGCGACGCCTCCCACCGAGACGCCCGGCTCGCCCTTCAGCTGCGCGATGATCTGCTTTGCGGATTCCTGTCGCCTGGAATCATCGTTGTCTGTGAGCGTGACCGCGAGATATGTGGAGTCGCCGTCCTGCGAGACGAATGCGCTGTCGCGGGTCTGCCTGAAGCCGACGACCGTTTCAACATCGCCGCGATTCTTGAGTTGGCGCTCGATTCCTGCCACGCGTGCCTCTCCCGCAGAGCTGCGAGGGTCGGCATTGTTGATCAGGACGATCACCCCGGGGGCGCTGTAACCGGCATCGGTGAGCAGCTTCTCCGCCCTGACGCTCTCGCTGGCTGGATCATCTGCGCCGTAGGGAGCCAGGTGATCGGCAACCGAAGAACCGACGGCACCGGCGATCATGAAGGCGACCACCGCGACGACGGTGACCCGGCGTGGGTGGACGGTCGCGAGAGCGGCCAGCCGGGCAAAGATCAGGAATCCTCCTTGTTGATCTGCTCAGAAAGTTCGTCTTCCATCTCGTCGCACCAACTTGCGAGCGACTCGTGAAGGCCCAGACCCGCCCTGAGGACCATGGTCGGGTATATGCCGGCTGCCTCGGCCCTGGGCTCGAGCGCGCGAAGCTGTTTGATCACGTCAACCCTGTGTCGCCGCATCTCGCGGATCGTCCGGATCGCGTCCTCCGGGCCGACCGCGGATGAGAAGTAGAGCTTCAGGAGACCCTCATCGCGCAATTCGCAGGTGACGGGCGGCTCGCGGAGCCATGCCTGGAGGGCCGCCTGTCCGTCGTCGGTGATCGCGTAGCGCCGGCGCCTGCGTCCGCCCGTCGAGTCCTCGGATCCCTCGAGCAGGCCGGCCTCCTCGAGCCCCTTGAGTTCGGGATAGATCTGGCCGTAG
>JBBQZL010000064.1:0-12483 GCA_038207745.1 Solirubrobacterales bacterium
GGCGCGCTGCGGACCTCGATGGCCACCTGTGGCTACGAGGACATCCGCTAATTCCAGCGTGCCGAGGTGATGGTTGCGCCGGCGCTCCAGAGTGAGGGAAAGAAGCTCCAGCGCGAGCAACATGTCGGGATGGGTGCAAACGGCAGGGGGCCGGCCGCGTCCGAGGCCCCCCCAGAGCAAGCCGCCGTCACGGATGGCTGACCCCGGCGAGGCCCTGCAGGCCACCGAGAGGGTGCTCGTCCTCGATTTCGGGGGCCAGTATTCACAGTTGATTGCGAGACGGGTGCGCGAGTGCGGTGTATTCGACGAGCTGCTTTCCGCCGACATCTCGGTTGAGGAGATCCGCAGCCGTGAGCCGAAGGCGTTGATCCTCTCGGGCGGGCCGGCCTCGGTCTACGAGTCCGGCGCGCCGCCGTTTCGCGCCGAGCTGCTCGAACTGGGCATCCCTGTGATGGGCATCTGCTACGGAATGCAGGTGATGGCCCACGCGCTCGGCGGCAAGGTCGAGGAGGCCCCTTCGGGCGAGTTCGGCCGCACCGAGCTGACCCTGACGGGGGACGGCGGCAGGCTTCTTGCAGGTCTCCCCGAGCAGCAGAGTTGCTGGATGAGCCACAGGGACGCGGTCTTTGCACCACCGGAGGGCTGTGCTGCTCTTGCGTCGAGCCCCGGCTCGCCGGTTGCCGCCTTCGAGGCGCCCGACCGCGGCCTCTACGGAATCCAGTTTCATCCCGAGGTCGTCCATACCCCCTACGGCACCGAGATCCTGACCAGGTTCCTCCGCGACGTCGCCGGCTGCCGGGATCGCTGGACGCCCGAGGGTGTGGTCGAGGAGCAGATTCGCGCGGTTCGGGTGCAGGTGGGCGATGGCAAGGTGCTCTGCGGCCTTTCCGGCGGAGTCGACTCCTCGGTTGCGGCGATGCTCGTCTATCGCGCCGTGGGGGAGAAGCTGACCTGCGTATTTGTCGACCATGGCCTGATGCGGATGAACGAGGCCGAGCAGGTGGTCGCGGCCTTCGAGCAATTTGGCATCCCGCTGATTCACGTCGATGCGGAGGAGCGCTTTCTTGCCAGGCTCGCCGGCGTCGTCGACCCCGAGACCAAACGGAAGATCATCGGCGAGGAGTTCATCCGGGTCTTCGAGGAGGAGGCCGACAAGCTGACCGATGTCGACTACCTCGTCCAGGGCACCCTCTACTCCGACGTGATCGAGTCCGGCGGGAGTTCGGGCGCGGCGACGATCAAGTCGCATCACAACGTCGGTGGTCTCCCGGAAGACATCGACTTCGAGTTGGTCGAGCCGCTGCGGATGTTGTTCAAGGACGAGGTCCGCGCCGTCGGTGCCGAGCTGGGGCTGCCCGACCGCCTGGTCTGGCGCCAGCCATTTCCGGGGCCGGGTCTCGGGATCCGGATCGTCGGCGGCGAGGTCAATCGCGAGCGCCTCGACATTCTCCGCTCGGCCGATGCGATCCTCCAGGAGGAGGTCAGGGCGTCGGGTCTCTATCGCGAGCTCTGGCAATCGTTCTGCGTCCTGCCGGTCGTCCGCTCGGTTGGGGTACAGGGGGACGGACGCACCTACGCCTACCCGATCATCATCCGCGCGGTCACCTCGGACGACGCGATGACGGCAGACTGGGCGCGGTTGCCCTACGACCTGCTCGAGCGGGCATCGAACCGGATCATCAACGAGGTCCGCGACGTCAACCGTGTCGCCCTCGACATCTCATCGAAGCCGCCGGCAACGATCGAGTGGGAGTGAGTCAGGCCAAGAGCCGCTGGTCCGAGGCGGTATTCCCCCACCTGCCCAACCTCCACCATGCAATGGGGTGCATAGAGTTGGGATCGTCCAGGGCGGGTGCCCAACCAGGCACGATAGATGTCGTCAGGCGCCCCCAGCTTGAGGCTGGATACGACGGCCTTGAAGCGCTAGCTGTACTTGTCCCAGCCCTTGAGAAGCGGGGTCGGGTTGAGCAGCTTGCCGCCGTTGTACCAACCGGGGGCTGACCAGGCCTCGAAGTGGAGGTGGCATGCGGTCGCGTCGCCGGTGTCTCCGACGATCCCGATCTTCTGCCCGGTGCGGACGGTGCGGCCCGCCTTGAACGGCGAGCGTGAGCGCAGGTGCATGTAGACGAAGTCCTTGTGGGCGGCCTTGCCCCTGATCACGATGTAGTTGCCGCCGCGACCGTCGTAGGCGTTGTAGACGACTTTGCCGCCTCTTGCGGCAACGAGTTTGTCGCCGCAATCCGCCATCACGTCCTGTCCCTCGTGGCCGCGCCCCGCCCCGAGGCCATCTCCATATGTGTGGGCGCCGCGGACCGGGAAGACGAAGCCGTACATCTCGAAGCGAAGCGAAGATCCTGCCTGCTTGCTCTTGGCAGACGATCTCGCGATCCTGCCGTTCATCGCCTGGATCCTGAACTTGTAGACGCCGCTCGGCGCGGGCTTGCCGGCCAGCGTGCGCCCGTTCCAGGTGACCGTCTGGTTGCTGTTCGATGGCACCGGATCGGGCTCGATGCTTGCGATCACCTCGCCGCCCTTTTTGACCACCTCGACCCGGATCCTGTTGACCTTCTGATCGCTCTGGACGATGAAGTTGAGCTGCGGCTTCTTGATCCCGAAGAAGTAGGCCTTGCGAGGCGTGGCCGCTGCCTCGGCGATCTGGAGATCGGCCGGCGCGGCAAGCGCGGTTCGGGCGCGGACCTCGATCACCGAGTGGGAAGGGCCGGAGGCGCCGGAGAATTCGCTCTTGACCTTGACCTTCCCGTCCTCGGCGCCCTTGGGCACCACTGCGAGCGCGGTGGTTTCGGTGACCTTTCGCGGCTTCACCGAGATTCGGCCATCGGTTCCCGCGAACAGGACCTTGTTGACGCTCTGCATCGATGAGCCGGAAACCTGGATCACACCGCCGACGGTGACCTCATGAAGCCCTACGCATTGCTCGAGGCAGATCGCGTCCGTGACCTCCGGGTCCGCGGGGCTGGTGAAGCCTCCGCCACCGACAGCAGCAGAGGAAACCGCAGCGAGCGTCATCATCAGGGCGACGGCAGACGCCCCGATCAGGAGACTGATCAGCCGTGCCCGGCGTGGTTTGTGGAACCTGGAAGTCAAGAACTCCTCTATCGAGGCCTACGGAGTTAGCTGTCGGGCTCGCGCTGAATGAGTTTGCGCTACAGGCGGAAAACCCGCCTGATTCGCCCCCGGAAGGTGTCTGGCCTTCCAACGGTTCCTCCGCTTCCCGACGCTCTGTGTGCCGGGAACTCGGCTCTACCCGGCGCAGTATAGCCTCGGGTCCCGAGCGATTGGCGGCCAGGGTGCGGCGGGGCGGTGGAAAGGCACCAGAAGCGCGCTCCGTCTATCATGCCGTCTCCGCGCCGAGGCGTTGCAGTTCGCCCGCGCGGTTTTTCACGATGAAGACCTACGTAGCCAAACCCAATGACCGCCAGCGCGACTGGCTCGTCGTAGATGCCGAGGGCAGAACCCTCGGGCGTCTCGCGACCCATATCGCCACGGCCCTTCGCGGCAAGCGCAAGCCTGAGTACACGCCGCACATCGACACCGGTGATTTTGTGGTCGTCGTCAACGCGGAGAAGATCCACGTGACCGGCAACAAGCGCGAGTCGAAGATCTACTGGCGCCACAGCGGATACCCGGGTGGGATCAAGTCCCGGACCCTCAACGAGATGCTCGAGAAGCGTCCGGAAGAGGTGATCCGCAAGGCCGTCAAGGGAATGCTTCCGCGCAATCGCCTCGCCCGCCAGCAGATTTTGAAGCTCAAGGTCTACGCCGGACCCGAACACCCACACCAGGCACAGCAGCCGAAGCCGATGGAGATCCAGGACTAGATGTCAGACGACGAGCAGCGCACCCAGGCCGATTCACAAGTGGAGCCTCAGGTAGAGCAGGTTGCGACTCCGGCCGACGAGACTCCGGCACCCGACGGCGACGCCGCAACCGAGGCTCCGGCCGAGGAAGCACCGGCCGCAGCCGAGGAAGAGGAGACTCCCGCCGAGGCTCCGATCGCCGAAGAGGCGCCGGCTGTTGAAGAGGCTCCGATCGCCGAAGAGGCGCCGGCTGTTGAAGAGGCGCCGGCCGCTGAGGAAGAGCCCGCTGCCGCCGAAGAGGAGCCGGCCGCCGACGCTGCTCCCGAGGCTGAGGAGGCTCCGGCCAAGAAGGCCGAGAAGCCTGTCAGGAAGTCCGATCTTCCCCCGGGTGCCGATCTCGAGCCGCTCGCGATCGAGCCGGATGTACAGATCAGCGCCGAGGAGCGCGCCCGCCTCGAGGCCGAGGCTGAGGAGGAGCAGGCCCGCAAGGAGGCCGAGCTCGCAGCCGAGTCCGATGACGAGGTTGTCGCGAAGCGCAAGTCCACGAAGCTCGAAGGCGACGCACGATTTCGCGCCACCGGCAAGCGTAAGAGCTCGATCGCCCGCGTGATCCTGCTGCCGGGCACAGGAAAGATCACCGTCAACAAGCGGGATCTTGCCGAGTATTTCCCGCGTCCCCTGCACCAGACGATCGCCCGCCAGCCGCTCACGCTGACCGGTTATGACGAGAACGTCGACGTCCGCGTCCTCGTTCACGGCGGCGGCATCAGCGGCCAGGCCGGCGCGGTTCGCCACGGCATCGCCCGTGCGCTCACCGAGGTCGACATCGAACTCCGAGGCGACCTCAAGCGTCGCGGTCTTCTCACACGCGATTCGCGTGTCAAGGAGCGCCGCAAGGCCGGCCTCAAGAAGGCTCGTAAGAAGCCTCAGTTCTCGAAGCGCTGACCACCCCTCGAACGAGATGACACGAAGGCTCTTCGGAACCGACGGCGTCCGGGGAAGAGTCGGCACCGAGCTGACTCCGGAACTGGCTCTCGCGCTTGGTCGCGCTGCGACCGGCGCCCTGGGAATCGATCGTCCCCAGGTATTGATCGTCCGCGACACCCGGGAGTCCGGCCCGATGCTGGAGGCCGCGCTGGCCGCCGGAATCGCAGCTGCGGGTGGAGATGTTCTCCTCGCCGGTGTCCTGCCCACCCCGGCCGCCGCGATCCTGGTCCGCAAGCACGGCCTCGATATGGCCGCCGTCGTCTCGGCCTCCCATAATCCGTTCGCTGACAATGGGATCAAGTTCTTCTCCGGTTCGGGCACCAAGCTCGACGATGGGACGGAGGCCAGGGTCGAGGAGTTGTACGCGGCCGACCCACCAGACGATCTGGCCACGGTCGGCCGGGTCAGTGAGATGAACGGAGCTCTCGAGGACTACCTGCGTGCGCTTCAGAGCCAGTTTCCCCTTGATCTGGCCGGCCGGAAGATCGTTCTCGACTGTGCGAACGGCTCGGCCTCCAAGGCGGCGCCGGAGATCTTCCGCAGGCTCGGCGCAGAGATCACCGTGATTTCCGACGAGCCCGACGGCCGCAACATCAACGAGGACTGCGGCTCGACTCACATTGAGAACCTGAAGGCGAAGGTTGTCGAAGCCGGCGCCGAGATCGGCTTTGCATTTGACGGCGATGCAGACCGGGTGCTCTGCGTGGATGCTGTCGGGACACCCCACGACGGGGACGAGATCACCGCGGTGGTCGCGCACCATCTGCGCGAGCGAGGAGAGTTGTCCGGCGGGGTCGCGGTCACGGTGATGTCCAACTACGGTTTTCACACGGCAATGGATGAGGCCGGGATCGAGGTCGCGACAACGAAGGTCGGTGACCGTCACGTGCTCGAGGAACTCCAGCGGCACGGTTGGGTCCTCGGTGGCGAGCAGTCGGGGCACATCATCTACACGCCCTTTGTTCCCACCGGGGATGGAATCGCGGCAGCGCTCTTGATGATGCGGGCTCTGGGGGATCGGCACCTTGAGGAGGCCGATTCGATGACCCGTATCCCGCAGACACTCGTCAACGTCGTGATCGCCGACCGCGAGGCGATCGAGGGGGCAGAGGAACTCTGGGAGCAGGTGGAGGCTGAGAACTCGGGTCTCAGAGACCGCGGCCGCGCACTGGTCAGGGCCTCCGGAACCGAACCGCTGGTCCGGGTCATGGTCGAGGCCCCGACCCGCCAGGAGGCAGATGACGTCGCCGGGCGGTTGGTTGCGATCGTCGAGCGGGATCTGGACGGTTCGCGGGGATCACACCCCTGACGCTCTAACCTTCCTGATTGCTTATGTGCGGAATTGTCGGATACGTGGGCGAACGCCCCTGCCGCGACCTCCTGGTTGCCGGTCTGCAGAAACTCGAGTACCGCGGCTATGACTCCGCGGGCGTCTCGGTGATCTCCGACGACCACATCGAGAGCATCAGGGCGGTCGGAAATCTGGCAAATCTCCGGGAGGCCATCGAAGTGGCCGATGGCGAGGGCGGGGTGGCCGTTGCAGCCCGCCCTGCGACGATCGGAGTTGCCCACACCAGGTGGGCAACCCACGGACGAGTGACCGAGGAAAATGCCCACCCGCACACGGATTGCGCCGGGCGTATCCACATCGTCCTCAACGGGATCGTCGAGAACCATGCTGAGCTGAGGCGAAGGCTCGAGGCCGACGGTCATCAGTTCAGCTCCGAAACTGACGCCGAGACCGTCGCCCACCTGATCGAGCACCACTACGCGGCAGACCTCGCGGCAGCGGTCCGGGCAGCGTTCGCTGAGCTTCGCGGCCACTACGCATTCGTCGCGATGCACGCAGACCACCCCGACTTTCTGGTCGGCGCCCGCAAGGAGTGCCCCCTGATCGCCGGAATCGGCGAGAACGAGAGCTTCCTTGCCTCGGCGATCCCCGCATTCCTGGCCGAGACCCGCAGGGTCGTATCGATCGAGAACGATGAGGTCGTGACGATCGGGCGGGGCACGGTTGAGGTCACCGACGTGGCTGGAAACCCGATTGCCCGTGAGACAGAGGAAGTCACCTGGGACGAGGACACGGCGGAGAAGGGCGGCTACCCGACCTTCATGATGAAGGAGATCCACGAGCAGCCCGACGCCGTCGCCGAGACGATTGCAGATCGTCTGCCGGAATCGACCGGGGTTGATCTCTCAGACGTCAACCTCAGCGACGAATACCTGCGCGGGGTCGAAAAGGTGATGATCGTCGCCTGCGGGACCTCCTACCACGCCGGTCTGGTCGGCAGGTACGCGATCGAGCAGTGGGCAAGGATCCCGGTCGAGATGGACATTGCCTCCGAGTACCGCTACCGGAACCCGATCATCAGGGAGGGAGACCTCGTTATCGGCCTGACCCAGTCGGGTGAAACCGCTGACACGCTGGCCGCGATGCGCCTTGCCCGTGAGGCCGGCGCGAAGGTGCTCGCGATCACCAACATCATGGGCAGTCAGGCGACCCGCGACTCGGATGCTGTGCTCCTCACCCGCGCCGGCCTCGAGATCGGTGTTGCGGCAACCAAGACCTTTGTCGCGCAGGTGGCGGCCATGTACCTGTTCGCGCTGCGGCTGGCTGAACTTCACGAGTCTCTGCCACGGGAGCGGATCACGGAGCTGGTCGGGGAGATGAAGAACCTGCCTTCGAAGATCGAGCAGACGATCGAACAAGTCGACGAGCGCGTTCGGGCCGTCGCACGCAGCCATCACAATCAGAAGTTCTTCCTCTACATGGGCCGCCACATCGGCCTGCCGATCTGCCTCGAGGGCGCACTTAAGCTCAAGGAGATCTCCTACATCCCGACCGACGCCTACGCCGCGGGGGAGATGAAGCACGGCCCGATCGCCCTGCTCGACGAATCAACGCCGGTCGTCTGCATCGCCACCGACAGCCCCGTCCTCGACAAGGTGCTCTCGAACATCTCGGAGGTGCGGGCACGCGGTGCGGACACGATCGGCATCGCGACGGAAGGCACGGAACGCGTGGCCGACGTGGTCGATCAGGTGATCTACATCCCCCGAACCGATTGGATCCTGCAGCCGATCCTCGCGATCATCCCGCTGCAGCTACTGGCCTATGGGATCGCGCGGCTGAACGAGCTGAATGTCGACCAGCCCAGAAACCTCGCCAAGACAGTCACGGTCGAGTAGGAACCCCGGCAGACCGCCGGGTTGCCACGTCCGCGGTCCAGCGTCTACGATGCGCGTCATATGAAGACACGCATCCGCCTCTCACTTGTCCTTGCCACAGCTTCGATTACTGCCGCTCTGGTGTTCGCGGGATGCGGAGGGGGTGGCGGAACGGGTGGTTCCGACCTGGCCTCGCTGGTCCCAGCCGATGCTCCGGTATTCGTCCAGGGGGCGATCAAGCCGACAGGTGACCTGAAGACGAACATCGAGTCACTTATTTCGAAGTTCACCGGCGACAGCACCGATGTCAGCCAGCAGATCACCGACCAGCTCGACGCCGGCCTCGGCCAGGGCGGCGGTGACGTCAGCTACACGAATGACATCGAGCCATGGCTCGGTGAGAACGCCGCGATCTACGTCTCCGGTTTCAGCACTGACTCGCAGCAGGCCGGTGCGATCATCCAGACAACCGACAGCGGTGCTGCCCAGGATTTCATCGACAAGCAGTCAGCTGCCTCGGACAGCCCGGTCACGGATGGCTCGTACCAGGGTGTCGACTACAAGGAGTCCACGGACCCGGTTGATGGAAGCAACACCGTGGTCGGCATTGTCAGCGACTCGGTCGTTGTCACCGAGGACACCGCGACCTTCGACAAGATCGTCGACGCCTCGAAGGGCGACTCGCTTTCTGACAATGACGCCTTCCAGAGCGCGATGGACGCGGTTCCGGATGGCAGCCTCGCCGACATCTATGTCGATGTCGACTCATTCGCCAAGGAGGTCACCGCCCAGCTCGACCCCCAGAGCGCGCAGTTCTACAACTCACTCAATCTCAACACCGCCGGTTCCACCGCCGTTGCCAGCGTGGTACCGGGCTCCGACCAGATCGAGTTTGACGTGACCAGCAACTCGACCACGGCCGCGGAATCGACGGGTGACGCGACTGATCTGATCAGCAGCTTTCCCGGCGACTCGATCGCCGCCTTGGGCGTCCCCGGTGTCGGTGCCCAGCTCGCATCGGCAATCGACAAGATCGATACGGCGGGAATCGGTGGCACGGTCAAGCCCGGAGAGCTGAAGTCGCAGCTTGGTGTCGCCGGCCTCAACGTGGACAAGTTCGTCAGCTCGATCGGGAGCGTCGGCTTCTTCGCCGAGGGTACCAACGCGACCAACCTCTCGGGCGCACTCGTGATGGAGACCAGCGATCAGACCACAGCTACGCAAACGATCGCGAAAATCGGCAAGATGCTCGCCTCGACCGGTCAGCCGATCATCGGTGTCAAGAGCTCCAGAGGAACCGGATTCGGCGTGCGGATGCCGGCGGGCAGCGCTCTCGGCGGGTCCTCGAGGATCTACATGGTGACAAAGGATGATCGGATCGCGATCGGAACCAATCTCGCCTCGATCGGCACCGTCCTTGATCCCCAGTCGACCAACACGCTCGCTGACAATCCGGAGTTCGGCTCGGCCGGCGAGGCACTTCAGGGAGTGGGCATGAACGGTTTCGTCGACTTCACCCAGATCTCCAAGATCGCCTCGAACGCAATGCCGAGCGCCGCCTACGAGGCCCAGATCGGCGGCATCCTCGACAAGCTCTCGTTCCTGGCCATTGGTTCAGAGCAGAACGCGGACGCGGCAACCAGCAAGGCGATCCTCAAGCTCGCCGACTGATCCGACCCGGAAGGGTTCGATGGCGGCAACGGGGATCGGGATGGACCTGCTCGAGATCGAGAGACTCGAGCAGGCCCTATCCCGCCATCCGCGCCTAGCCAGGCAGGTATTCACGGAGGAGGAGCGCAGATACGCTGCTGCCCGTCGCAGGCCCGCAAGGCATCTTGCCGGGCGTTTCGCGGCCAAGGAGGCCGTCGTAAAGGCCTTGGGGCTCCGCCATGCATTTGCGATCGAGGAGGTTGAGATCATCGCCGGCGAGCCGCCGACGGTCTTGTTGAGCGGTCGCGCAGCGCTCGCGGCGGCGCAGTCCGGGGTGGAGGTCTCGATCTCGATCACGCATTCGAGGGGGCAGGCGGCCGCGGTTGCGATGACCGCGCCGATCGGCGCCGGGCAGGCGGCGGCCACCCCGCCCTCGGCGAGGTAGCCTGAAGGGGTGGAGCACTGGCTTGACCCGCTGCTGGATGCCGAGAGCATGCGGAGAGCGGATGCCTGGGCGATCAATGACCGGGGGATCCCTTCCCTCACCCTCATGGAGACCGCCGGTCGCTCGGTTGCGGACGCCGTCGCCGAGATCTCTCCAAAGGGTCCGGTGCGCGTCGTCTGCGGCAAGGGAAACAACGCGGGTGATGGGCTTGTCGCGGCCAGGCATCTGAGGATGTCCGGCCATCAGGTTCAGGTGATCGGGCTCTGGCCCGACGACGAGTTCTCTCCGGACTCAGCCGCGAATCTGGAGTTGCTGGGTGCTCCGGTTCTTCATCCGGACGATATTTCTGACGCCCTTGCCGGCTCCGGCGCGATAATCGACGCGATCTTCGGGACGGGATTCTCAGGCGTCGCTCGGGAGCCTGCCGCCGCCGCGATCGCCGCGATCAATGCCGCAAACGCGCCGGTCGTCGCCTGCGACATCGCCTCCGGGGTCGACGCCGGCACAGGAGAGGTTGAGGGACCTGCTGTTTCGGCGGATCTGACCGTCACATTTCACTCGCCGAAGATCGGGCACCGGATTGCGCCCGGAAAGGCGTACACGGGAGATCTCTGTGTCGAGCCGATCGGGATCCCCGACGGCGCACCGGTCTCACCATCTGCCGGGGTGATCGAAAGCGGCGTGCTCGACCTTGCACCGCGACGCGGCGCCGGTTCGAACAAGTTCACATCTGGCCAGGTTGTGATCATCGGGGGTTCTCGCGGGCTGACCGGAGCGGTATGCCTCTCGTCCGCTGCGGCGATCCGGGCCGGCGCCGGATACGCAACCGCCGTTGTGCCCGCCGACCTCGAGCCGATCATCGAGGCGAAGCTGACCGAGGTGATGTCGATCGGCTGCGACGGAGCTTCTGGGAGATTGGGAACTGCCGGGACCTCGACCGCCGTTGTCGCCTGCGAGATGGCTGCGGCGGTGGTCCTCGGGCCCGGGTTGGGGCGCGATCGGAACTCGCTGGATTTTGCACAAGCGGTTGCCGGTGCCGTCTCGGCGCCGCTTCTGATCGACGCCGACGCGCTTGGAGCCTTCGCGGGCAGGATCGGTCAGCTCAAGGAGCGCCTCGGCTCAACGGTGCTGACGCCTCATGCCGGAGAGCTCGGTCGACTGCTCGGTGTCTCGTCTGAGGAGATTCAGAAGCACCGTCTCACCAGCGCAAGGCAGGCTGCGCTCGAGTCCGGCTGCGTTGTCGTTCTCAAGGGGGACGACACGATCGTCACCGATGGCAGGGAGGTCGCGGTCAACGCGCTGCCCGCGCCCGGCCTCGCAACCGCCGGCACCGGCGATGTGCTTTCGGGGATGATCGGCGGGTTGCTGGCGAGGGGGCTGCTGCCGTTTGACGCAGCCTGCGCCGGGGTCTTTTCGCATGCGCGTGCCGGACGAGTTGCCGCTTCGCATATCGGCTCGACGGAGAGTGTGATCGCGACCGACGTGATCGACTCGATTCCGGTCGGGCTGCGGTCCGACTCCCCGGTCGATTAATCTCGCTCATATCGTGTCTAAGACAGTCGCCGAAATCATGGATCCCACGCCGCCCACAGCCTCGCCTGAGGACGATGTCAAAACGGTCATCGAGCAGCTCCGGGATGAGGAACTCCCCGGCGTTGCGGTCGTCGACGCAGACAACAAGGTCGTCGGGATCGTCACCGAGTCTGACCTGATCATCAGCGATGAACAGGCAGATCTCCACCTGCCGAATTACGTCAACATCATGGGCGGTATCGTCTTCCTCGGGCCGATGAAGCACTTCAACGAAAAGCTCGACAAGGCTTTCGCCACCAAGGTCTCGGAGTTGATGACAAAGGCTCCGCTCACCACGGTGGGTCCAGATGAGGACGCCGAGCATGCGGCGCGACTGATTTCGGCAAAGCACCACAACCGTCTTCCTGTTGTCGATGTCGATGGGCGACTCGTCGGCATCGTGACCCGGATCGACGTGCTCTCCGCCCTCACTTCAGAGGACTGATGACCGAGCGGGCCGAGGCCCGGATAGATCCCTCGGCCGTGGCGCGAAACTGCTCTCGGCTGATCGGCCGTCTCTCGGGCGGGTCCGAGCTCTGTGCGGTTGTCAAGGCCGACGGATACGGACACGGAGCCCGTGAGTGCGCCCGCTCCGCTCTCGGCGCCGGCGCCACCCGGCTTGCTGTCGCCGCAGCGCGAGAGGCGGCCGCGCTGAGGGCAGATTTCCCCGAGGCGAAGCTGCTGACGATGGGCGCGCTCACCGTCGATGAGCTGGATCTGACACTCGCCGCCGACTCCGACATCGGACTCTGGGAGGAAGGCTTCCGCTCAACGGTCGCCGAACGGGCCCGGGCCAACGGGCGCCCCGCCCGGGTCCACGTCAAGTTCGACAGCGGCATGGGC
>JBBQZL010000065.1:0-12412 GCA_038207745.1 Solirubrobacterales bacterium
GAGCTTGGTTCCCCGGGTCGGCTGCAGGATCAAGGGCTGGACGCCGCCGATCGCCGGGTCGTGCAGAAGCGTCTTCGAGATCTGGAACAGGCAATCCGGCTCAAGCACGGTGTCGGAGTTGAGAACCATCACCATCGGCGATGCGGTGCGGTCGATGCCGATGTTGACCGCGGTCGAGAAGCCGAGATTTCGGGGCAGGGCGAAGTGGTCGATGCCCTCCTTTTCGAGGTATTCGACCGTGCCGTCGATTGAGCCGTTGTCGACCACAAAGAGCTCTGTGTGCACACTTCGCTGCGCGCGTATCGAAGCCACGCACGTCTTCAGATCCTCCAAACCGTTCCAGCTCGGGATCACAATTGCTATCCCGTCCCGGTGACCCATTTGACCAGCCTGACAGCTTTGCATCGAAGATGTCTGCCCCGTTTTGACTTTGTTACTCGGATATCGTGATCGCGTGCGCTTCCGGACAATCTCTCTAGCGGCTCGGCTACTCGGCAATTCCGCTTCGCGTCGCCGGTCTGCAGGCGTCGTGGGAGCGCTGGGGCTGGCTGTGGCGCTGTTGCTCGGAGCCGCGGTCGGGGCGAACGCCGAGAGCGGTGGATGGCTTGCAGCCGGGCTGATCGGACTCGCACTGGCCGGGGCGGTTGCGGGTGCATTGATCGGGCGGTCGCTGATCAGGGGTGCCGAGTCGGCCCGGCAGGTCCGCAGTGGTTTCTGGATCAACCAGAAGATCGAGCCGCTGGTTCTCGAGGTCTCGGATCAGGCGCCGGTCCGGATCAACATCATCCATCCCTCGATCGACCTGAAGCATTTTTTTGGCGGCTTCATCGCCGTCTTCAATCTCGCGGCGAGGCTTGCCGCGCGAGGGCACCGGGTCCGCCTGCTGGGCCTCGAGGCGTCGGATCTGCCCGCCGATTGGCGGGAGCGGATCGGCGCCTATGAGGGCATCGGTGGGGCGATCGGTGAAATCGAGGTCGAGATCGCCTCCGATCGCGCGGTTCCGATCAGCTGCAACCCCGACGATCGCCTTGTCGCAACCCATTGGACCGCAGCCCACGTTGCCGCCGCAGCACTACCGGATCTCCAGACCGAGCGGTTCCTGTATCTGATCCAGGAGTACGAGCCGTTCATCTTCCCGATGAGCAGCGCCGCCGCCCTGGCGCGGGCGAGCTACGATCTCCCGCACACCGCGATGTTCTCCACCGGTCTCCTGCGCGAGTGGTTTGTCAACAACCGGATCGGGGTCTTTGCCGACGGCGTCGAGGCCGGTGACGGCCGCTCGGTCACCTTCGAGAACGCGATCACGCCGGTCGGCCCGGTCAGCGCCACAGAGCTGGACAGACCCGGCCCACGGCGTCTGGTCTTCTATGCGCGACCTGAGCAGCATGCGTCCAGAAACCTCTTCGAGATCGGCGCGATGGCACTGGATGAGGCGGTCGCCGCGGGACACTTCCAGGGCTGGGATCTGGCCGCAATGGGAACGGTCGATATTGCAGGTGGAACGCTCGAGTTGCCGCGCTCCGGTGCCTCGATGAAGGTGCTTCCACGGTCCGCGCAGGCCGAGTACGGGCGATTGCTCGGAACTTCTGATCTCGGGATGTCCCTGATGTACACGCCACACCCGAGCCTGGTCCCGATCGAGATGGCGGCGGCGGGCATGGTCACAGTCACCAACACCTTCGAGAACAAGGACGCTCCTGCCCTGGCCGGGATCTCGGCCAATCTGATTGCCGCACCGCCCAGTGTGGAGGGCGTCGCCGGGGCGCTGATCGAGGCCGAGGGCCGGGTCGGTGACCTCGAGGGTCGCGCCGAGGGCTCGCATGTCGATTGGCCGAGCAGCTGGGACGATGCTCTCGGCGAGGACCAGCTCGCCGCAGTCGAGCGGTTGATCTAGTCTTGCGTACTGTGCAGGGAGATTCTCCAAACCGCATCCAGGAGGGAATGCGCAAAGGCCGGGTGAACGCGGCGAGGGCGCGCCGGGTTGCGCGCCGGATGCTTGACGCGGCCCACGCCAGCGGGCCGCCCAAACCACCGAGCACGGGCCAGGCGGCCTATGACTCCTGGCTTGTCGGTCTCTACGACGAGAAGCTGAGCGAGCTCGACCGGGCGTGTGCGGACGCCGGCGCCGAGGCTCTGCCGCTGTTTCGCGATCTCGACGACGACCTCTGGGCAATCCTGCTCGGTCGCCAGTACACGAGGTACCCGAACATCCGTGCGCTGATGTCCGGTGCGCCGGACCCGAGCCTCCAGGTTCGCTGGAACGGGGCAACCGGCCTCGAGCTGCTCAACCAGAGCCGGTCGTTCTACGTCAAGGCGAAGGTACAGATCGAGAAGCACGGACCCGTCGGACTGCCCTCGGCGAAGGTGCTTGATTTCGGGTGCGGCTGGGGAAGGCTGACACGGTTCTTCTCACGTGATCTGGAGCCGGGTGCACTGTTCGGATGCGACCCGGTTGAGGAGATCCTCGATGTCTGCCGTGAGACGCGAGTGCCGGCAACCCTTGCGCAGAGCGAGTTTGTTCCCCAACGTCTGCCATTCGATGAGCGCTTTGACGTGGTCTTCTCGTTCTCGGTCTTCACCCACATCTCAGAGTCAGCCGCGCGTTCGTGCCTGGAGGCGATCCACGGCGGGATGAAGGCGGGTGGATTGCTGCTGGTGACGATCAGGCCACCTGCATACCTCACCTTCTGCGACGCGATGCACCCGATCCGGGGCTCGCTCGGGCCTGATCACCTCGCCAGGATGGCGGAGCCCCACTATCTCTTCGTCCCGCACCCGGCCGACCCGTCCCATCCCCAGTTCGATGGCACGGAGATGACCTACGGCGAGACCGTGATCACGATCCCCTATGTAAAGGAGAACTGGTCCGATCTGTTCGAACTGGCCGAGGTGGGCATGCTGACCGGCGACATGTATCAGGTGGTCTTGACATTGCGGCGGGTCGGCTGAGCCGCCCACCGACGGCGCTCAGCAGTCCTCCAACATCGCGAGGATGCGGGCCGTCACCTCGGGGGAGAAGGTGCGCTCCCAATCGCTGCTCCAATTGACTGCGGAGCCTTCAACCCGGGAGCGGTGATCGCCGACCCGATCAACGGCGGTGCGCAATCCCTCGGCGATGTCGTCGGGACCCGGCGTCACGGTGATCAGGTTCGGCGAGATTGCGGCCATCGCCTCGGGGGTCTTGATATCGAAGCTGTTGGTCACGGTGAGCATCCCGGCCGAGGCCATCTCGATCGGCACCAGGCTCGGGTGCGGGGTGAGCATCAGGGAGAGGCCGACATCGTGGGAGCCGAGTAGGTCGCCATAGGTGCTCTGGCTCTTCCGGGTCAGCAGCTCGAGGTCTGTTGATCCCGTCAGCCGGACGCGATTGCGCCCGCCGACGGACCCGATTCCGTAGAACTCCCATTCCGGCCCGAACACACCCTGCTCGATTGCGGACGCGATCGAGATCATCCCGAGCTCGAACATGTTGCGCGCGGCATGCGGTTCCGGGCGGGCATAGAAGAGAAGCCGCCTGGTGGTGCGCTCCGCGAGTTCGGCTTCGGTTGGCGGCGTCACGGGCGTGATCGCATTCTGAAACGAGATCGACTGCCGGCCGGACTGTTGTCCGCCGGGTGAGAAGACACCGAACCCGCGCTCCTTGAAGAACGACCGCAGCAGTTCGGTCGAGAAGAGCGCATGGTGGGGAAAGTCATATGGCTTACCGGCAAGTGCCGCCCATGAACCCATTACGAATGTGTACGGCTCGTACTCCTGGATCAAGTAGAGAAACCGGTCTCGTTCGGTCAGCGCCCGCCCCCGCTCGGCGTGGTGTGCGGTCCACCAGGTTGTCGCGACGAAACGATCCCGCGGGCTGATCGTCAAGGGCTGGTCCGCGCCTCGGGCAAAGGCGACTTCGACACTCTCGAGTCCCTGCTCCAGCCCGGCGTATGACTGGACCTGATCCCGCCATGTGCGCGGAAGGATCGGGTTCGCGTCGACCGCGACGATCCGGACGCGCAGGCCGGACTCCACAAGCTTGCGTGCCAGGTTGTACTTGGCGATGTATCCCCCGAAAAGGTGCCGGAGGTCAATAGTCGGTATCAGCAGATTGATCCGCTCCGGCTCGCTCTCGCTGACCGATATCTCGAACGGGGCGATCATCCGTTGCAGATCGGCAGTGCCCTTCTCGCCAACGAACGAAGCGGTCCTCGAAGGCTCAGGCGGCAGGCTGGCGTCGTAGACGGAGCCGTAGGGCCGCTCGGTGCGACGCGAGCGGGTGGCGATAAGGTGCCGCCAGAGGATTCCCTCAACCAGGATCTTCTCGTTACCGAGCGTCTCTGTGTGGCCAAGGAGGCGACGCAGCGGTCGTAGGGCAAGCCAGCCGAACGCTAAGGGAGAGTGCTCGGCTCGAGCGATCCGGTGAAGCATTCTCCGGTCCCGCATCCCGAGCCTGTCCGAACACCTCGCCAGCAGCACCGATGCGAGCAGGTCGACTCGGCGGTATCCATAGAAATAGGCGGACCGCCAGCCGCTGACGAAGGCCTTCCAGGCGCGCGGGTCGAGCAGGCCCCGGCGCTTCAGCGGGCTGGCCGCCTCGCTTGCGCGGTTGGCGGCCTCATGTCCGAGCGCGGCGCGATGGTGTTGGACATAGTCATAGAGAGGCCGGTCGACGTAGGCGATCCGGCCGATAGAGAGAGCGACGAGCGCCAGCCATTGATCGTGGAACTGCTCGCCCGGCGTGACCGGGAACGGCAGTGAGCGGACCAGCACCTCCCGGGTGAACATCGATGCGGCCCCGGTCACCGTGTTGGCGACCAGCAGGGAGGCGAGATCGTCGTGGTTGTTCCGGCGCTCTGTCCAGTAGGTGTCCGCGATCACCCTGCCGTCTGTGTCGACGATGCGCTGATCACTGTAGACAAGCCGGGCGTCGCCGATCCCCTCTCGCAGGACGCCGAGCTTCTCCGGATACCAGCGGTCGTCCTGATCGCAAAGCGCGATCAGTTCCGTCTCTGCCGGAGCAATTTCCAGCGCCCGTTCAAAGTTGCGATAGAAGCCGAGGCGGCGCTCCGACCGCGAGACGATGAAGCGGGGATCGCCGTCCACCACATCGAGCATCTGCCGGTGGCGATCTGGAGAGGAGCAGTCGTCGCTGATCACGCAGACCCAGTCGGTATCGGACTGCTCCCGGATCGAATCGATCTGAACCCGGAACAGCTCGATCTTGGGCTCGAATGTGGCCATGCAGATTGCGATCGGCGGTCTGCCCCCTTCGGCGACGCCGGCGGGCAGCGGCATCGGTTGGTCCGTCGCCACCACGTTGATCGCCCCCAACTCGGCGCTGACCGTCGTGCCACCCTCCAGCCCTGCCGAGATCTCCACCGGGATTGGGCCCTCGTAGTCCAGTGCCGGGACCGGGACCGTTGCCCAGAAGGCGCTGCGAAAGGAGTGAACGCCGGGATCCTCGACCGAGGCAGGATCAGTTTCGATTGTTGCCTCATCGTCTTCGGAGAGCATCGGGTGCAGCGATCGAAACAGATCGAGCCTCGGCATCCGCAGCGCAGCCACGGTCGTCGCATTGCCCCTGACGATCAGATCGATCGACTCAACGCGCCTATCGCGATGGAAGCAGGTGCCGTAGATGAAGACGGCGGTTGCCCGGCCCACCGGGATGCTGGCCGGGAGGCGCGTCTCCAGCGTGATCTCCAGCCCGGAGTCCGACATCGGCTAGAGATCCTCTGCGATTCTCGGGGCCTCACGATTGAAGAGCCAGACGGAGATCACGCAGACCGAGATGTAGATCGCAACTGCGGGTGCGAGATGCAGCCAGCCACCCGCCGAGGAGAGGGCGCCGGGAGCCGAGGGGTCGACGACCCAGGTTCGCATCTGCTCGAAGATCGGCGTCAGTGGATTGATTTCAATCAGGTCTCTGTACTTCTCGGGCACCGCCTCGATCGGATAGAGCACCGGCGTCGCGTAGAAAAGCACCGTGCCCATCACGCTCCAGATTATCGCCACATCCCGATAGCGGACGTAGAGCACCGAGAGGATAGACGAGACCGCAGTCGTGATCACGGCGAGCAGGATGATTGTGATCGGGAACAAGAGCCAGGTCCATGTCGGTGCGACCTGAAAGGCCAGCAGGAAGACAAGCACGGCGACCAGGTTGAGACAAAGGTTGAAGAAGCTGGTCAGAACCGTCGAGAGCGGGATCACGAGGCGCGGGAATTGGGTCTTGCGGACGATCCCCTCCTGGCCGACGACCGACGCGACAGCCGCCATCGTCGCCTCCTGGAAGAACCCGAAGACGACGATGTTGAGCAGGAGGAGCACCGGATAATTCTCGACCTGCGAGCCGATCCTGAAGATCTGGGTGAAGACGAACAGCAGGACCGCGAAAAGCATCAGGGGCCGGATCAGGGACCAGATGTAGCCGAGCGCCGTGTCGAAGTAGGTCTTCTTGAAATCGGTGACGGAGATCAGCAGCAGCAGGTCGAAGAAGCGCCTGTTTCCGCCGCCGATGGCTGACGGACCGCGAACCTCGCGAAGCTGGGGCGCCTCGGGCGTCGCTTCGCCAATCGATTCGCTCATCGCGACCCGCCTGGCTCAGTCTGGATCGAGATCTCCGCCGGGACCGTGACCACACCGGTGCCTCCGGGCATCCCGTAGACAACGAAGTCGAGCGCGTCGATCGGTTGCAGCCCGACGATGTTGCTCTCTCGGTGGCGAAGCGCGAAGCAACGGACGTAGTAGTGCCCGGGAACCAACGGGTTATCGACCTTGGCGCTGACCCGGATCCGCTCGCCTGCCTCGATCCTGCCCTGCCCTGCCCCGTTGCCCTCGTGTTCGTCGTTGAAGCCGAAGACGGTGAGACCGTCCGCACTGTTGAAATGAAAACCGAAGATCGGCCGATCAAGTTCGGTGCGTGCCTCGAGTTCAACCGTCAGCCGGATCGGTTCCCCGACCTCGAGGTTGTCGACGCGCTCGCCCGATGAGTTCTCGAGCCAGGCATCGATCAGCTTGGTGTGCAGGTCCGGGATGCCGACGCGCTCGTCTGAGCCATTGCCGGTGAAACCACCAAAGTTGAGCTTCAGATAGTGGCTCCCCACCTCCTCCGGGTCACCGATCTGCGTGATCTCACCGTCGTCGATCAGCATTGCCCGGTGGCAGTAGGTGTCGATCGCACCCATGTCGTGGGTGACCAGCACGATGGTCTTGTCCGATTCCCGCATCTCGTGGAAGACATCGGCGCACTTCTGTTGAAAGGAGGCATCTCCAACCGCGAGCACCTCGTCGATCAGCATGATGTCGGCATCGGCCTGGAGCATCGTCGCGAAGGCGAGCCGGACCATCATCCCGGAGGAGTAGTTCTTCAGCTTCAGCTCCGCAAACTCCTCGAGCTCGGCGAACTCGAGCACGGCATCGAGGCGGTTCCGGGCTTCCTGCCGGGAGAGCCCCATCATGACGCCGTTCAGCGCCACGTTGTCGCGAGCGGTCAGGTCAGGGTTGAAGCCGACCCCGAGCTCGATGAAGGGCGCGACGCGGCCCGCCATCCGGATTGTGCCTGCGTCGGCGCGATAGATGCTCGCGAGGATCTTGAGCAACGTGCTCTTGCCGGAACCGTTGCGGCCGACGATTCCGAAGAACTCTCCGCGCCGGATCTCGAATGAGACTCCCCGAAGCGCTCTCAGTTCACGATACTCGCGTCGCGCAAACGGGTGAACGGCCCTTTCCTTGAGGGAGTCGACCCGGTGTTCCGGAATCTGAAAGGTCTTCTCGACTCCACGGGCCTCGATCACGACGGGGTCGTTCATCGCTGTCGCATCGTCCTCAGCCGAATTTGCGGGAAGGCAGGATCCCGTTTCGGTGTATGTAGTACGAGACGTGATGCCATCCAAAGCGTCTTCAGTCCGTAGACAGCGCCGGCCTGGAAGCCGACTGACGAAGCCTCCTCGAAGTGCCGGTCGTCAGCAGGGACCTCCTTGATCCGCAGTCCGAAGCTCGCCGCCTGCATGATCACCTCGGAATCAAAGCTGACATCAAGTGAGTTGCGCAGAAACGGGATCGTCATGAGCATCTTGCGCGAGCAGGCGCGGTAGCCGGTGTGGGCCTCGGTCAGTTCGGTCCCCATCACCGCATTCTCGAGTGTGGTGAGAAACCGGTTGGCGATGCACTTCCAGAGGGGCATGCCATTCTTGCGGGCCAGGCCGCGGTGCGGGAGCCTCGATCCAAGCACGAGGCCGGCCTCGTCATTGAGGATCGGCGCGACCATTGCCGGAATCAGGCTCGGGTCGTACTGACCGTCCGGATGGAGCATCACCACAGCGTCGGCATCGTTCTGAAGGGCATAGAGGAAACAGGTCTCCTGGTTGGCGCCATAGCCCGCATTGTAGGGATGCCAGACGACCCGGATCGGCAGGCTGCGAGCCAGTTCGACAGTGTCGTCGCTCGAGTGATCGTCAACAAGGATCACCTCATCGACCCAATCGCTGGGGATGCTCGCAACCGTCTCCTCAAGGGTCTGGGCGGCGTTGAGGGCAGGCATCGCGACGATCACCTTCCAAGCGGGTCTCTCGCTCATACAGGGCACACCTTCGTGGTTGAGGCGGATTCCACTGAAGCCCGCCAGGGGATATCTGAGCTGTCTTCGGGGATCACAATCTTTGCGGGACCGGGTTGCTGTGCGACTGGAGAACCGTATGTGTCACCGAAGCGAGCCAGCGAGATCGTTGCAGGCGCGGGTCCCCTGGCCTTGAAGCTGAGTCCGCCCCTGGGGAGCGTCAGGCCGGCCTCGCCGGACCCGCCCGGCACCGGTTTCAGGATCACACAGCGACCGGCCCTGAAGAGACGGGCGTTGTTCGGAGGGCCCCCTGCGACGATCAAACCGGATGCGGGCTTGCCCATGAGATCGATCGGCTCGGCTTGCAGGGAATAGATCTGGATGAACTCGGCATCGGCGGCGCTTCGCGGACCGGGTGGAGATGCCCCGAGCTCGCTCAATGTGTAGCCGGGTGACCCGAAGCGATCTGTGGCCCTGAGGTAATCCGCGACCGGGAAATTCAATCCGAGATCCCAAGCTGTCGCCCCGCCAGCACCAACCTGATTCCCAACCAGCGCGCCCTTCGGCGCATAAGGCCCACCTATGTCGACCGCAGCCAGCTGCGCCTTGCTGAAGCTCGAGACCAGGCGATACTTGCTCCCACCGGTATGCAGCTGCGCAGTGTTGGCAATAAGCGAGACGAAGGCAAGCCCGACGATTGCAGCGGGCATCCACCGCGGCGATTTCGTCTCCACGGTTGCCTCGACCAGCAGCAGCACCATGATTATCGAGCTCATCCAGGCATATCTGCTGGCATTCGGTGGTCTGGACGCGCCGAAGACCAAGGCAGTCAGGATCATCTCAATCACGATCGCGATCAGCAGTGCCCAGAACCGCGGCGTCGGCCTCGGCATCGTCCGTGTTCGGGCGAACAGAAGCCCGATCACACCGAGGGCAAGCGGGATGCCGACGCCAATTTGAATCGTCAGGACTTGGTCGATGATCGTCGCACCCGGGTTGCGGAAGAACCCACTCAAGGCGGCCATGACCGCGGCGATCTGCTGGATCAGGAGGACCGGAATCAACCCGAGGTTCGAAAGCGATGCACCACTCTCCCCGTACTGCAGCGACCAGAGTGTCCAGACACCGTAGAGGCCGAGAGGAATCAGACAGACCCAGGCTCGCCGAAGCCAGGTTCCGCTTCTGGTCAGTGTCAGTTCGACGGCAATGCCCAATGCAATTGGAAGGGCGAATGTGAAGGATGCGATCGAGATCACAAGCAGCACGCAGGCCCAGATATCGCCCTTCAGGTCACGTCGGTCCAGAAGGACCAGAGCTGCCAATGATGTCGCGACGCCAAACAGATTCGGTATCACGAAGGAGGGAATCTGGACCTCCCACCCGGCACCGAGGAAGAGCAGGATCAGGTCGGTATCAATGCGGCCAGGTCCCCGACCCGGCGCCGGGCCAGAATGAAGATTAGGGCCCCGATTGCGAGCCTGACCATCTCCGCGAAGAACACGAACGGCGTCTGACTCGTCGCGCCGAATATGTCGAGCAAGGCCCTCTGGATCAGGTAGGGAACTGCCAGGAGGTGACCCCCATGTGGGCGAAGTGCGTTTGGAGGCTCGAGCCCCGTGAATATGCCCCACTCATCCAGCGCAAACGTCTGACCGCGGCCCCAATACAGGATCAATACCGCGGAGACGAGAAGCGAGGCGAGCAGGACGCCGATTGCGACCTGCCGTTGATTTCGCAACACGCAATCCCTGGCGCGACGCCAGTGTCCTGACCAGTCAGGCAGGGACACGAAACCGAGTCTAACCTCAATTTAGAGGTTGGCCCGCCACCGCTTGATCCGGTTCGACCCGAGTTTGTCCATGTCGAACGCCGGAAGCCCGGCATCGCGGGACTTCCCGTCCGGTGGTCCCTGACCTCGGGATCTCGGTCCGATCAGGCGCCGCCATAGCAATCCGCGGAGCAGCAGTTGCTCAGTCCCGAGGGTTTCGTTGCGACCGATGAGCGGACGCAACATGCGCGAAGTCAGCCAGAGTGGACCCAAGACGGAAGAGTCGGCGCGGGAAAGCAGTCCAAGGGATCGACGACGCCTGCGGTCGAGGTCATCTGGGCAGCGCGAAAGCAGGACGGCGGCCTGTAGCTGAAGTTGGAGGTAGGCACGAAAGTAGGCGATCTGCCAGGCGCCGAAGAATCCGCGCGGCAGGCTCGGCAGTATGCGCCGTCGCCGATTTGCCCGGTCGGGCTCCTCACCAACTTCGGCTCCCTCGCTCGCGTCTACTGCCACCTGTCCGGTGATTGCGTTCGCGTGCTGCACATAGTCATAGAGCGGCCGGTCAACGTATGCCAGCTTTCCGGTCGCCATCGCCACGCAACCGAGCCAGTGGTCGTGGAACTGCCACCCGGGTCCTTCGGGAAACGGCAGAGCCATTTCGAGCATCGAGCGATGAAACATCGAGGCGGCTCCCGCGACCGTGTTGGAGATCAGCAGCGATGCGAAGTTGGTGTGGTTGTTCCGGCGCCCCACCCAGAGGGAGTCGGCGAGAACCAATCCGTCCCGATCGACCATGCGAAGGTCGCTGTAGACGAGGCGCGCGTCACCAAGCGACGCGCGAAGGGTGGCCAGCTTTTCCGGGTACCAGCGATCGTCCTGGTCGGACAGCGCGACGAAGGCAGCGGCCTCGGGCACGAGCCCGAGCGTCCGTTCGAAGTTGCGATAGAAGCCGAGGCGAATTTCCGATCTGGAAACCACGAAGCGAGCGTCGTCGCCGACCACCGCCTCGATCTCGCGGAAGCTCTCAGGGTCGGAACGGTCGTCGCTGAGCAGACAGACCCAATCGGTGTCGGTTTGGTTTCGGATCGAGTCGATCTGCACCTTGAAAAGCTCGATATCCGGGTTGTAGGTCGCCATGCAGATCGCGACCAGATCCCCTCCGGCTTGCGACTCCGACTCGGCTGAAACCTCCGGAGTCGACGCTGGAAGGCTTGGCGGAGGCGCTGGGACGACGACTTCGATCTCGGTCAGAGCGGCGCTCGTCCGGCCGCCGCCTTCGAACTCAGCCACAAGCCGTAGTTCAATCCGTCCAGGCAACTGACGCGCTGGTATCGGAATCGTTGTCCAGAAGCCGCTCCGGTAGGCATGCAGATTCGGGTCGAGTTCAGAGTCGTGGTCGATTCCGCCGGCCGGGCGCTTATCGGCAATGGTGGGATGTAGTTCGTGAAAGCGATCAGTCCGCGGCATCCGTGAGGCATCCACACGGTGGTGGGTCCCGTCGACTGTGATTCCCAGCCGGGTGATCTCCCGCTCGCGGTCAAAGCAGGTGCCGAGAATGAAGACGGCCGTGGCGCGGCCCGGGGGGAGCGAATACGGAATCGGGGTCTCGAGCGTCACCACAAGCGATGGACGCACAGGATCGTCTCCCGGGCCTCCCTGTTCATGAAGCTCGACGGTCACGGACTGCAATCTAGGCGATCCTCCGAGTATGTTGGACGGCGATTTGATCGCCTTCGCATCGCCAGATCCCTCTGAGCCAGATTCTCCCGTTGGTGTTGAGACCCGCCCGATTCGCGCTCAGGGCCCCGGTGCCGACGCAGAATCTCTCCGGGTTGCCTACCTGGAGCTGCTGAAGCTCTCGCTCTGCGGCCTGGCCGGCGACGGGACCGTCTCCGTCGGTCGCAACGAAGGCGGGGAGGTGGTTTCGCGTAACCTCCACGGCGAGTTGCTGAAGCTGAGGTCGGCGGGCCTCGACTGGCCCCTCAACGGCCTGACCATGGTCGGCCTCAGCCGCCTCGACGACCTTCAGTCCTGCGTCGAGTCGGTGGTTCGTGACCGGGTCGAGGGGGATCTGATCGAGGCAGGAGCCTGGCGCGGCGGCGCAT
>JBBQZL010000066.1:0-12388 GCA_038207745.1 Solirubrobacterales bacterium
GCGCTGTCGGTGTAGGCCGCCAACGCCGCCGCCGCCAGGTCGGCCTTTCCCGCGTAGCGGAGATAGATGGTCGGCTTGCTGACGCCGGCCGCGGCCGCGACGGCGTCCATGGACATCCGGGAGAAGCCCTGCTCGGCCAACAGCCCCAGGGCTGCCTCGAGGATCTGGCGGTCGGTGTCCGCCGAGCGGGGTCGCCCGCGCGGCGGGGCCGGCTGCGGCGCGGCCATCGGCGCTCCTCCGGTCGGTTACTTTACCTGACCGTTCAGTATATGAAAGCTGATGCTGGGTGCGGGATCAGGCGTCGAGGAGCTTCACGGCGGAGCGCAGATCGCGCACGATCTCGGTCGGCTTCCCCTTCTGGCCTGCGGGCCAGCCATCCTTGCGCTTGTCTATCCAGATCACCGGCACCTTCAGCTTCACGCACGGGATCACGTCCGTGTCGAGGCTGGAGGCGATGTGGATCCACCGTGTCTTGGGGCCGATGCGCCGCTTGCACTCCTTGAAGTGCGCCGGGTCAGGCTTGTAGCTGCGCACCTGCTGCGCCGTTACGACCAGGTCGAAGTCCGGTCGCAGGTGCCGGCGTGTGGCGCCGAGCAGCTTGTCGTCGATGTTGGAGATCAACCCGACCTGGTACTTCTTCTTGAGCCGCTCGAGCAATGCGTTGGTGTCCCTGAACGGAGGCCATGAGGGGATGCTGTTGGGCAGGAAGCTGGACCGCACCGGCTCGAGCTCCCAGCCCAGCTCTTCGGCCACGATCACCGCCGTGCGGCGCAGCACCTCTGCATACAGCTCGTATGAGCCGGACATGATCTCGTGCTGCGTCGTCAGGAACAGCGGAATCAGCTGATCCTTGTCGATCGTGAAGCCATCCTTCTCGGCCTCGCGCTGAAACGCCTGATGGATGCCGGACTCCCAGTCGATCAGGGGTCCGTACACCTCCAGGCTCACGAACGTGAGGTTCTTGGGAAGAGCCACTTGCCTCCAGTTTCCGGTTTGTTGATAGCGTGCCGCGCCGGCCGGACGCAGCCTCGGGCGGGGACTTTTCCGCCACCCGGCAGGCGGAAGCATAAATGGACCTTCTCGAGTATCAGGGCAAAGAGCTGTTCGCCCGGCACGGCGTGCCGGTTCCGGACGGCCGTCACGTCACCGATGCCGCCGACGCGCGGCGCGTCGCCGAAGAGCTCGGCTTCCCGGTGGTGGTCAAGGCCCAGGTGCAGATCGGGGGGCGCGGGAAGGCCGGTGGAATCAAGCTGGCGCAGAACGGCGACGAAGCCGAGGAGCATGCCCGCGCCATTCTCGGGATGGACATCCGCGGACTGACGGTCCACGAGCTGTGGATCGAACGGGCCTCGGACATCGCGGCGGAGTACTACGCGGCGGTGGTGTTCGACCGCGGTGCCAAGCGGCCGCTGGTGATGCTCTCCACCAAGGGCGGCATGGAGGTGGAGGAGATCGCCGACAAGCACCCCGAGGCGATCGCCCGGCTGCACGTCGATCCGCTGGTCGGCTTCCAGCCGTTCCACGGCCGCCGGCTCGCGTTCGAGAGCGGCGTCGATGACGACGTCGTGCGGCCGATCGGGGCCATGCTGAACAAGCTCTACGGGGTGTTCACCGGCTCCGACGCGATGCTGGTCGAGGTCAACCCCCTGATCGTCACGGGCGATCGCGACGTGGTGGCCCTCGACGCCAAGGTGTCCGTCGACGACAGCGCGCTCGGCCGCCAGCCGCAGATCGCCGCCATGCGCAACCCCGCGGCCGAGGACCCGCAGGAGCAGATGGCGCACGAGCGGGGCATCACCTACGTGAAGCTCGACGGCGACATCGGGATCCTGGGCAATGGCGCGGGCCTCGTGATGTCGACGCTCGACGTCGTCGACCAGGCCGGCGGCAAGCCCGCGAACTTCCTGGACGTCGGCGGGGGCGCCAAGGCCGACGGAATCGTGACCGCGCTCGAGGTGCTGCTCTCCGACCCGAAGGTCCGGGCGGTGCTGTTCAACATCTTCGGCGGCATCACCCGCTGCGACGAGGTCGCCAACGGCATCCTCCAGGCGCTGGACCAGATCGAGGTGAACGTGCCAATCGTGGTGCGGCTGGACGGCACCAACGACGAAGAGGGAAGAAAGATCCTGGCCGAGGCCAACGCCCCCCAGCTGCGCCCGGCGAAGACCATGCTCGAAGCAGCAGATCTGGTTGTGAAGCTGGCGAAGGAAAAGGCGTAATGGCAATCCTCGTAGACAAGAACACCAAGCTCGTGGTCCAGGGCCTCACCGGGCGCGAGGGGTCTTTTCACGGGCTGCGGAACCGGGAGTACGGCACCGACCTGGTCGCCGGGGTGACCCCGGGCAAGGGCGGGCAGGACGTCGAGGGCGTCCCCGTCTACGACACGATCGCCGAGGCGGTCGAGGCCGGCGCCAACACGTCGATGATCTTCGTCCCCGCTCGCTTTGCCGCCGCGGCGATCGAGGAGGCGATCGAGGCAGGGACCGAGACGGTGATCGCGATCACCGAGGGCATACCGGTGCTCGACATGCTCGGCGTCTACTGGAAGGCGAAGGATGCCGGCGTGCGCCTGATCGGGCCCAACTGCCCCGGCGTGCTCTCACCCGGCAGGGCCAACGTCGGGATCATCCCCGCCCATTTCTTCGAGCAGGGCTCGATCGGCGTGGTCTCCAAGTCGGGCACGCTGACCTACCAGATCGGCAACGAGCTGGCCCAGGCCGGGCTCGGCAACTCGAGCATCGTCGGGATTGGTGGCGACCCGATCGTCGGCTCGGACTTCATCGACGTGCTGACCCTGTTTGAAGCCGACGAGGAAACCGAGCTGATCGTGATGGTCGGGGAGATCGGCGGCGACGCCGAGGAGCGAGCGGCCGACTACATCGCCGAGCATGTATCGAAGCCCGTTGTCGCCTACATCGCCGGGTTCACGGCACCTCCCGGCAAGCAGATGGGCCACGCCGGCGCGATCATCTCCGGCTCCTCCGGCACGGCCCAGGCCAAACAGGACGCCCTCGAGGCAAGAGGCGTCCGCGTCGGCGAGAGCCCGACCGAGGCTGCCCAGATCGCGGTCGAAACCCTCCGCAGTCTCTGAGTCCCGGCGCCCAGCCGCCGCGCCTGCAAACGGCTCCCCCGGATTGCTAGTCTCGGATCAATGTCCTCCGACCTGATCAGCTTCGCGCGCGGCGCTCCCAGCCCGGACCTGATTCCCGCTGAAGCGGTGCGCAAGGCGGCCGCAATCGCGCTGACCGACGACTGGGAGACGGCGCTTTCCTACGGGACCGGCGTCGGGCACCCGGGGCTTCGCGAGTGGATCGCAAAGCGGCACGGCGACGTGGAGACCGCGCAGGTGATGGTCACCAACGGATCACTCGAGGCCGGCGCGATGCTCTTCGAGCACCTGCTCGAGGCCGGCGACCGCGTGATCGTCGAGGCGCCGTCGTATGACCGCACGCTGCTGATGCTGAAGAAGATAGGCGTCGAGTTCGTGCCGATCTCGCTCGAGTCCGACGGACTCGACATGGCTGCCGTCGAGGCCGCCCTTGCCGAGGGCCCGATCAGGCTCGCCCACATCATCCCCAACTTCCACAACCCGGCCGGTTGCACGCTGTCGGGCGAAAAGAAGCGGCGCCTGGTCGAGCTGGCCACCGAGCATGACTTCTGGATCTTCGAGGACGACCCCTACCGGGAGCTTCCGTTCGAGGGCCGTGCAAGCGAGACGATGCTGTCGCTGGACAGCACCGACCATGTGGTCCACGCCTCGTCCTTCTCGAAGACGGTCAGCCCGGGTGTGCGTGTCGGGTACCTTGCCGGGCCCGAGGCGACGATCGCCGATCTCGCCAAGAAGGCCGGCGGCCTCTACATCTCACCGAACATGCTGGCCGAGTCGGTCGTGCTCGAGCTCTGCAGGAGCGGCGCGCTCGATACCAACATCGCCTTTGCAAAGGGCAAGCTGGCGGAGCGCTGCGGCGCGATGGTCGATGCCCTTGGCGAGCAGATCCCCGAGGCGCGGTTCGTGGTCCCCGAGGGTGGCTACTTCCTCTGGCTCTCACTCAACAGCGGCACAGATACGAAGGCACTGCTCGCCCTTGCAAAGGAGGAGGGCGTCGCCTTCGTCGCCGGACCCGACTTCATGCTCGAGGGCGGCGAGTCCAGCCTGCGCCTCTCGTTCGCGAGCGTCCCGGCCGAGCGGATCAGCGAGGGGATCTCGAGGATAGCCCGGGCACTCGGGCACCTGCGCTCGCAGGCTCCGGCGGCTCAGCGGCCGTAGCGGTCGGAGGAGAGGACGAGCTGCTCCGGAAGCGCGGCGCGAGGTGGTGGTGCCGGATCCGCCCGTACCGAGACGGTCTCGGCGACGCTGCGGGTGACCTGATGACCACCATCCGTGGCTGTGATCACCACAAACTCCGGGTCAGAGGCCGAAAGCCTGCCCTCCAGACCCGGATGCAGGCCGGCATCCATCAGGTAGTGGAGCAGCTCTTCCGCCTCGTTCTCGAAGCGCAGCACGTGTACGTCGGCGCCGACCTCCACGTCGGCCAGTAAAACCCCCTCCTCGCGCACGCCCTCGACGATCGGGTGACCATGCGGGCAGGTTGTCGCGTCGCCGATCGCGGCCCGCATGCGCTCTTCGAGCACCGGTGACATCGCGTGTTCGAGCCGCTCGGCCTCCTCGTGAACCTCATCCCAGGGGATGCCGAGAACGTCGGTCAGAAACCGCTCGATCATCCGGTGGCGGCGAACTATCTGCTCAGCGTGCTCGAGGCCGTGCCCGGTGAAGGAGAGGGTCTTGTCCTCGGCCCGCTGTACATAGCCGTCCTGCTCGAGGCGCTTGATCATCTCGTGGACGGTCGGGGGCGAAAGCTGCATCGCCCGCGCGATGTTGGCGCCGGTGATCGGCAACCTGGCCTCGATCAGCCAGTAGATCGTCTGGAGGTACTCCTCCTCCGCAATCGTTGCTTGATCATGCGACACAGGCACTCCTTTCGCCTTGCAGGGTCCGGCCACCGATCTTAGATGGTCGAGCGCCGTTGTCCACATGGCTCACGGGCACCGTGAGAGGATCCCCTGCATGGAGATCGGAGTCGGGACGCGAGCGTTGGTGACCGGCGCTTCGCGAGGCATCGGCCTCGCCACCTGCGAGGCGCTGGGCGATCGCGGCGTCCGGCTCGGCATGGTCGCGCGGGGTCGCGAGGTCCTCGAGCAGCGGGCGGAGAGTGTTGGCGGCGTCGCCTATCCAGCCGACGTCACCGACCTGAAGGCGATCGGCGAGGCGGCCGGGGCCTTCGTCAAGGACACAGGCGGGATTGATCTGCTGGTTGCCAACGCGGGCCTTGCCCACTATGCGCCATTCGCCGATCAGGACTTCGCCGATGTCGAGGAGATGGTCCAGGTCAACGTGATGGGAGTCCTCAACACGGTCAGCGTCGTGCTGCCCTACATGCTCGACAGGGCCGGCGGCCACATCGTCATCGTCTCATCCGGCGCCGGCCTCAGAGCCTTCCCAGGCGCCGCGGTCTACGGCGCGACCAAGGCTGCAAACAGGGGGTTTGCGCAGGCTCTCAGGCATGAACTCTCCGGGACCGGGGTTTCGGTGACCACGATGCTCCCGGGTGAGGTCAAGACCGATCTCCACACCCACCAGATGGATCGGATGCCGGATTGGCGCGACTTCGACGAGGCGATCAGCGCCGAAGAGGTTGCGATGGCATTGATCAGCGGGGTCCGTGACGACCGCCGCGAGGTCTTCATCCCGGCCAAGGTGAGGCTGCTCGGCATCAACGGCATCGCCCCCGGCCTCGTCGACGGGTTGCTCCGCCGCGCCCGTGGCGGCTCCGCCGCCCCGCGCCGGGGCTGAATCGCAATCCGGGCCGCTACTCGAGGACTGCGGGGGCCTGCATGAGGCTGGTCACGACTGCCTCGTAGAAGCCGTCGCCCGTGGCGCCGTCGGTGACAGAGGCATTCGGCCACTTGGAGATTGCCTCGCGGACACCGGCATCCTTGCGGGGGCCGTTGGCGACCATGTAGAAGTGCCCGACCGAGGGGGAGACCTCGAGATCCTCGATCGAGTCACCAACCGCAATGCACTCCGAGGTCTCGTATCCGCGGGCAGCCGCGTGGGCTGCGACAGCGGCGGCTTTGCTCGATCCCCTGGGCACCAGGTGATAGGCGTGGCTGACCTCGATACCGGGCATGCTGCGACCGATCGCGCCGTTGTCGAGAAAGCGAAAGTCACCGTGGCCATTCACCTCCAGGACCTCGTTGACCTCGACGACATCGACCTTGCCGCGAAAGAGGTGGGAGAGGACCCGTCCCTGATGCCAGGGCTCGTGGTACTCGAGGCGTCCTTCGTAGGCCTGGAAGAGCAGATCCGGGATGCCGCGGGCCTCGCTCTGTTCGAAGATCGTCCCGAGCTCCTCGCTGATCGTCAGGTCACCGGTCAGGAGCGTCGTCTCGCGGTCGATCACGAAGCCGCATCCGGCCTCGTATATATAGGAGGTCTGGTTGATCAGACGCGAGTCCTCGTGGACCTGAGCCTCTCGGCGTCCCGACATGATCACCACCTCGACGCCGGCCCGGTCACATGCCTGCAGCGCCTTTGCCTGCA
The DNA here is from genome assembly GCA_038207745.1 of Solirubrobacterales bacterium. Lineage (GTDB taxonomy): Bacteria > Actinomycetota > Thermoleophilia > Solirubrobacterales > 70-9 > JBBQZL01. The sequence continues at coordinate 6,602 of JBBQZL010000066.1, forward strand.
TCAGGGAGAAGGCGCCGTTCTCATCGGTGAACAGGGAGCCGCCCCTGCCGAGCAGGGTCCCGTCGAGGTCGGTGTACACGCATCGCAGAGCCATTCGAGTTCGAACCGTAACTGTTGGCGCACTTCCGGCACACCCGCGTCGCTACGGTTGGCGGGTGCCCCCCGCCTGGCGACTTCGCGACCGAACCCTGGATCTGACAGAGCCGCTGGGTGCGGGCATCGTCAATGTGACCACCGATTCGATGTTTTCGGGCGCCCGGAGCGGCAATCCCGAGCAGGCGGTCCGCGATGGACTCGCCCTCTCGGAGTCGGGGTTCGCGATGATCGATGTCGGGGCGGTTGCCGCACGGAGCGGACCGCCGGTGGCGCCTGAGGCTGAGGCCGCCGCGCTGATTCCGACGGTCGAGAGCCTGGTCGCCCGGGGTGTGCTGGTCTCCGCCGACACCTTCTCCGCGCCGGTTGCGGCATCCGCCGTCGAGGCCGGTGCAGCGATCGTCAATGACATCAGCGGCGGGAGCGAGGAGATCTTCGACATCGTTTCCTCGACCGGTGCCGGCTACGTCCTCATGCACATCGAGGGGCCACCGCGGGCTGACCGATCGGTGCCCGAATATCCGGATCTCGTCGATCAGATGAAGCGATGGTTCAATGATCGGGTCGAGCTGGCGCTGTCCCGGGGAGTTGAGTCGGCGCAGATCGCGATCGACCCCGGGCTCGACTTCGACCTCACAACGGCGGACGACCTGGAGATCCTGCGCCGCCTCGACGAGTTCCACGCGCTTGGCCTTCCTCTCTATATCTCACTCTCGCGCAAGGACTTCATCGGCGCGGTGCTTGCCGGATCCTGGGAGGCGAGGCTTGATCCCGAGGACAGGGAGTGGGGGACCGCCGCAGCCGTCGCGCTTGCCGTCGAGGCCGGCGCCCAGGTCCACCGCCTCCATGATGCGTCGGCACTTCAGGCGATGCGGATCGCGGCCCGGATCGCTCCTCGATGGCAGGCAGGCGCCGCCTCCGATGGCTAGGGATCTTCTTGCCACACCGTGGGCGATCGCGGTCGACCCGGCGCGCCGCGACGGGCGCGTCGTGGCCGAGGCATCCGAGGGTGAGCGCGCCGCCAGGTACGCGGCACTTCCCAAGGACCTCGATCCAAATCTGCGCGAGCGGCTGAAGGAGGTGGGGATAACCCGGCTCTACTCGCACCAGCGCCGCGCCTATGACGCCGCGCCGGAGTCGGATCTCGTGATCACAAGCGGGACCGCGTCGGGCAAGTCACTGGCCTTCAATCTCCCGGTCCTGAATGGGATCGCGATCGATGCGAAGGCCCGGGCACTCTATCTCTATCCGACCAAGGCACTCGCCCAGGACCAGGCCCGGAAGCTCGGCCAGCTTCGGCCGCCAAATGTCCGTGAGGCGATCTATGACGGCGACACCCCGAAGGATGAGCGCCCGGCGATCCGTCGCCGCTCGAATCTGATCCTCACCAACCCGGACATGCTCCACGTCGGGATGCTTCCGCACCACCGCGGCTGGGGGGACTTCATCTCCAACCTGGGCTGGGTCGTGGTCGATGAGGCGCACACCTACCGCGGTGTCTTCGGCTCCCACGTGGCCAACGTGCTGAGGCGTCTGCGCCGGCTTGCCCGCGCCTACGGGGCGAACCCCCGATTCCTGCTCGCCTCGGCGACGATCGCGAACCCGATGGAGCTTGCCGAGCGCCTGGTCGGCACCTCATTCGAGCTGATCGATGACGACGGAGCACCTGTGGCGGGACGCGAGATCGCGATCTGGAACCCGCCGTTGATCAACGAGGCGACCGGGACCCGGCGATCGCCGCTCTCGGAGGCGGCGGAGCTGCTTGCCAACCTGGTCGGTTCCGGGGTCAGGACGATCTGCTTCCTGCGCAGCCGCAGGGGCATCGAATTGATCCAGCGCTTCACCAAGGACCTGCTTGTCGAGCGCGGCAAGGGCGATCTGGCGAAGCGGATCGCGCCGTACAGGGCCGGATACACGCCGCAGCAGCGCCGCGATATCGAGGAGCGTCTCTCGGCGGGTGAGCTCCTGGCCGTGGTCTCAACCGATGCGCTCGAGCTGGGGATCGATGTCGGCGAGCTCGACGCCGCGATCTGCGTCACCTTTCCGGGCACGGTCGCGAGCCTTCGTCAGATGTGGGGCCGGGCAGGCAGGCGAAAGCAGGGACTGGCGGTCTATATCGCGGGACAGGACGCACTTGATCAGTTCTTCTGCCGGCATCCTGACGAGTTCATCAACCGGCCCGTCGAGGCAGCGATTCTCGATCATGAGTCGGAGCAGATCGCCTCCCGCCATCTGGTCGCCGCGGCCTTTGAGCTTCCGCTCACCGACGAGGACGACCCGGTCTTCGGTCAGGGCTGGCGGGAGCGCGCCGACCGTCTCGTCGCCCAGGGTGAGCTTCGCGACCTCGGTGGACGGCTGCTGCCCAGAGACAGCGGCTTCGTCGCATCGAAGATCGCGCTCAGGTCATCGTCGGCGGAATCGATCGCGGTGGTCGAGCAATCCTCAGGGGAGATGCTCGGGATGGTCGAGTCCGAGCGTGCATTCACGACCATCCATCCGGGCGCGATCTACCTCCATCTCGGGCGCTCCTATGAGGTCAGGAGTCTCGCTCTCGACTCTGGGCGCGCCGTGGTCGACGCATTCGACGGGGATTGGTTCACGCGGCCGAAGATGGAAACCGACATCCACATCGAGCGCGTGATCGAGCAGCGCCCGGATGCGCTCGGCCCGGACGGCGGTGTCGAGCTCTTCTTCGGTGAGGTTTCCGTCACCGAGGAGGTGATCGCCTACCAGCGCGTGCTGATCGCCGATCAGGAGCCATTCGACATCGTCTCGCTCGAGCTGCCCGAGCAGAACTTCGTCACCCAGGCGCTCTGGTACACGATCCCCAGGCACGTCCAGGCCGAGATCCCGATGGAGATCCTGCTCGGATCCCTCCACGCTGCCGAACACGGGCAGATCGCGGTCCTGCCATTGATCGCGATGTGTGACCGGTGGGACATCGGCGGGCTTTCAACCAATGTCCACTTCCAGACCGGCCACGCGACGATCTTCATCTACGACGGCCACCCGGGCGGGATCGGGATCGCCCGCCGTGGATTCGATGAATTCGGCCTGCTGGTCGGAAACGCCCTGCGGCTGATTGGCGAATGCCCGTGTGAGAACGGTTGCCCCTCCTGTGTCCAGAGCCCCAAATGCGGCAATCTCAACGAGCCGCTTCACAAGGCCGGCGCGGTCGAGTTGATGGAGCTGATCGGCGGAAGAGCCAGCGGGGGCTGACGATCAAGGCCTGGGCGCCGTGGCCGATCGGTCCCGTTGATCGAGAATGCGTGATTCGGACACTCCGAGTCCGTCCGGCGCCTCCCAGAGCCACGGGACAACCCGCAATCCCCTGAAGCCCAGCTCCTCCACGCAGCGCCGCAGCTCGCGGACCCCCTCCATCGGCCTTCGAAGGTCAACCGAGGCGATGCCCGCGAAGCGATTCGGGTGTTCGGCAACCCAGCCCGCGACATCGTCATTGGTGATCAGCCGACCCTCCGGAGACGTCCAGGCGCTGAGCAGGCCCGAGCCGACGCCGGCGGTGTCCATCGCTCCAACCGTTGCGTCGATCGGGATCTCCTGATCCGGAATCTCCTGCCCGGTCCAGCGGCGGAGGCTGTCGAACATCTCATCTCCCAGAAAACGAAGCGTCGGGTGCTGCATCCATACGTCAACGGTCATCGGCCCGCCACCGTCAGGTGCGCGCGAACCTCGTCCTTTCGTAGCGAGGTCTTTCCATCCAGGGGAGCCGAGTCGATGATCGCGCTGGTCACCCGGCTGTCCCCGGCGGCTTCGGACCCGAAGACCGAGCGAAGTTCGCGCTTGGACAGGGCCACACCTTGCGGCGCCTCGGAGAGGTCTGGTCCCGAGCCCTCCGGCCTGTCCGGGGACAGCTGGGCGACAACGTCGATCGCGAGTCCAGTCGTCTCGCTCGTGAATCCGATCGACGCATCGTCGACCTGATTGAGCCACGGTGCGGCCGCGAGCAGGTTTGGCATCGCCGTCGCGAGCCCGTTGTCGCCGCCGGATACGACGTAGGCCTTGAGCGCCGGGTCATCGGGGAGTTTGGTCAGACTCGCCGACACGGCTGCATCGTCGAGCTGGGCCTTGCTGTCGCCATCTCTGGTCTTGATCGCACTTCGAAGTTGTCTGATCGAGCCGGCGCCGATCAGCACTCCGTCGCGAACCGCGAAGGCGATAGCGGGCCCCGAGAACAGGTGCGCCTCGTCGAAGCTACCTGCCGGCTCGAGCGGTCCGGATTGCGCGAGGGAGTCAAAGAGTGCCGCAAGCTCGACGCCCTTGTCAGTCGGCAGGACGAACAGCGGTCCCTGGCGCTCTAGGTGCCTGTCGTCCTCGGCGCCCATGACCAGCTCCGGCGCCGGGAGATCAGTCTGGTTCTGTTCTGTGCGAGAGAGGTTGAGAATCTGATCCGAGTCGACACCCGCCTCTCTCAGGCGGGTGTCGATGTTCCCGCGCAGGCCGGACCAGGTTCTAATGGCCAGCCCGTCCTGATCCAGGGTGGCAAGGGCATCGGGGTCAACGGTATCGAGCAGAAAGACGATCTGGGTGCCCGCAGGGAAGAAGCGGAGCGCCTCGGCGCGGGGGTCGAGCGCGCGCTTTGGCGGCTGCAGGCCGGGCTTCTCATTCGAGTCGCCGCATCCCGCCATCGCGACGGCTGAGAGAAAGATCGCGGTCAGGAAACCGAACCTGCTCATCCAGAGAAGTTAGCCGGAAACCCGGCTCGGCACCATCGGACTCGGCGGCCAGAGCTCTTCGAGAGCCATGATCGCGAGCGCATGTGACCAGCCAAGCGGTGTGGTCGAGCGCGGAAGGCCGGTATGGGCCCCCACCCGCTCGGGGATCATCCCGGTGGGGGTCTCTGATCGCCTGATCGCCAGCATCAGCCTCAAGGCGATCGCCCGTTCACCGATCGTCGCGAGGCTCCAGGCGGTCCACGCTGTCGGGGCACTCCAGGGGTCATCACCTCCCCAGTCCGAAGATGGCGGGATGCCGAACGGGTTGGTGGGCGGCAGCAGGGCGGCGAGAGTGTGGCGCGCTGAGGTCAGAAGCTCCGCTCGGGGAAACGGTGTGATTGCCCAGGCCGCGGCTGCGTCAAAGCCCGACCCCTTGTCGCCGGCCTGGCGGACGAGGCGCCCCCGGTAGCCGAACTTGTCGAGGATCTCCTCGGAGCCGGCACCGCCCGCGATCGCATTGCCGAGCAGGTCCCCGCTCTCGCCGGAGCGCTCACCGTAGTCACCGCGATCGCGCCACCGGTCGCCTTGTGGCACCGGCACCCCCGCGAGTCCAGTGGCCTTGGCTGCGGCGCCGACCCATCCTGCACCGTCGCCCTGCAGCTCCCGTCCATCGCTGATCGGAGAGCCATCGGGACGGAAGCGGGCCGCATCATCCGTGCTCAGCTCGGCCAGGAATCGGGCGTTCCGCCTCGCCTCTGATTCAAAACCGGCAGACGAGAGGGCGATCGCCCCGGTCGCCGCATCGCGGGGCCAGACGGAGTCCCAGCCGTCGCGGAGCGCGGCAATCTGCGCCCCGGTTTCGGGGTCAGTGAGCGCCCTGATGACGAGCAGGGATCTCCGGTACATCCGGTTTGCCCAGGCTGGGGCGCTGGAGGCGAGACCCCTTGCGCGGTTGACCCAACGGCGGTCTGTCCGCGCGGATCGTCTGACCGGGGCAGAAGAGGCCGCTGAATCGCCCGTG
>JBBQZL010000067.1:0-12258 GCA_038207745.1 Solirubrobacterales bacterium
TGAATTCGCCGTTCACACCGATCTTGTCTGTGACCTGCGCGGCGGCGGCTCGATCGTCGTCGACGGCGAGGACCTCCAGATCGACGGCAGGTTCGTCGTATAGGACCTACGGGGAACCGCTGGGCAGAGGTGACCCGGCCAGGAGCAGGAACCAGACCGCAAGGGCGACGAGCGCCAGCATCGCCGAGGCGACGATAACCGTCTCGATCACGGTCGGACCCTCGTTGGACCCCTCCGAGTCACGCAGGCTCTTGAGCCAGGGCGCTCGCGGGGCGCGGACTGTGGTTGTTCCGGTCACCTTGATGTAGAGATTGTTGAGCCGTCCGAGCACCCAGGCGAGGATGACGATGGTCAGGATGATCCCCCCGAGCACGAGCATGTACGGGCCGGCGCTCGGAAACTGCGTCTTCGAAAGTTGCGAGCCGATCCAGATCCATCCAAACGGGACCACGGTCCAGAGTGACATCGAGAGCAACAGCATCGTGGCGATTATCGCCCCGGCTGCGAAGCTCCGATTCGGCTTGACGATGTTGGTCGAGTCGTTCATTTCCCATCCATAGGTTGGCAGGCCGGGCCGCTCTCGTGGTCTGAGACGGCGCCGGACTCCGTTTCAGGCGCGGAAACGGCAAGATTAGGAGATGGCCGGACATTCGAAGTGGGCGTCGATCAAACACAAGAAGGCCGCCGTCGATGCAAAACGGGGGCAGGCATTCGGGAAACTTGCAAGGGCGATCACCGTTTCGGCCCGTGAGGGTGGGGGAGATCCTGAGTCGAACCCGTCACTCACGGTCGCGATCCAGAAGGCGCGCGATGCGTCGATGCCAAAGGACAACATCCAGCGCGCCGTCGACCGTGGCACCGGGATCGCCGCCGAGGGCGAGACGATCGAGCGGGTCATCTTTGAGGGTTACGGGCCGGGCGGCGCAGCGATCCTGGTCGAGGCGCTGACCGACAACCGCAACCGGACCAGCGCTGAGGTCCGCTACGCGTTCACACGCCACAACGGGAGCCTCGGGGAGCCGGGCTCGGTCGCGTGGATCTTCGAGAAGCGCGGCGTGATCGCAATCGACGGAACCCGCTACTCCGAGGACGACGTGCTGATCGCGATCGACGCCGGCGCCGAGGATGTCCAGGGGGTTGGCGACGAGCTTCGGGTGGTTTCCGACACCGCCCATCTGACCGCGGTTCGCGAGGCCCTCGAGGGCGCTGGGGTCGAGATCCGCTTCGTCGGGCTTGCGACCGAGCCCAAGAACACGGTCGAGATCGAGGAGTCGGATGCCGGCACGCTGCTGAGGCTGCTTGATGCCCTGGAGGAGCAGGACGACGTCAATGAGGTGCATGCAAACCTCGACATTGACGAGGACATCCTGGCTCGTCTGGCCGCGGAATAGGGCCGATTCGGGAAGGCATCCGGGCCGTAGCGCAGAATCGGAGGTAATGAGAGTTGTGATGGGCATCGATCCCGGACCCTCCAACTTGGGTTTCGGAGTTATCCGCATCGAGGGCAACCGGATGGTCGCCCTTGACGGCGGTGTGATCGAAACCGACTCGAAAACGCCGATGGAGCGGCGTCTGGAGCGGATACATGGCTCCTTGGTCGAGCTGATGAAGTGGCATCAGCCCGCGGCTCTCGCGATCGAGGACATCTACTTCGGGAAGAACGCCAGCTCCGCGATGTCGGTCGGCCGGGCAAGCGGAGTTTCGATGCTTGCGGCCGCCCAGAGTGGAATCGAGTGTTCGGTCTACACGCCGCAGGCGATCAAGATGGCGGTCTGCGGGTCCGGAAGTGCCGACAAGAAGCAGGTCCAGCGGATGGTCGGGACCCTGCTCGGGCTGCCCGAGGCGCCTTCTCCCGATCACGCCGCGGACGCTCTTGCCGTGGCGATCTGTCACGGCGGGACGATCGGCCGATCCGAGGCGATCAGGATCAGCGTCGGGAAGAATCCGGAGCAGGCCGGAGACCGGGTGGCGGGATGATCGCCGCTGTCCGCGGCGAGGTGCTCGTCCGTCGCATGGATCATGTCGTGGTCGAGGCATCCGGAGTCGGCTATCGGCTGACCGTCTCGAGCGAGACGCTCAAGGCTGTTCCGGCGATCGGCCGGGAGACTTTTCTGCATGCCGAGACGATCGTCCGCGAGGACTCGATCTCGGTCTACGGCTTTGCGTCAGAGGAGGAGCGCGATCTCTTCTGCCTCCTGATCACGGTCAGCGGCGTAGGCCCGAAGGTCGCGGTCGCGACCCTTTCCGGAGGGGCACCGCGTGAGCTGTTGCGTGCCCTTGCCGCCGGCGACTGGCAGCGTTTCCAGGCGGTGCCCGGGATCGGCAAGCGGACCGCTGAGCGGATCATCGTCGAGCTTCGCGACAAGGTTGCGGGCTCCCTGGAGGAGTCAGGCATCAGCGATTCGCCGATCGACCCCGACGCCCGGAGCCTTGCCCGCGACGGGTTGATCAATCTCGGCTACGTGCCGCTGGAGGCTGAGCAGCTGCTCGAGTCGATTCCCTCCGATGTCCCAGCAGACGACCCACAGGCATTGATTGCGGCCGCCCTGCGACTTGCCGGTGAGTCGCGGAGCACGAGACAGTGAACGAACCCCGGGACGTCAGCCGAAAGAGGATCCGGACACCTGGAATCGGTGACGATCCGATTCCCCTCGATGCCGAGGTGCGAGTCCACGACGCAAGGGCCGATCGGTCTGAAGAGGATCTCGACCGTTCGCTGAGGCCGAGGACTCTGGCCGAGTTCGTCAATCAGAAGCAGGTCACCGGGCAGCTCGAGATCTTCATCGAGGCGGCGAAGCGGCGCGGGGAGCCGCTCGATCATGTATTGCTCGCCGGTCCACCCGGTCTCGGGAAGACATCGCTGGCCAACATCGTTGCCTCCGAGATGGGCGTCCCGTTGATCCAGACCGCTGGCCCCGCGCTGGAGCGCAAGGCCGACATCGCGGCATTCCTGACCTCGCTCGAGCCCGGAAGCGTCTTCTTCATTGACGAGATCCACCGGCTCGGCCGCGCGATAGAGGAAACCCTCTATCCGGCGATGGAGGACGGTGAGCTGCCGGTCATCCTCGGACAGGGTGCCGGAGCACGCACCGTGACACTGCCGCTTCCTCCATTCACCCTGATAGGGGCGACGACGCGAAGCGGACTGCTGACGACGCCGCTGCGGGATCGCTTCGGCGTCTCGCATCGGCTCGAGTACTACGACTCTTCGCATCTTGCGACGATCATCGGGCGCTCGGCAGGCGTGCTCGGCGTCGAGATCGATGAGGGGGGAGCGGAGATGATCGCCGGGCGGTCGCGCGGCACCCCTCGCGTCGCCAATCGCCTTCTCAGGAGGGTCCGCGACTTCGCGCAGGTCAAGGGCGTTGGAACGATTGACGCGGACTCCGCGGAGGCTGCTCTCGCGATGCTCGAGGTCGACTCGATCGGGCTTGATCGAGCCGACCGTGCCTTCCTGACCACGGTGGCGGTGAAGTTCGGCGGAGGCCCGGTCGGGCTCTCGACCCTCGCGGTTGCGATCGGCGAAGAGCAGGACACGATCGAGGACGTCCTCGAGCCCTATCTCCTCCAGCGGGGGTTGATCAAGCGGACCCCGCGGGGCCGGGTTGTGACCCCGTCTGCTTTTGACCATCTCGGCGTCCCGATGCCGGATGGCATCGCGAGCCTCTTCTGAGCATTTTTGCCCGGCGTCTGTCGAAGGCCGCCGTTCAATAGCCTGTCGAGCCCAGATGCCATTCTTCATTTGCCCCAACTGCGGAAACCGCGAGATGAGCGCGGAGCGAACCGCCGGATTCAGCACCAGGCCCAAGGGTTGCCCCAAGTGCGGCTTCGGTTTCCTCTTCGAGCTCCTGGACGACTACTATCCCGCTCCCAACGCAGCCTTCTTCGTCTGTGACAAGGAGGCGCGTGTGATCGATGCGGGTAAGGGGAGCTTCGAGTTGACGGGTCTCAAGGATGAGGATGTGATCGGGCGATCGGTGCGCGATGTGCTCGGCCTGCACTGGGTTGACCCGGGCGACGGCGGCGAGACCGCAGACACCGATGGAGACGGATTCACGGATCCCCTGGAGACCTCACTCGAATGGGGCGTGCGCTCGCTCGGCAAGCGGGTTGCGGTCAGCGCCGATGGCGATCGCTCGGCGCAGGCCGTCGCAGACGTCTTTCCAGCCTATGACGACGACGGCGGTCTGTTGATCGTGCTGACGCCGGAGGGTTAGGGCCTCACAGTGGGAAGTCGCAAGCGAAATCTCTTTGTCCTGCTGTTCGTCCTCGGCCTCGTTGCCGTCTCGGCGCTGGTCATCGTCAGCAAGTCGACCCGCCTCGGCCTCGACCTCAAGGGCGGGCTGGAGCTCGTCTACCAGGGTCGCGGAACCCCGTCGAACCCCGAGGTGACGGGCGACACGATCGACAAGGCGATCACGAAGATCCGCGAGAGGATCGACACCCTCGGCGTCGCCGAGCCCGAGGTTTCCCGCCTCGGCGCGACCGAGATCACGGTCAGCCTCCCCGACATCACCGACGCGAAGCGCGCGATCGACCAGGTGGGTACCACTGCGCAGCTCTACTTCTATGACTGGGAACCGAATGTCATCACCCAGCCGAAGATCCCGAAGGCAAAGCCCGGTGGCAGCTCCGAGACGCCGTTCGACAGTGCCTATAAGGCCGTAAGCGTGGCATCCCAGCAGCCGCAATCGTGTGATGGGTGCACCACGACCGGTCCCCGCTACTACCTGTTCAGCAAGGGCAAGGAGCCGAAGCTACTGGCCGGGCCGGTCTCTGCAAAGAAGGACCTCTATGAGTCTCCGACCGGCAAGAAGTTCTCGAAGAGCGCGGGGCAGGTCCTCACGGTCCAGCAGGGCACCCTGGTGCTCACCGACACCCAGAAGTCGGACCCGGCCTGCCTGACCAGCGAGTGCTATTGGGTCCTCAATGACAGGCCCGCGCTCTCGGGCTCCGAGATCAAGGATCCGGCCCAGGGATACGACCAGGTCACCAACCAGCCGAACATCACCTTCAGCTTCACCGACAAGGGTCGTCAGGAGTTCCAGGATGTGACCCGGGCGATCGCCCAGCGCGGCCAGAACAAGGCGATCGGGCCCGTCAACTCGGCTCAGGCCTCGGCGCTCTCGGGCCACTTCGCAGCCGTGCTCGACAACGAGGTCGTCTCGCGGCCGATCATCAACTTTGCCGAGAACCCCGACGGTATCGACGGTCGCACCGGCGCCCAGATCTCCGGCAGTTTCACCCCCCAGGAGGCGCAGGATGTCGCTTCCGCCCTGCAGATCGGCGCGCTTCCGATCACCCTCCAGCTGATCAGCCAGACACAGGTTTCCGCGACCCTCGGTCAGCAGGCGCTCGACCAGGGCATCCTGGCCGGCGCGATCGGCCTGATCCTGGTGATGCTCTTCCTGGTCGGCTTCTACCGGGTTCTCGGCGTGATTGCATCGAGCGCTCTTATCGCCTATGGGCTGATCTTCTTCGCGCTGATCAAGCTGATCCCGATCACCCTGACCTTGCCGGGAATTGCAGGACTGATTCTCACCATTGGGGTCGCGGCCGACTCCAACATCGTCATCTTCGAGCGGATAAAGGAAGAGGTCCGCGCGGGGAGATCGATCTCTTCGGCGATCACGATCGGCTACCGACGCGGCATCGCGACGATCATCGACGCCAACGTCGTCACCCTGCTGACCGCCTTCATCCTCTTCGTGCTCGCGACCGCCGGCGTCAAGGGTTTCGCCTTTACGCTCGGTGTCGGGATCATGGTTTCGTTGCTGACCGCGGTTGTGTTCACGCAGGCTCTGCTCGGCAGCATGAGCCACACGAAGTTCATGCGGTCACCCGCGATGCTGGGTGCAAAGCCGCAGGAGCGGGTCAGATGGCACTTCGACTTCATGGGCGCCAGCAAGTGGTTCTTCTCGATCTCGGGAATGATCCTGATCATCGGTGCCTTCGCACTTACCACGAAGCAGCTCAACTTCGGGATCGACTTCGAATCCGGAACGCGGATCAAGGTCGCGCTGTCCCAGACGACAGACGAGAATGGGGTGCGCGGCACGCTCAACTCGATTGGAATCAAGGATGAGTCGATCCAGCGGGCATCGGACCCGAACCTGGGCGACAACGTCTTCCAGATCGAGACCTCGGAGCTGACCCCGAAGCAGGGCGACGAAATACAGTCGGCGCTCGACAACAAGTACGGAATCGATCAGGGGGCCTTCGACAACACCACGATCGGGCCGACCTTCGGTGCTCAGGTGGCAGACAGTGCGGTGCTCGCGATCATCTTCTCGCTGCTGCTGATCTCCGGCTACATCGCGATCCGCTTCCAACCCAAATTCGCGATCCCGGTGCTGATCGCGATCGTCCACGACATCCTGATCACGGGCGGTATCTACGCTCTGACCGGCCGAGAGGTGACGACCTCGACGGTTGCCGCCATATTGACTATTTTGGGCTACTCGCTCTACGACACAATCATCGTGTTCGACCGCATTCGAGAAAACCTGCCGCGCATGCCGCGCGCAGCGTTCTCACAGATCGTCAACCGCTCGATGAGCGAGGTGATGACCCGGTCACTGGTGACCAGCTTCTGCACTCTGATCAGCGTCGTGGCGCTGATGATCTTCGGCGGCACGACGCTTCAGGACTTTGCCTTCGCGATCATGATCGGGATCATCTCGGGAACCTACTCATCGATCTTCATCGCATCGCCGGTCCTGACCGCCTGGAAGGAGCGCGAGCCCGCATACAGGCGCCGAGGTGCCAGGTTGATCGCGGCCTACGGCGAGGTACCGCCGTTCGCAGAGGATGTCGAGGTTGCGAAGCTGGGTGACACCGAACCCACAGACGCCGAGTTGGAGCTGGAGGGTGAGCAGGCGACCCAGGCGCGCGCCGCCAGGGTAGATGCCGCACCGGCGATCGAGAACGGCCCCGACGACCCCGGACCCGACAGCCCCGGAGCAGGCGACGCCGAGGTGGAAGGCGGCGGCGACGCTTCCAAGGCCGCAAAGACTTCGTCGCGTCCAGAGACCGGACGTCGGCCACATCGTCGTCGCAAGCACGGGAGGAGCAGATAATGGCCGTGATCGTCTGGGCAATAACGGGCATCGCGCTCTGGCACTTCACGGTCTTTCTTCCTCACCATGAACGCTTCTGGCAGGGGATCGTCGGCGCATTCCTTGGCGCATTGGTCGGCGCGGTCGCCTCTGGAGCGATCTTCCACGCGATCTCGGGGAAGGCACTCGGCGATACCGACGTTCTCACCGTTTTCGCCGCCGTCCCCGGGACGATCGTCGGGCTTGCGGTGATCTACTGGATTGGCGCTCGCCAGGAAGAATCGGCTGCGAGAGCGGCCTGAGCCGGGCAGCCGGAGCGGGTTCCGCCCCGACCGGCCGTAGCCTTGGCTGATGTCTGATCCCCTCAAGGCCTACGAGGCGAAGCCGTACCGCTACGCGGAGGCGCGGCTTCTGGTCGATGAGTTGGGGGTCAGCGAGCCTGTCGCGATCACCCTCGTAAGGCGCGGACACCGGACGCCGGACCAGGCCCGGAGCTTTCTGGCTGCGGTCGAGTCGCACGACCCATCCGAGTTCCGGTCGATGGCCAAGGTGGTCGAGAGGGTTCGGAACGCGATCGAGAACGGGCGCCGGATCACGGTCCACGGCGACTTCGACGTGGACGGAGTCTGCTCCACCACGATCCTGGTCTCGACCCTCCGGAACCTTGGCGCCGTGTGTGACTGGCTGATCCCCGACCGGATCGGCGATGGCTACGGCCTCGGCTCCGCAAACGTCAAGCGCCTCGCCGAGCGGGGGACCGGCCTCCTGATCACCGTCGATTGCGGCATCACCGCCGTTGACGAGGTCCGCGAGGCCGTCGGCCTGGGGATCGACGTCGTCGTCACCGATCACCACCAGCCCAAGGATGAACTCCCCGACTGCCTGATCCTGCACCCGGTCATCGATGGCTATCCGTTCGCGGATCTCTGCGGGACAGCGGTGGCCTGGAAGCTCAGCTCGGCCCTCAGGGCCACGTCGGGCGATCCCGCCGCAGCTGACACCGACCTTGACCTGGTCGCCCTGGCGACGGTCGCGGATCTGGTCCCGCTTGTCGGAGAGAACCGATCATTGGTCAAGCTCGGCCTGGATGCGCTGAGGCGTACGAGGCGCCCGGGTCTCCTTGCGCTCGCCAGGGTCGCCGGTGTCAATCTCGATGCGGTCGGCGAAAAGGATCTCGGCTTCCGGCTCGGTCCGAGGGTCAACGCAGTCGGGCGCCTCTACCGCGCCGACGCAGGCGTCGAGCTGTTCCTGACCGAGGATCCCGAGCGGGCGGCCGCAATCGCCGAAGAGCTCGACAGCGCCAACCGCGAGCGCCAGTTCACCGAGCGTGACGTCGAGGCCGCCGCCGAAAAGGCTTTTCGGGTTCTGACCCCCGCGGAGCAGGAGGCACCGGCCGTGGTGGTCGCTGGGGCGGGCTGGCATCCAGGAGTCGTCGGCATTGCCGCGTCGCGTTTGGCCGAGGCGCATTGGGCGCCAACGGTTGTCATCTCGATCGGCGAGGACGGTTCGGCGCGTGGTTCCGGTCGCAGCATCCCAGGGTTCGATCTGCTTGCCGCGCTCGAGGCCTGCTCGGAGCACCTGGTCAGCTTTGGCGGTCACAGGGCGGCCGCGGGTCTCGAACTCCGTGCAGACTCCATAGCCGCCTTCCGCGCCGCATTCATCAACCACGCGTGCGAGTTCTTTGGCACTGATCCGAGAACCCGGACGGAGCAGGTCGATGCCGTCGTCGGCGGCACATCGATGGGACTCGAGCTGGCGGAGCAGATCGGAGAGCTCGGTCCCTTCGGCATGGGCAACCCCGGGGTCAGGCTGCTTGTCCCATCGGCCCGGGTCACGGATGTGAAGACGATGGGGGAGGGCAAGCACTCCAGGTTCAGCCTTCAGAGCGGCGCACACCGGGCCGTGGGCGTGGCTTTCGGCCGCTCCGGGCTACCGGTGAATGATGACGATTCGGTCGATATCGCCTTTCGACTCGAGGTCAACGAGTGGCGCGGCTCCGTCGAACCTCGCATCGTCCTTCGTGAGATCTACAACCTGGAGTCGCAGGTTGCTGAGGGGTGCGACGCTCCGAAGCACCGCTGTGAGTGCGGCGACGGAGAGTGGTGGGAGCGGGCAGGGCGGGCGGCAACCATCTCGGAGGAATCCCCAACCGGAGTGGCTTCGAGTGTGCTCCCGGGGGGGCAGACGGCAGTCGGCGCCGCACAGGTCCGCATCGAGGCGCATCGGGGGTCACCGTCGGCAACGGTGGCCGAGGTGGTCTCAACCGGTGAGCCGGTCCTCGCCGTCGTCTCGGATGCATCACGGCGCGCCGGCCTTGCGCTCGGAGCGGCGGGACTATCGCGTTTTGCCGGCGGCTCGGCCTCGATCGCCTGCTCACGTTGTGGGGTAGAGGCGATCAACTCGGTGCTTGAAGCAAGAGATGGGCACCTCGCAATGGTCGACTACGCGGCACTCGAATTGGCGGAGGATCGCGGTGTCGGGTTTGGACATGTGGTTCTGGTCGATCCCCCGTCGTCATCCGGCGAGCTTGAACTTGCTGAGGCCCAAACAGGCAACGGAGGCTACGTCCATGCCAGCTGGGGAGGCCCTGAGCAACGTTTTGCCCTTCAGGTTCTCGCCGATCGTTTTGACCTGAGGCCACGGCTGGGCGAGATGTATCGCGCGCTGCGAACCACCGGCGAGGTTTCCGGAGCGGCTCTCGATGTGTTGCTGCGTGGCGCGGGTCCTCATCTCCGCAGTCCGGAAACCGCGGGGGCGCTCGTAGGTGTCTTGAGCGAACTGGGCCTCGTGGAAGGCGCCGGTTGGGCGGATCAAGCCCGAACGCTCGGGGCCGTATCCTCGGAGGGAACAGATCTCGAGCAATCAGCGATATTCAGGGCAGCCGAAGCCCGGCTCGGGAAAGGCAGGAAATGGCTCGAAAGAAACAGGCACCAGCAGCCACCGCAGGCATAAGGGAAGAAGAGGAAGTCCGCCTCGGCCACACCGAGGTCGGTTTCGTCGAACCCGAGGCTGCCAACGCCATTACGGTCGATGAGGTCAATGCGCCGCTGACTGACGAAGAGCGGTCGATGCTGGTCGACCTCTTCGCGTTGATCGAGGAATTCGAGCCCGAAGACGGGTCGGAAGCTGGGGATTTCGCCGTCGATCGTGGCCTTATCGAAGAGGCCTTCGCATTTGCCCGTGACCGTCACGCCGACCAGCTTCGCCACTCGGGTGATGAGTTCATCACCCACCCCGTCGGCGTGGCGCGAATCTGCGCAGGGATGCGCCTCGATACAGAGACACTTGCGGCGGCCCTGCTCCACGATACTGTCGAGGACACGAGCGCCAGCCTCGGGGAGATCACCGACATCTTTGGCGCCGAGATCGCCCAGCTCGTCGATGGAGTCACGAAGCTGACCGAGATCACATTCGAGAGCCGCGACGAGCGCCAGGCTGAGAACTACCGCAAGATGATGGTCGCAATGGCGTCTGACATCAGGGTGATCCTGATCAAGCTCGCCGACCGGCTACACAACATGCGCACGCTGGCCGCCCTGCCGAAGCAGAAGCAGATCCTCAAGGCCCGCGAGACCCTGGAGATCTACGCGCCGCTTGCCCACCGACTCGGCATCCACGCGATCAAGTGGGAGCTCGAGGACCTTTCCTTTGCGGCGCTGCATCCCCGCAAGTACGAGGAGATCAAGCAGCTTGTCGCCCAGCAGCGGATCGAGCGCGAGGACTACGTCAACAAGGCCGGCGCCTATCTCCATGACGAGCTGAAAAAGGTCGGCATCGAGGCGGAGATCCTCGGCCGCGCCAAGCACTTCTACTCGATCTACACGAAGATGACAAAGAAGGGCCGCGAGTTCAACGAGATCTTCGACCTGACCGCGATGCGGGTGATCGTCGACTCGGTCAAGGACTGTTACGGCGGCATCGGTGTGATCCACTCGATCTGGAAGCCGCTGCCGGGTCGCTTTAAGGATTTCGTCGCGATGCCCAAGGCCAATATGTACCAGGCCCTTCACACCACGGTGATCGGACCCGAGGGGCAGCCGCTCGAAATCCAGATCCGCACCAAGGAGATGCACGAGCTTGCCGAGTACGGAATAGCCGCCCACGTTGCCTACAAGGAGGGCGCAAAGGGCGATCCGCAGCGTGAGAAGATGACCTGGCTCAGGCAGCTCGTCGAGCACGAGGGTGACCAGGACCCGGCCGAGTTCCTCGCATCGCTCAAGGTCGATCTCTTCGAGGACGAGGTCTTCGTCTTCACGCCCAAGGGCGAGGTGAAGAATCTCTCCGCTGGCTCGACGCCGCTCGACTTCGCATACGCGGTGCACACCGACGTCGGTCATCGCTGCGTCGGCGCCAAGGTCAACGGCAAGATCGTCCCGCTCCACTATCAACTGCGATCCGGCGACATCGTCGAGGCGCTGACCTCGAAGCAGGAGCGTGGCCCATCGAGGGATTGGCTGAAGCTGGTCCGGACCAGCCGCGCCCGTAACAAGATCCGTGCCTGGTTCCAGCAGGAGCGACGAGAGGACGCCGAGAAGCACGGGCGTGAGGCACTCGAGGTGGCGTTGAAGAAGCGCGGCCTGCCGATACAACGTCTCGCGATGTCACCTCTGCTCGCTGACGTGATGCGTGAGATGGGCTTCCGACGCGCGACCGAGTTCTACATCGCACTCGGCCAGGGCAAGTTGCAGGCCGGCACGGTTGCCCAGAAGCTGATGCAGCGCCTCAAGGCGGGGGAGAGCGTCGGCGAGAACGATTCCCCCGGGCTCCCCGGGAGTGAATCGAGGGTGACGCGCCGGACCAAGGAGGCCTCCAACTACGGAATCCGGGTCGACGGTGTCGAGGACGTCGTCGTCCGGATCGCCAAGTGCTGCAGTCCCGTACCGGGCGACGACATCAAGGGCTATATCTCCCTGGGCCGCGGGATCACGATCCACCGCGAGGATTGCAAGAACGTCAAGGCGCTGATGAAGGCACCCGAGCGCTTTGTCGACGTCGAGTGGGATGGCGAGAATGAGGCCGGCTACCGGGTCGAACTCCAGGTCGACGGCTACGATCGGGCCCGCCTGCTCGAGGACCTCTCCCGAACCTTCGCCGAGGTCGGCATCAACATCATCGAGGCCAACCTGACCACCAAGCACCCGATGGTCAAGAACCGCTTCGTGGTCGAGGTCGGCGATACCCAGCAGCTCAAGCAATGCAT
>JBBQZL010000068.1:0-12202 GCA_038207745.1 Solirubrobacterales bacterium
GAAGAGATCTCTGAACAAAAGGAGGCAGGATGAGCATTCGCAGGATCAGCAGGTCAGTCGCCCCATCCATTGCAGTCATCGCATTCGCAGCAGCCCTTGTGCTGCCCGCGGCAGCTGCAGCCAAATCGAGCGCCCTGACCTGCAACGGAAGCACGGCCAAGGTGACCAGGCTCCGGGCCGTCGGCACCACGTGCCCGAAAGCCGTGGCCGTCGCCAGGGCATTCGGAAAACGAGGGTCCTCGGGATGCATCCAGATGAAGGGTGCAAAGCAGATAGACCGATGCAGGGTGAGGAAATACAACTGCGTCGGCCACTGGAAGATCGTCACCAACCCCAGCGACCCGAAGCACCGGTACGTCCGGTACAACACCTCGTGCACGAACGCCAAGAAGAAGGTCAGCTTCAACCTCGTCACCCGCGCAAGCTAGGCCGTCCCGACCCTCTTCGTTGCAAGTTCGCGCCAGCCCGGGCTGAAGTTGTTGGTTGGGGCTGGCACAGCCGCACCGGGAGGAGGGTTCCGCCCTGCATTGGGTTCGGCATGCGCACTCACGTCAGGAAGCGGACGCTTGCCGGGGAAGCGATAGACGCCAGGGTCCCGGGTTGACGTCGCATGCCGACGCCAATCCGGGACGATGAGATTGCGCGTGAGTCCCGCGGCGTTGGGCATGCCAAAACCGCAGTTCCTGCGCTGCTATGCGCGGTTCTGCGGTTTGGCCTTGGTGATGGAGACGGTGGGAATCGAACCCACGTCCGCGGACGCGTAACGCCCGGCGTCTACAGGTATAGCCGGATCTTTGATCTCGCTTCCCGGGGTCCGACCCGGCGGGCACTACGAGAAGCACAGCCCTCTTGAATGTCCTCGTTTGAACGGGGCGATCCAAACGAGTAAGCCCGTTTCTGAAGCCGGTGCTCCGCCCCACGGGCCGAGGGAGGGCCGACTCTCATCGCTTAGGTATCAGCTAAGCGGCGAGGGCGAACTCATGGTCCGCACGTATGGTTTTGTGCCGGGGTTTAACGAGGCCTCCGACAACCTCGACCTGCAACCGAACGCACGAACCGACCACGTCGAAGCCTGTCGTCCCCGTGCGCTACATCCCTGATTGTAGTGGGTTGGGAAGCGCGGGCCGCGGGTATTGTTGGCAAATCGGCAGAAGCTGGAGAATCCAGCGCATGCCGTTGTACCGTTCCCAACCCGCAGCGAGCTCTGGCTCAGGCTGCCCGAGGAGTATGGACCTTGAGAGTTCTCGCCTTCAGTGATCTGCACTGCAATCTCGATCAGGCCGCCGTGCTGACCGAGAAGTCCACGGAAGCGGATGTCGTGATCGGCGCAGGTGACTTCGCCAATGTGCACGAGGGTCTGAACGAGACGATCGAGGCGCTTTCCGGAATCGAGCGCCCGAGCATTCTTGTCCCGGGAAACAACGAGACTCTCGATGCGCTCAACGCCGCGGTCCGCGCATGGCCCGCCGCCGCGGTCCTTCACGGAGACGGGACCGAGATCGACGGTGTCCCCTTCTTCGGCCTCGGTGGTGGCATCCCGATCACGCCATGGGACTGGAGTTTCGACCTCGACGAGTCGCTGGCCACCGAGATGCTCGCGAGCTGCCCCGCCGACGCGGTTCTGGTGCTTCACTCACCCCCCAAGGGGCACTGCGACGGCATCAACAATGGCCACTCATTTGGAAGCCAGGCCCTGCTCGAGGCGATCGAGCTACATCAGCCGAGGCTCGCCGTCTGTGGCCACATCCACGAGGCCTGGGGTGAGCGAAGCAGGGTAGGGCCGACACCGATCGCCAATCTCGGCCCCGAGGGTGTCTTCTTCGATCTATGACCCACGGGTGCGACTCCGGCCGTCGACAAAGCCGGAGCGCGGGATCAGACGCTGACGCGCTGCTTGAAGGTCTCGAGGAAGTCCGGCGGGAAGCCGGGCACCCGATCGAGATCGTCGACGGCCTTGTAGCCGCCAAGCCGCTCGCGGTAGGCGAGGACACGTGTTGCCTGGGTGACCGAGAGGTCGTGGCCACGAAGCTGTTCAAATGTCGCGGTGTTGATGTTCAGGGTTGCGGAGGGGGCAGCGGACAGGGCTGGTGAGGTTTCCTCTGCCGGTGGCACGGTCGGAACCGGAGGACTGGCGGCCGGGAAGGCTTCCACGTCAGCTGCCGGCATCGGGGGAACCGGTGCGCTCTCAACAGGCTTCGGTACCTCGGGCTCGGCGACCGGCAGATCGAAGGGCTCGGCGACCACCGGCGGTCCGGCAATCGGACCCGGGTCGGGCGCGGGTGGCGCAGGCGGCGCGGACTCGGTCGATCCGGTTGCCGGTGACGGTGACGGCTCAGGCGCAGCTTCCGGTGCGCGGCTGGCGACCGGCATTCCCACGGCCTCGACTGCGATCCGTTCGGCTTCGGCAGCGCGTTGCTCAGCCGCGGCGGCCCGCTCCTCTGCGCGCCTGACGCTTTCAAGCACCTCCTGGAGGCGCTGATCGCGCTCGGCTTCCTCTGCCTTGAGCCGGGCAAGCCGTTCCGCCGACTCTGCCCTGGACTCTGCCTGCTGCACTCGCTGCTCGATCTGGACCAGATGCTCCTGTGCCTCGGCTAGCTGGCTCTCGCGAGCCTCCCTCTCGGTTTCAAGCATTCGTTCTGCGGCGGCGACCCCGGAGGTGATTTGTGCGGCCATCGGAGGCTTTGATAGAGCCGCGGTGGCCTCAGATGCCGGCTCGGCGATGACGGCTTCGGAAACCGGGAGCACCGGCGCCTGCTCGACCGGTGCGGTTCCGGCGGCCGGGATGTCAGGCTCCGCGGCCCTCTCCTCCTCGGCGCGCCTTGATTTCTCTGCGGCGCGGATCCGGCGCTCGGCCTGCTCGCGGATCCTCTGCTCCTCGCGGCGGATCTGTTCGACCTTGTCCTGGATCACGCTGTCGGGAACAATTGGAGTGGCGGGTGACTCCGGCGCCAGTGATACATCTGGGGGGACTGGCGCCTCTGGAATGGCTGGTGGCTCAGGAGTGGCTGGTGGCGCTTCCGCCTCGGGCATTGTTCCGGCCGACGGCATCTCCGGGGTCGCGGCGGTCGACTCAACAACCGGCTCCTGGCTGGACCATGACGATCCCGCCTGGGACGCACCGGCAGCGGCAAGTCCGGCAGCGGCCGCACCAGCTGCGGGAACTGTGCCGCCAGCTGAGATCGGATTGACCTCGGTTGCCTGTTCAGACGCCGGCGGAGCCGGGACCGGCGTTCCACTCTGTTCGATGAACTTCTGAAGCTTCTCGCTGTCGGAGCCGGCGCGTGAGTTCAACTTGTCAATCCGCTTCTGCTCGCGCTTCAGCTTCTTCCGCTCGCGACGAGAGAGACCGCCGGCCGCTGCGCGGGGCGCGAAAGGCTCGGTGCCCGGCACCGCCGGAGCCGAGGCCGACGCAACGGGTTCGCCAGCGGGCATCGCCGCAGGCACAGCGGCTGCCGGTGGAGACGGTGGCGGCGGAACGACTCCGGACTTGCGTGCGGTCTTGATTCGCTCGCGCTCTTCCTTGCGGCGCTGGGCCTCCGCCGCGCGCTCGGCCCGGAGCCGCTCGCGGTCGGCGCGGCGTTCATCCTGCTTGCGCTTCCGCTCACTGCGCTTGTCGGTCGGCATGGAAGCGGTTGGTGGTGCGAGAGGTACCGGCGCGCCTGTCGGACTCGACGGCGGTCCCTGTGCCTCGATTGCTGCGGATACGCGTGATGTCGCATCGTCCGGGGGTGCGACATCGGGCGTTTCGGCCTTTGGCGTCACATCGGGCGCTTCGATCTTTGGCGTCACATCGGGTATTGGAGTGGGTACCTCCACCTCCTGCGTGGCGTCCGGCATCGGCTTGGGAGTCTCGGGGGCCGGCATCTCCGAGGCCCTGGCAGTTTCGGCGGCCGCAGGAGTTCCGGGTCGGGGCGGCGTCTCGTCGTCCGGCTTGCCCGCCCACGGCGCACTTGCGCCGGGGGCACCCGGCATTGGCCGAGGGGGCAGGCGTCCACCGGATTTGATCACTCCGGGTCCGGGCGAAGCCGGGTCGACGTCCATGCCCGCCGACGCCAGCCCTGATGCTCCGGCTGCAGCGGTCGCAGCGGTCGCAGTCTCGGCGGCGGCCGGCTGCGAAGGCGGTGCTCCTGCGTCCGTCTGGGAATCGGTGGCCGATCGGGCCTTGCCGAGCGGTCCTCCGCTGCCCTTCTTTGCCTTCTCGTGCTTCGCCTCCTTTGCCGCGGCGAGATCGTCCTCCCGGGCCCTTCTGATGATCAGGAAGAGGATCAGCAGCAGAATCACTCCGCCGACCAGGAACTCGACATTGTTGCTGAGAAAGTCGGATACGCCTTCTGTCCGGACCTCGGACGGTGGCGACTTGACAGCCCCGAATGCCGGGGTCACGATCAGCGCGCCAAACAGTGCGGCGAGGCTGGGAACGCAGAAGATCTTGCCATCTCGATTTCGCATCACCCCAGATCCTTGCACGAGATGCGCATTGCCAACAAGCTCAATCGACAGGATGCAGCAAATTTCGCGGGTTTCCAGCCCTTTCAGGGCTAAACCTCACCGCATCCGCTCGCGCATTTCGCGCTCGACATCGCGCTTGACATCGCGGTCGGCGATCTCCCTGCGGCGATCCCGCCCGTCCTTGCCCTTGGAAAGCGCCAGCTCAACCTTTGCATGACGACCCTTGAAGTAGACCCGGGTGGGAATCAGGGTCAGGCCCCGCTGGGCCATCTTGCCGACCAGGCGCTCGATCTCAGCCCTGTGCATGAGCAGCTTGCGGGGACGTTCGGGCTCGTGGTTCTGGCTACTCGCCGGCGCGTAGGGCGGGATGTGAAAGTTCCGCAGCCAAACCTCCCCTTTCTCGATCGCCGCATAGGCGTCCGAGAGCTGGGCCTTGCCGCTCCGAAGCGCCTTGACCTCGGTTCCGGTCAGGGCGATTCCAGCCTCGGTCTTCTCGAGAAACTCGAACCGGTGCGCCGCGCGGCGATTGGTGGCGACATCGCCAGATGCAGCCCCTCGCTTCTTCTTGCCCTTCTTGCTCACCGCGTACCCCTATCCGTCTGCCGGTTCCAGCGTCACCCTGCCACGAATCGGCTCGACGCGCCCGACCGTGACCTTGATCGGATCACCGAACCCGACCCGACGGCCCGTCTTTGCGCCGATCAACGCCGTCTGGACCTCGTTGAGCTCGAATCGCTCGCCGCGAAGTTGCCGGGCCGGGACAAGACCCTCGTAGACATCGCCGAGGTCCCCGGCAAACTCGACAAAGGCTCCAGCGCCGATGACGCCGGAGACCTCGCCTTCGAACTCCCGATCGTGTCCACCCTCATAGAGCTCTCGCTCGAGCAGGAAGGCCGAGCAGACGTCGTCGGCGGTGCGCTCGATCTTTGACGCCTCCCGCTCACGCTCGGAACAGTGGACCGCCGCATCGGCAACCTGGGCCCGGCTCGGGGCCTCCTCGCCCTCCCCCATCGCCGCAAGCAAGGCCCTGTGGGCGATCAGATCCGCATAGCGCCGGATCGGCGATGTGAAATGACAGTAGGCCGGGCTGGCAAGCCCCGCGTGGCCCAGATTCCTATCGCTGTATTGGGCCTGCTTGAGGGACCTGAGAATCAGCGAGGTGTAGGCGCTGCGCCCATGCCCGCGACGCTTCGCCTCGTCAACGAGCATCCGGCTTGCCGATGCGGCCAGCCGCGTAGCCTCGCTCGGGCCAAATGGTTTCGGGAGCGGCGGGGTCGGAAGATCCAGCGAGGCAAGCTGTTCGACAAGCTGCTCGATTCGCTGCGGATCCGGCTGCTCATGGACCCTGTAGATCATCGGTGAGCGACGCTTCTCCATCACCTCGGCCACCTGCTCATTGGTGAGGATCATCAATCGCTCGATCAGCCGATGGGCCTCGGTCTGGGGAACGCCCTTGGCGGAGATCACGTATCCGTCCGGGTCGAACACGAACTCCGGCTCTCTCGAATCGACCTCGAGCGCCGTCTCGCCCCGGACCGAGCCGAGGTTTTCTGCAAGCTCACGGGCTGTCGCAACCTGCTCCCGCACCGCTGACGGTGCCTCCGCCCTGCCGGCGAAGATCTCATCGAGCTGGTCATAGTCGAGACGCGCATCGGACCGGATCAGGCTTCGGTAGAACTGGACCCTGCCGACCCGGCCGTCGCCCGAGAGCTCGATCTCGGTGGTCACGGCGAGTCGTTCAACCCCTGGGGCGAGACTGCAGGCGCCATCGCTGAGGCCGCGGGGCAGCATCGGCTCCACCGTGCCCGGGACATAGGTGCTGTTGGCCCGCTCGGCTGCCTCGAGATCAAGCCCTGAACCAGGCTTCACGTGTGCGGCGACATCCGCAATGTGAACCCAGAGCTGATAGCCGTCGCCACGACGATCCACTGAAACCGCGTCATCGAAATCACGCGCCGTGGCGGGATCGACGGTGAAGGTTGTCAGCTCTGTGAGGTCACGACGCGACCCCGGCGAGCGGCTGACCGCGTTGGAAACCTCATTGGCCACCGCCTCGATCTTCTGGCGAAAGCCCCGATGCGAACGCTCCCAGAGCAGCGCGCTGACCACGTCACGGGGCTTGTCGGGGCTTCCGAGCCCCCTCAGCAGCCTGATCTGCCCTGGCGTGAAATCGACGAGCACGAGGTTGCCCTCCTGCTTTCTGGCCTCTCTTCCCAGGGCGACCTGGCGCCCAGGCTCAAAGAGCGGCTCGGCAAAGATCAATCGCCCCTTGCGCTGCACGATCGCCACATGGGGGCGACGTGTGGCCGGGGCTCCCCGGCCTCCTCGAGTCGCACTCACCTGGCTGAACCCGAGCCCGACTCTCCCGCCGATTCATCGGTGACCGGCCTCTTACCGTCGATTTCGTCGCCGAGCACCTTGAGAGCCTCGTCCTTCGCCTCGTCAACGCGCCTGGTCTTCGGGTTGTCCGCCACCCTGACGTCCGGCTGGATCCCATCGGGGAAGAGCGAGACTCCGTCTGCCGTGAAGTACTCACCGACGGTCAGATCGAGCGCCCCGCCATTCGAGAGCGGCATCACCTGCTGAAAGACTCCCTTGCCGTAGGACCGGGTACCAACAACTGTCGAGCCGATGTTGTCGGCCAGCGCGGAGGTGAGGATCTCGGCTGCCGATGCTGTGTCGCGATTGATCAGAACGACAAGCGGCTGACCGGGAAGTGGGTCCCCGGTGGCCGTGTACTCGGCGTCCCCCTGGGTCCGGGACCTGGTTGAGACGACAACGTCCCCCTTTGGAATGAAGTCGCTCGCGCTGAGGACTGCTTCCCGCAGCAGCCCTCCTCCGTTCCCGCGCATATCGAGGACGACGCCCTGGGCTCCCCGGGCGCGGACCTTCTCGAACGCCCTGCGAAGGATCTCGCCCGAGCCCTCGCTGAAGGTTGCGAACTGGACGATGCCGAGCCTCTTCCCATTGACCAACTCGATGCGGCCACGCGTGATCGGGAGCTGGATCTCCTCGCGGGTGATGTTCAGATCCCGCGTCTTGCCGGTTGACGGTCTAAGCACGCCGATGTTGACGCTCGAGCCCGCGGGGCCCTTGATCTTCGCGACGACAAGATCGGAGCTCTGACCGGCGATCGACCTACCCTCGACCGTGGTGATCACGTCTCCGGCGGCGATCCCGGCCCCGGCGGCTGGGGTCTTCGGGAAGACCTTGCCGACACGGAGGCCCTTCTTGACCTCACTGACAGTGAGCCCGATCCCCGTGAACCGGCCGCTGATCGACTCCTGAAAGCGAGCCAGGTTCTTCGGGTTGAAGTAGTGGGAGAATCGATCCTTGAACTTGAGACGGAGGCTCCTGACCATCCCATTGATAGCGGAGTCCGTGAGTTCGTTCTCACCGACCTCGCGGTAGTAGCTGCCCTTGATGACACCACTTGCCTCGCTGGTCAGCCCGCCCGTCTGATCGACAAAGGCGGAGCGGATCGACTCGGGAAGCTTGTCGGGATGCCCGCCAAGCCACATTCCGGCTGCCAGCACCAGTAGCAGGCCCACTGCAAGGGCCAGTACCCGGCCCAGGCGGGACCCGCTCACCGGTACCTCAGATCTTCAGAAAGCGCCGCAGCGTTATGCCGGAGCCGATTGCCGAGACGGCGATCGACGCTGCGAAGAGAATCGCGATCAGGGTCAGGAAGGGGATTGACTCCTGCGCCTTGAGCAGCGGTCCGAGCGTGCCCGAAAGGGGGTCGATAATCGTGATCTTGCCAAGCCACAGGATCAGTATGGCGATCCCGCCGCCGACGAAGCCCACGACTATTCCCTCGATCATGAATGGCCAGCGGATGAACCATCTGGTTGCCCCGACCAGTCGCATCACCTCAACCTCGCGACGACGCGTGTAGATCGAAAGCCGGATCGTGTTGCCGATCAACATCAGCGTGGCGAGCAGGTGCAGGGGCGTGATCACGGTGAGTACGATCTTCAGCGCACCGGTCACCTGCTCGATCGTCTGACGCTCGTTCTGTCGATCGAAGATGTCCTGAATCACCGGATTGATCGCCTTTGGCTTCCCATTTGGGCCCGGGGGCATGATCTCGCTGCGAATCGCATCCAGATTTGCCGCGTCATCGGGTTGGACGACGAAGTTGGCCGGCAGCGGATTCGAGTTGAGTTCCTTGGTCGGGTCCTCCTTGCCCTTGAGCGTGGCCTTCAGCTCTTCAAGGGCCTGTGCCTTGGTCACGAATCCCACCGAGTCAACATGTGGCAGAGCACCGAGCTGCTCGCGCACCTTGGCGATGTCCGCCTTGGTCGCGTCGTCGTAGATCGCGACGCGGAGCTCCAGCTTGTTGCGCACCTCGTTGCTTTTCGCCTGGGTGGTCTGGAAGACCGGGATCAGGACACCGAGCAGGATCACCGTGACGATCGTGGTCACAATCGCCGCGACGCTTGGCGCCGCATTGCGGCGCATCGCGCGGAATGCCTCCTGCGTGAAGAAGAGCAGCCGGTTCATCGTGCAATCCCGTCATGGCCGTGGCCGTTGGTCTGACCCTCGAGGCCGACACCCATCTCGGCGCGCATCCGCACGCCGAATTCGGTGGTCGACTCCTCTGTGTACCCGCCGCTGACCTCGTCGCGGACAACCCTTCCCTCGTAGAGCTCGACAACCCTGCGACGCATGTTGTCGACCATCTCGCGGTCATGGGTCACAACCACAACGGTGGTTCCGGTGCGATTGATCCGGTAGAGAAGCTGCATGATCCCGATAGAGGTGACCGGATCGAGGTTTCCGCTCGGCTCATCGGCAAGCAGAAGCGGCGGATGGTTGATGAAGGCCCTGGCCACCGCGACGCGCTGCTGCTCTCCGCCGGAGAGCTGATCGGGATAGCTGTGAAGTTTGGTCGAGAGTCCGACGAGACGGAGGATCTCGGGGACCTTGGTGCGGATATCGGTGCGGGAGGCGCCGATCACCTGGAGCGCATAGGCGACGTTGTCGTAAACGGTCCGGTTCGGGAGCAGCTTGAAGTCCTGGAAGATCGTGCCGATGTTTCGGCGCATGTAGGGGACCTTCTTGTCGGGCAGCGAGCCGAGGTCGCGGCCCGCAATGCGGACGGCCCCTTCGGTCGGCTCGAGATCCTTGATCAGCAGCTTGATCAGGGTCGACTTTCCGCATCCGGTCGGGCCGACCAGAAAGACGAACTCGCCACGACCGATCGCCAGCGAGACCCGCTCAACGGCAAGGTGCCCACCGGGATAGACCTTGGTCACGTCATCGAGTTCGATGATCGGAGCACCGCCACGTCTGGGACGCGTACGAGCTTGGTCAAGATCAGGAGTCTTCTTGCGGGATCGGGCCATGTTCGAAAGACAGTTCTGCGGCCGGGCCACGACTCCTCCATGCGAAGCCGACAGCAACGAACCGCCCGGGCATATTAGCGAAAGCTGATGAAAGTGTGAGCGAATGCTTGCGTATGGTCATTCAACGGACTCCCTGCCTGGCGTCTCGGGGGCGGGCGACGCGGGAGAGATCGGCGTCCCGACCAGACCAGCCTTGACGGACTGGGGCGACAAAACTACCCCTGCGGTAGGTATGTCGCCCCAGTCCATGCAGATCGGGCATTCTTGAAGTTCACGGCGCTCAGGGGCCAGGCAAAGGCGCTTGCACCGCCTGCCCCTTGGAGAGCACGAAGCAATCTCGCTCGGGCCACTTCGGGTTGGCCGGATCGTGGCGGAGGACCCGATAGAAGAGAGCCGAGACGATGTCCGCAGACGAGAGCGAGGAGTCGAGGTGGCCCGACTTCGAGACCGCGAGCATGCGAACGCAGTTGATTCGAAGCACGGTTGCGTAGCGCTTGAGTTCAGCGATCATGGCTTGTTGTTCTGGCCTTGGGGCGGTTCCCGGTAATTTCGCCAGTGCTGGGCGGAAAATGAGCCTCGGGAAGGCCCCTCACCCGAATCCGGGCGACCAGGCCGCCAGTGGCAGACGATCAGGATCGTTGCGGCTGCTGAGCCACTCAAACCGTCATCAAGACTAGGATTGGCAATGGACAGACGCCTGATCGAACTTCCCCCCAGGCTTGCGGGGAAATCGACAAGGACCCGACCCATTTCCCCCGGAGGCCCTGTGAAACGCACCGCGCTCATACTCGTCGCCCTCGCCGTCACCCTGGGTGCATCAGGGTGTGGTGAGAAGAAGGAGGACACGGGCTCGGTCGCCACCTCCGCCACGCAATCGACCGCTCCGCAGAGCGCGACCGACACGACTCCCAACCCGCCCGACGGCGGGATCGGCAACAAGCCTGGCGGACCATCGGATTCGGGTGGCAACGGTTCGGGCGGGGACGGCTCAGGAGGCATCCAGCCGCCTCCGAACGTCAGCCCTTCGAACTAGCCGATCACGGCGACCGCCACGAAGGCGGCGCCGAGCAGGAGGTCTCGGACAACGGCGGTCGGGCCGACTTTCGATTTCGGTCCGAAGCAGCCGCACGGCGCGCCGTTCCGGCCGTTCAGCATCGCCGAGACCAGGGTCGCCGCGAGTAGAAACATCAGCGCGCCGGCGAGAGCCGCAGCGACCCGGGATCCGATTGCGACCCCGGCCGCGAGAAACATCTCAACCATCGAGAGCAGGATCCAGGTGGCATTGCCCATCAGGGCGCCGGTGAAACCAAATGTCTCCATCCCGGCCTTTGCCGCCTTCTGGTCGACCAGTTTCCAGATCGCCGAGAAGGCGAGCACCCCAGCCAGCAGAAGTCGGGCGAGAAGGAGTATCGATCAGCCGATCGCGACCATGCGCTCGATCGGAAGCCGCGAACGCTCGGCAAGTTCCGGCGAGACCTGAACTTCGAACTTCATGTCCCTGAGCGAATCCCGCACCTTGGGCAGGGTGATCATCTTCATGTACCTGCAGAAGGCCATTCGGTTTGCCTCGATCAGGTTCGCCTGCGGAGCGGCCTGATGAAGCGGGTAGAGCATCCCGTTCTCGGTGGCGATGATGAACTCCCCCTCCGGGTTTGCCTCGACGTGCCTGAGCATCCCCGAGGTCGAGAGCATGTGAACCCCTTCGGGGTCGATGTCACCCGACGCGACGTACTCCATCGCCTGGGTTGAGCAACCGCACTCTGGATGGATCAGGAACTCCGCACCCGGATGCTCGGCTCGGGTTCTCGTGATGTCCTCGGGCCGAATCCCGGCGTGGACGTGGCACTCGCCGTCCCAGACGTGGAAGCGTGCTCGCCGTTCCGGATCATCGATCAGGCCGGTCTCACGTTCGACAAAGGCGCCGAGCCACATGTCCGGACCGAAGAGGATCTCGGTCTCCGGCCCCTGCTCCGCCCAGATGTGTTCTACGACGGCGACGGCGTTCGAGGACGTGCAGCAGTAGTCGGTCTCGGCCTTGACCTCAGCCGAGGTGTTGACGTACATCACCACCACCGCTCCGGGATGCTGGGCCTTCCAATCGCGCAACTGGTCGGCGTTGATCGAGTCCGAGAGCGAGCATCCCGCGTCCAGGTCCGGGATCAACACCGTCTTGTCCGGGGAGAGGATCGATGCCGTCTCGGCCATGAAATGAACTCCGCAGAAGACGATCAGCGACGAGTCGGTTTCCGCGGCGCCGCGCGACAGAGCAAGCGAGTCGCCAAGCAGATCAGCAACATCCTGCACCTCGGGCACCTGGTAGTTGTGGGCCAGGATGAAGGCATCCCGCTCGCCGGCAAGCGCACGGATCTCGGCACTCAACTCCGAGACCTCCACGGGTGAAG
>JBBQZL010000069.1:0-12059 GCA_038207745.1 Solirubrobacterales bacterium
ATCGTCATCTCGTGCCTGAGGTGGTCAAAGGAGAGCATCACGTCGGTGACCATCAGGGCGAGGTCCGGCAGCCCGAGCGGGTCAGGATTGGGCTCCCCAAGAGGCTCGACGGTCCGCACCAGGTCGTAGCCGAACATCCCAACCGCCCCACCCGCGAATGGCGGCAGGCCGTCGACCTCGGCGAGGCGAAACCTCGCGAGATATTCCGAGACCGCGCGATACGGATCCGGCGCATCGGCGATCGCGGTCGCCGGTCCGCCCATTGCGGCTGCCTCCCCCGACCACTCCGAGAGCGCTCCGTCGGACCAGCGGAGCATTGCCCGCGGCTTGACTCCGAGGAATGAGTAGCGCCCCACCTGGCCCTGCTCGGCGGATTCGAGCAGGAATGAGGGGGACCTGCGTCCGCTGCCCGCGCTCAATTTCAGGAAGGCCGAGACGGGTGTCTCGCAGTCATCGACCAGCTTCAGGCAGATCGGGACGACATTCGCCGAGATCGCCAGTTCGCGGGCCTCCTCGAGCGTCGGCGTGAAGCGAAGGCCCGGTTCAGCTTCGGCGGCCATTGAGCACTTCCAGGACTGTCGCCTGCAGGATACCGCGGGATGCGAGCAGGACCATCAGGTGGTAGATCAGATCGGCCGCCTCTTCGGCAACCCTTTCGTCCGTCTCCTCGCGAACGGCCCGGACCACCTCCTCGGCCTCCTCCTCGACCTTTGCGCCGGCGAGACCCGGATCGTCGAGAAGCTCGACCGTGTAGCTACCCTGAGGCCGGTTTTCGGCGCGACCCTGCAGGGTGCGTTCGAGGGCCGGCAGGGACTCGTGGGCAACGAGACCGGTGGTCTGGTCACCGCTGATCGAGCGGTGAAAGCAGGTCCGCTCTCCGGTGTGGCAGGCAGGCCCGGCGGGATCGACGATGACCAGGATCGCGTCCCCATCACAATCCAGGCGAAGCTCAACGACCCGCTGCGTATTGCCCGACGTGGCGCCCTTGTGCCAGATCTCCGAGCGGGACCGGCTGAAGTAGTGAACCTCGCCACTCTCGATCGTCAGGCGCAGCGATTCCTCGCTCATGTAGGCGAGGGTGAGGACCTCGCCCGTCGCCGCATCCTGTGCGATGCACGGTGCCAGGCCGCGATCATCGAATTCAACCTGATCTAACATCCGCTTGAGTCTAAGGATCAGGGAGTCGGTTGAGGCGCGACCGCGCCGTCAATTGCCTCGAGGACGTCGGCGCTCAGCGTGATGCCAGATGCCGAGACGTTCGCATAGACCTGCTCGGGACGGCTTGCGCCGGTGATTGTCGAGGCGACGTTCTCCTTGCGCAGCACCCAGGCCAGCGCCATCTGGGACATGGTCAGACCGGCCTCCTCGGCGATCGGGACGAGACGCTGGACCGACCCGAGGATCTCGTCGCTCATGAAGCCCTGAATGAACCCGCCCATCTCGTCGCTGGCTGCGCGCGAGTCCGCGGGGGGTTCGGCGCCCGGCCTGTACTTCCCGGTCAGAACTCCCTGCGCCAGCGGCGACCAGACGATCTGCGAGATCCCGTTTGCCTCGCTGAGCGGGATCACCTTCTTCTCAGGTCTGCGCCAGAGAATCGAGTACTGGGGCTGCGAGGAGATGAACTTCTCGACCCCCGGCAGGTCGAGGGCCGCCTGGATCTGATCCGGAGACCACTCGCTGAACCCGATATAGCGGGCCTTTCCCGATCGCACGACCTCTGAGAGCGCCTGCATCGTCTCCTCGAGCGGAGTGTCCTCGTCGTATCGGTGGCACTGGTAGAGATCGACGTGGTCGGTCTGGAGGCGTCCAAGCGAGGCATCGATCTGCTTGTGGATCTGCTCGGCACCGAGGCCCTTGTCGGTGTCCGACATCGGGAAGTAGACCTTGGTCGCGAGAACGTAGGAGTCGCGGGGGTAGCCGGAGAGGATCTCGCCCCAGGCGGTCTCGGACGCGCCCCTCCCATAGACATTCGCGGTGTCGAAGAAGTTGATCCCGGCGTCAAAGGCCGCACGCGTGCATGCCTCGGTCTGATCCCGCTCCACCCCGCCCGAGTAGGTCAGCCAGGAACCGAGGGAGATCTCGGAGACCTCGAGGTCGCCATCACCGATCCTCCTCAATCTCATACACGAAGTCTACGGAGCGCTGATTGCGGCGAAGCAACCACCCCGAGCATCAGAATCTCGCCGATCTCCTCGGCGGGTGAGGGACCTCCCAGGTAGTGGCCCTGGGCGGCTCGGCATCCGAGCTCCTGCAGGGCCTTGACCTGTCCCGCGGTTTCGACTCCTTCGGCGATCGCAGTCAGGTCAAGTGCATTTGCGAGGTCGACGATCACGTTGACGATGGCGTGACGCGCGTCGTCGACTCCCAGTCCGGCAACGAACGTCCTGTCGATCTTGAGTCTGTCGACCCCCGGCAGTCCGCGCACGAGCTCCAGCGTTGAGGTGCCGAATCCAAACTCATCGATTGCAAATGAGACCCCGAGTTCGCCGAGCTTGCGGATCCCTTCGATCGCTGTTTCAGGGTCGCCGCCGACTGCGGATTCGGTGACCTCGATACACAGTGAGGCGGCTGGAAGATGCGACCTCTCAAGCTCCTCCCTGATCAACGCAGCGAGCTGATTTCCCATCAGCTGGCGCGCAGAGACGTTGACCGTGAGCGAGAGGTCGTGCGCCCCGGCATCGCGCCAGAGCATTGTCTGGCAGATCGCATCCCGGATCACCAGGTCGCCAACCTGGATGACCAGGTCACTCTCCTCGGCGATCGGCATGAACTCGACGGCACGCAACAGTCCGCGGTCGGGGTGATTCCAGCGTGCAAAGGCCTCGACGCCGATCGCGGCTTCGGTGTCGAGATCAACCTGGAGCTGGTAGTGGACCTCGACCTCACCCGCCTTCAGGCCGGCTCTCAGCTCTGACTCGAGCTGAATTCGCGACCGGGCCTGCTGCCGCATCTCGTTGACAAAGAAGAAGTGCCCCGAGCGCCCCCGATCCTTTGCCTCATACATCGCCGTGTCCGCGTCGGTCAGGAGCGATGTCGGCTTGGCGTCGCCATTGTCGGTGATGACGATCCCGATGCTTGCGCTCATTCCGAGTTCCCGCCCCTCGACCTGAATCGGGTCCGAGAGCACATCGGCAATCCGGCTGGAGAGCTCCGCCGCGGAGGCCTCGGTCATACCCTCGCAGAGAATCGCGAACTCGTCACCACCCATCCTGGCGACGGTGTCGCTGGGTCTGACGACGCTGCGCAGCCTGGCGGCAACCTCGAGCAGGACCCGATCGCCCGCGTCGTGCCCGAAGGTGTCGTTGATCCTCTTGAAGCGATCGAGGTCCATGAACAGGACCGCGATCGTCTCGCCCGAGCGGCGCAACCGCGCGAGTGCCACAACCATCCGGTCGGCGAGGAGACCACGGTTCGGCAGGTCGGTCAGGGGGTCGTGGGCTGCCTGATGGGCAAGCGCATTCTCGGTCCTGCGCCGCTCCGAGACATCCTGGATCTGGACGATCACGTAGAGAGCGGCCCCATTGGCGTCGCGGATCAGCGAGGCCCCGGACTGGGTCCAGATCGTCCTCCCGTCGCTGTGAATGAACCTATCCTGCGATTTCTTGTATTCGGCTCCGGCTTCGGCGGCCAGCACCTCGCCGGCCGTCCGCTTGTAGCTGGACCGATCACCGGGATGGACGTGGTCAATCACGAAGGTCCCGGTCAGTTCATCGATCCGATGGCCCGACAGTTCGGCGAGCGCGCGATTGACCCGGAACATCTCGCCTTCCAGGGATACGAGGGCCATCCCGATCGGTGCATCGTCAAATGCCCGGCGGAAGAGCTGCTCGGCCTCCGCGAGACTCCTCGCCGCCGTCTGGCGCTCGGTGATGTCGCGGGCGAAGGCGCTGAATCGAACACCCTCCGACGTCACGATCCTCGTAAGGCTCACCTCCATCGGGAAGGTCGTACCGTCCCGTCGGAGCCCGATCCGGATCAAACCGGATGCGAGTTGCGGCCCAATGTCCCTGCGGACGTAGATCGGCATCCACCGCCGATACGCCTCGCGATCCACCTCGGGAATGATCCGATCGATAAAGGGCTGTCCGATGATCTCGTCCCGGGACCAACCGAAATCCCTTTCCGCCTGGGGATTCCACTCGACGATCAGTCCGCCGTGGTCAACGGCGAATACAGAGTCATCGGCCGCCGAGAGAATCTGGCGCCACTCGAGCGCACGACTTCGATACACCTCGATCAATCGCTGGACGATTATCGCCAGGCCGGCCCCGACCATCAGCTTCGCGCCGCTGGTCGCGTAGTCGGATGTCGGGTACTCGGGTCCTCCCACCAGGGCGATCGGGGACATCAGCAGGACTCCGAACAGCAGGAGGGCCGCGAGCAGCTGCCTCAGTGTCCCGTAGATGCAAAACCAGGCGATCGGCACCGCGAAGAAGACCGTGAAATGTGACTCGCTGCCCCCGGTGTCGTTGCGGATCAGGGCGATCAGAATCATCCCGAGCATCCCCGGCAGCACCTGCATCCAGGCCGGCAGCCGAGCCCACGGCGTGATCAGAACCGAGGCGCCAAGCAGCGGGATGCCGACGCCGACCACAACCATCTCCCAATCGGAAGATGGAAGACCGAAGGTGTCGAAGAGTGCAAAGACGTAGGCGACGACGGCGCCCACAAGGAACGGCAGAACCCTCCGGACTACTCCGCGGCCCTGAAGTGGCCGTCTCTCGGGGCCGAGATCATTCGATTCCCAGTCGATCAAGAAGGGCTCCATCTCGGCGCCAGTGGCGCCTCACTTTCACCTGGAGGTCCAGATGGACCTTTGTACCAAGCTCTTCCTCGAGCCGGCGTCGCGCGCCGGTCCCGATCTCCTGGATCTTGATCCCGCCACGCCCGATCAGAATCCCCTTCTGGGACTCCGTTTCCGGCCAGATCTCCGCCCGGATCGTGGTCAATCCATCCTCGCGCTGCTCGACCTCGGTCACCGAGACCTCGACCGAGTGCGGAACCTCGTCGCGGGTACGGTTGAGAACCTGCTCGCGGATCAATTCAGCCAGCAGGACATTGCTCGGCTGGTCGGTCCGGTCCTCGGGTGGATACATGTAGTGGCCCTCAGGCATCAACCCGGCCAGGCGCTGGACAAGCTCCTCGAGGCCGTCGCCGGTCTTGGCGCTGACCGGGAAGACCTCGGTCACGCCCTGCAGGGCGGCGGCATCGGTGAGTACGCGCGCCGCGGCACCGCGTTTGATCCGATCCATCTTGTTTACGACGCAGATCACCGGCACCTGGGCATTTGCCCCGAGAAGCGCCTTGCTGATGAACCGGTCTCCCGGCCCGACCCCCTCTTCGCCGTTGATCACGAGCAGCGCCACATCGGCACCGGCGAGCTCCTGCTCGACCCTTTTTTGCATCCGCTTGGTCAGCACGTCGCGTGGACGCTGGACGCCCGGAAGATCGATCAGTACGAGCTGCCAGCCGGCTTCGCTGTCGGTGGCCACGCCACGGGCAGCACGGCGGGTGGTCTGCGGCCGATCCGAGACGATCGCCACCCTGGCGCCGACCATCGCATTGACCAGGGTCGATTTGCCCACGTTGGGCCGCCCCGCAAGACCGACAAATCCAGCCCGGGTCACGAGCTCGGGTGCCGGGCCGGAGTCGTCTCCGCCCGGCAGGCCGATGTCCCGGAGAATCCCTTCCTGAAGAGCAAGCATCTCCCCGTTGTCGGACTGATGATCAAATCCACAAAGATGAAGCGTCCCGTGCACGGCTGCCTCGGTCACATCCGTGCAATGTTCCGGGCAGATTGCGACGTCGCCCAGCTCGCGCGGGCCGGCCACGGGATCGATCCCGTCAACCGGGAAGGCGAGAACATCGGTGGGGCGATCAATTCCGCGCTGCAAGCGGTTCAGCTCGTGAATCCGGACCTCGTCAACCAGTACAACCGCGATGTGGCCGTCCTCGACGCCGACGGTCCGCAGGGTTGCGGCAACCGCCTCCGTGAGTGATTCCGGCACATCGGACAGGTCAGGGCTCAAGAGCCTCCCCGGGCCTGTTCGCGCTCGGCGTGGTCTCCGTAGGCGGCAACGATCTGCTGGACGAGCTTGTGCCGGACCACATCTTCGCCGCTGAAGTTGATGAAGTTGATGTCCTTGACCTGGTCGAGAATCTCCCGGACAACGACGAGCCCGGAGCGTTGATCTCGCGGCAGGTCGACCTGGGTTACGTCACCAGTCACGACCATCCTCGAGTTGAAGCCGAGCCGGGTCAAGAACATCTTCATCTGCTCCGGGCTGGTGTTCTGGGCCTCATCGAGAATCACAAATGAGTCGTTGAGCGTGCGACCGCGCATGAAGGCAAGAGGGGCGACCTCGATCACGCCGCGTTCGAAGTAACCATTCACGCGGTCCGGGTCGAGCATGTCAAAAAGTGCATCGAACAGCGGTCGGAGGTATGGATCGACCTTTGCCTGGATATCGCCGGGGAGGAAACCAAGCCTCTCTCCGGCCTCGACGGCCGGCCTGGTCAGGATTATCCGGCTGACACGCTTTTCGGCGAGCGCGGCCGCGGCCATTGCAACCGCAAGAAAGGTCTTCCCGGTTCCGGCGGGGCCGATCCCGAAGGTGATCGTGTGGTCGCGGACGGAGTCGACATATCGCTTCTGGTTGACGGTCTTCGGCGCGACCCGGGTGTTGCGATGGCTCCAAACGACGTCATCGAGGATCTCCGCCGGATTGCGCTCGACCGCCAGCGCGCCGGTGACGGTCTCAACCGTCGAAGGCGAGATCTCGTTGCCCTTCTCGACAACTCCGATCAGCTCATCGATCGCATGGGCGGCAGCCTCGACCTCGGACTCGGAGCCGTTGACGGTCAGCACGTTGCCCCGCATGTGAAGATCGCAGCCGAGGTGCTCCCGCATTGCGCCGAAGACGGCATCCTCGGTGCCCGCAAGCTCCACGGCAACCGCGTTGTCGAGGGTGATCTGCCTACGCGCCAAGGCGCTTCCGCACCGCTGCGCCGACACGCTTGCCATCGGCACGACCGCCGACCCTGGGCATCAGGATCGACATAACCTGGCCCATCTCGCGAGCCTCTGTTGCACCGGTCTCGGTGACCGCCTCGTCGACCATCCGGGCGAGATCCTCATCGCCGAGCTGGGTCGGGAGGTAATCCTCGATCAAGACTGCTTCGGCCTCCTCGCCTGCCGCCTGCTCGGCCCGGCCGCCGTCCCTGTACGCGACCGCTGCCTCGATCCGCTTCTTGCGTTCGCGCTGCAGCACGGCAATCTCATCGTCCTTGCCCTGTTTTGCGTCCTTCTGGAGGGCGTCGAGCACCATCCGGAGGGCCTGGGCGCGGGTGCGGTCTCCGGCTTTGAGCGCGGTCCGCGCATCTGCACTCACTGTCTGAGCGATTGTCTCGGCCATCAGCTAAGGGTATCGCTGCTATCCGTTCGGCCCGGGCCGCCCGACAACCGGCACCTCAACATGCTGCACACGGCCGGAGAGCGGCATCTGAAGAAAGTGCGTCCCGAGTTCGGTGAAGGCCTCCGGGTCACCGGTGCTGAGGAACCGATAGTCGCCCTCGTCCCCGGGTTCGTTGGCCAGCCCCGAGGCCGCGAGGGTCCGCTGTACGGCCGCCGCGATCGCGTGCCCGGCCGTGACCAGCCGGACGTCGCGCCCGAGCAGGCGCTGCAGCATCGGCGCGATCAACGGATAGTGGGTGCACCCGAGGATCAGGGTGTCGATCTCGGCCTCCTTGAGAGGCTCGCAGTAGGCCCGAACGGTCCTGACCACCTCGTCGTCAAACGGAAAGCCGTTCTGGATGATCGGCGCAAGGTCGGGGGCCGCCACCTCGGTGACCTCGAGACCCCGCCCCTGCCGGGTCAGTGCCCTGCGGTAGGCGCCGCCCTCGACCGTTGTCGGCGTCGCCAGGACGCCCACCCGGCCGCTCTGCGTGATCGCCGAGGCGATCTCGGCCTCCGGATCGATCACGGTCACCACCTCGATGCCGTGGCGGACACCCAGCTCCCTGACCTGCTCGCCGGCAACGGTCGTCGCCGAGTTGCAGGCGACGATCAGCAGCTTGATCCCGTGATCGAACAGGTATTCGGCCACCTCGATCACACGGGCGCGAAGGACTTCGGGGTCCTTGGTTCCGTACGGGAAGCGATCGCTGTCGCCCAGGTAGAGAAAATCCTCCTCGGGCAGCGACACGAGGCACTCGTGCAGGACCGTGAGCCCGCCGACCCCGGAATCGAAGACCGCGATCGGAGAGGACTGACCCTGCACTGCGCTCAGGGTTTGACGATCATCAGAAAGATCGAAACCATGATGATCAGCGAGGCGATCATCCCCCCGGTGGCCATCTGCCTCGAGAGCGCCTGATACTCGGCGCTCAGGCCCGCTCCCTTCTCGAGGTCCCGCTCTGCGAGCTGGACCGCCCTGCGATAGCGCGGTGCAAAGAAGGCGTGTGTCATGCCGAAGAGGGCGATGATCGCCAGGTAGCCGAACATCACCCACGACTCGTCGCTGAGCTTCAGCTTCGCCGAGAGGTAGATTCCGGCGATCAGGATGACGATCATGCCCGGGGTGACCAGAAAGCGGTCAATTCTGGTCATGCTTCGAAAGACCGAGGGCAGGCTGGCGGGGGCATGCTTCTCGGCGAAGGCGATGAAGATGGGATAGGCGAAGGTCGGCCCGAATGCCACCACCACGGCCACCACGTGGAAGAAGAGGGCGATTGTGGCTTCGTTGATGATCGCGATCGGCATGGAAGGTGATGATAGTCGGAGATGCCGTCAGAAACCCGGCCCGTGCTAGGCGGCGAGCCGCAGGACCAGCGATGCCCAATCGCCGTCCTGCGCGCGGGACACCTCGCTCATCCCGGTCGCTTCAAATGCCTCGGATACGAGGTCCTGCTCCTCGACGAGAAGACCCGAGCAGATGAGT
Source organism: Solirubrobacterales bacterium (assembly GCA_038207745.1). GTDB lineage: Bacteria > Actinomycetota > Thermoleophilia > Solirubrobacterales > 70-9 > JBBQZL01. Next base: position 8,940 of record JBBQZL010000069.1, read on the forward strand.
GTCCGCGGCAGATTGCCCGCTGACAGTTGATCGGCGACGATCAGCAGGATTGGCGCGGTCAGGTTTGCAACCGTGGTTGTCGCGAGGCTCGGCAGGCCCTCTCTGAAGTTGAGCCTCGTCACCTCGATCGAGACCTGGTTGATGCCGGCGTTCGCCTCGGTGGCCTCGACCGAAAGCTGTTCGTGATCGTAGGCGTGGACGGGACCCCACCCGAGCTTGGCGGCGGCGATCGCGAGGACACCCGAACCAGTGCCGAGATCGGTAAGTGGGCCCCCTCCGGGATCGCCCTCGGCCAGCGCGATCAGCGCCTCGAGGCAGAGGCGGGTGGTCGGATGTGCGCCGGTCCCAAAGGCCTGGCCAGGGTCGACGATCACATCGATCGCTCCCTCCTGCACCGGTTCCCAGGAGGGACGAAGCCAGAGTCGCCGGCCGACGAGGACGGGCTTATGGAAGTCCTGCCAGCGGTCTGCCCAGTCATCGGGGACCTCGGTTGAGACCAGCTCGACGAATCCGTCCCCCGCCGCAACCTCGAGCGCACCGAGATCCGGCAGCTCGCCCTCGCCGCCGTAGATCGCAAACTCGACGTAGTCGGTGCCGCGCTCCTCCTCGACGCCGTTCGGCGCCAGGACGGTCAGCTCGGCGAGGACGATCTCCGCCTGGTCGGGCCGGCACCGAACCGCGAGTCGGATCACCCGAAGACCCGGCGGACCTTCGAGAAGATCCCGCCGCCACGCTCGAGATCGAGGTTTTCCGCCGTGATCGTCTCGTCGAGGCGCTCGGCGGCCTCGCGTTGCTCCTCGCTCAATCCGACGGGTACGACGACGTTGAAGACGACCCGCTGGTTTCCGCGGCGACCGCCGCCGATGCGCGGCAGCCCGGCGCCCTTCAGCACCGATTCCGAAAGTGGCTGTGTCCCCGGCTCGACCTCGACCTCCCTGTCGCCCTCGAGGGTCTCGACGGTGAGCGTGGATCCGAGCATCGCAGTGGTTGCCGAGATCTCCTCGACGCTGATCAGGTCATCTCCATCGCGCTGAAAACGAGGGTCCTCATCGACCGTCACCTCGACGTAGAGGTCCCCGGGCCGACCGCCCGTCTCCCCGGCGTGACCGGCTCCGGAGATCCGGATCCGCTGGGCGTCGCTGATCCCGGCCGGGACATTGACCTCATAGGTCTTGCTGCCGATCGTCCGACCGCGCCCGTTGCATTCCTCGCAGGGGGTCTCGGCGACCTTACCCTCGCCCATGCACTCATCGCAGGCGACCGCGCGGACCATCTGGCCGAGAGCGGTCTGGGTGACGCCGCGGAGCTGGCCCGCGCCCCCGCACTTCTCGCAGGTGTGGATCGGGGTGCCGGGCTCAGCGCCGTTTCCGTTGCAATTGGAACACGGAGCGACCGCCTCGAACTCGACCTCCCGGGTCGCCCCCGTCAGCACCTCATCCAGGGTCATATCGACCGAGACGCCGACGTCACCTCCGGACGCCGGACCCTGCTGGCCGAATCCGAACCCGCCACCTCCACCACCACCGAAGAAGGCGCTGAAAAGGTCCTCGACAGAGCCAAAGCCCTCAGAACGCGGGGCCCACCCGCCGGCGCGGGGTCCCTCATGGCCATAGGTGTCGTAGGTCTGCCTGCGCTCCTGGTCCGAGAGGACCTCGTAGGCCTCGGCTGCCTGCTTGAATTTGTCCTCGGCCTCGGGGTCGTGATTGTTGACATCCGGATGCAACTCCCGTGCAAGAACCCGGAAGGCCTTCTTGATCTCTGTCTCGGAGGCATCCCGTGAGACCCCGAGAACCTCGTAATAGTCGCGTGGCAAGTTTCGAACCTAATTCTCGTAGACGTCTTCGAAGTAGTGGGACAACTCCCGGGCGACCTGCGTCACCGATGCGATCGCGTTGGCGTAGTCCATTCTCACAGGACCGACCACGCCAACCGAGCCGAGGTTGCGGTGCCCGAGTCCATAGTTGGCGCCGACGATGCTGACGCTCTTGAGCTCCGGCTGCGGGTTCTCACCGCCGATCCAGAGGAACACCGACCGCTCGTCAAGCGCGGAACGGAGCATACGCAGCACGTTCGCCCGACCCTCGAGCGCCGTCATCAGCTTGTCGACCTGCGGCAGCTCCGCGTGCCTGGCCTCGGTGAGCAGGCGCGAGGCGCCTTCAACGTAGAGGGTCCCTTCGGCGTCCCCCTCGAGATCGGTGAACGCAGAGGCAAGCCGGGAGAGAAAGGTGCGTTCCGTTGTCGAGAGGTCCGGCTCGGCGAGGCAGCCCGCAATCATCCGAGAGCCGAGTCCCATCCCGGCAAGTGACTCGTTCAGGTAGCTCGAAGCCCACTCGATCAATCCGAAGTCGACTACTGCCTCGAAGCTGAAGACCCGCTTGGCGACGACACCCGTGGAGGTGATCACCACGACCATCACGACGCTCGGCTGGAGGCGCAGCACCTCGATCCGGTGAATCGTCGCCGACTCCAGCGGGGGGGCGGTGACCAGCGCCATCAGATCGGTGACCTGCGCAAGGGCGGTCGTTGTCTCGCGCATCGCCTGGTCAACCTCGCGCCTGAGCCTCGAGAGCTCGAGCTCGACCCCGGTCTGTGGAGGGACCAGTCCGGACGCCAGCAGGCGATCGACATAGAGGCGATATCCACCATCGGTCGGGAGGCGGCCCGCCGAGGTGTGCGGGTGGGTCAGGTAGCCCGCAGTCTCGAGCGCCGCCAACTCCGCCCGCACCGTCGAGGGTCCCCACTCGACGCCGGGCAGCTCGGCAACCGTCCGCGAGGCAACCGGCCTCGCGGTCTCGAGATATTCATCCACAACCATCTTTAGGATCGATTCCTGGCGCCCGGTAAGCATCTGCCGATTATGCCGACCCAACCCCCCGACCGAATTTCGCAGCCCGACCCAGACAGCCAAAATCCCTCGAAACCACCGTTCTGAGGCGACAAACCCCCCGCAACCGAGGCTTTGTCGCCAGAGCAGCCAAGAACAATCGCGGTGGGTGATCGCGATCGGTGAGCCCGGTGGGACAGACCGGCGATCCATCCGGACCGGGGCGGCCAAAAAAACGCCGGGGTGGGTTTTTGGCCCCCGGGCCAGGAGGTAGGGGGGGGGGGGTGTTTGGGGGG
>JBBQZL010000070.1:0-11983 GCA_038207745.1 Solirubrobacterales bacterium
CATATTCTAGTGGCTGGAAGCGTATCCTAATAACATGGGCCTCGCCAAGACGAGACAGCAGATCGCCGCCGAGGAGACGCAACGCGCGATCGTGGAGGCGGCGGCGCTGCTGTTCGCCCAGAAGGGCTACCACGGCACCTCGATCGCCGGGATCGCGTCCGAGGCCGGCGTCGCCGTGCAGACGATCTACAACTCGGTGGGGTCAAAACACGAGATCCTCTCGCGCGTCCTCGACTTCGCCGCCGCGGGCGACCGCGCGCCGGTGCCGGTGCCGGTGTTCATGCGCGAGCAGACCGAACGTGAGCCCGATCCGCGCGCCATCATCGCCCAGCTCGTCGAGTTCTGGCGCGGTGCGATACCCCGCACGGCACCGGTGTTCCGCATCATCCGCGAGGCGGCGGCGGTTGACCCTGATGCTGCCGAGCTGGAGCGCACACGCGCCGCGCAGCGGTTACACAACTACAGGGAGGCAGCGCGCCTGCTGGCCGAGCGCGGTGCGCTCCGAACCGGGTTGACCACTGATCACGCCGCCGCCGTGATTTTCGCGATTGGCCATCCGGAGACGTACCGCTCGCTCGTCCTCGAAGGAGACTGGGATGATGAGCTCTGGGCGGCATGGGCTCGAGCAGCGCTCGAGGCCGCACTGCTCAAGCCGTGACCGTCAAGTGGAGCCAGGGCGTGGGGTCCCGCTCGTTACTCTGCTGTCCACGAATCAGGCTGGCGGGCGACGGTGCTACTCGTCGCGCGAAGCAGAAGCCCTGCCAATTGCGAGCCGCTATCGATTGTCACTGGTCCCGAAGCCTCCAACACGGGGCCAGGATGTCGGTGGCGTGAAGAGTGATCGCCATTCTCTGAAACGGTGCCGGCAGCCCGGTTGCTGCGATGATCCACTTCGTGCGGGATCTGCGCGCCAAGCTGCGAGCACAGCTATCCGGACGAGAGTCCGGTGTGATCGGAAAGGCCGACTATTCGCCGGTCGAGGGGCGAGTCCGTGGACTCCTCGAGATAGTGCGGCGCGAACTGCCGGTAGATGGGCCAGACCTCCCGCCACAGGCTGGCTGGCCACTCGTCGGGCCGGCCCTGATTGCCCGCCGGAGCGGAACGCTTGAGTCGATCCTCGAACTGCAGCCACTCGGACGCTCGACCGACCCGCTGATCCTCGTCCGAAGTCTCTACGACCATGCCGTGACGTTCGCGTGATTCGCCGCCGATCCCGGCCCGGATCGCCTAGAGCGCTATCTCAAGAGCGATGCCCAGGCCCGGCTAGATGTCGACGACGACTGCCGCATGATGGGCGTCCCGATGCTGAGCGATCAGATGAGGCAGCGGTTCGAGGCCCAAGTCGCCGAGCATCCGAAGCAAATGCCTCATCTCCTTCAGCGCGCCGAGGGCGCTGACAATTATTTGGCCGGGAAGCTCCCCGGCCTGCGCGGTGCGGACACCACGCACTCGTATCGGGGTTTCTACGCGATCGCGTATCGTCGCCAAAATGCCGTTGAGCACGCGAGCCTGATGGGCTTGAACCACGTCGTGACAGACCTTCCGGGTGGCCGCAAACGTGTCGATCTCGAGGGACCCTCGAAGGACGTTTCCAATCCACTTGGGAACGCCACGATCCTGGTCGCGTTCAGCCTCTACATCGCAGCGAACCAGCTCGACTGGGCAACCCGGGACGCCGTGGGCTCGGCCTTCAACAAGTTCTCCGAGTAGATGCCCTGCGGTTATCACTTTGCAGCGCTGCAAGGGGCGAACTAGAGATGGGCCACTCGCAAACCGAACCGTTTGAACTCATCGGTGAGTGGCGGCGCGCGGTGGGAGTCACCCGCTACGGGTCGTGCGAGGCATGGCGGCTCGGACAGAGCCACGTCGCGGATACGACCGAGGCGACCTTGGCTCAGATCGCCGGGCAACTAGAGCGTCACGTCGGGGGAATGGCGACCGGCCGCCGCGCGGGCGACCTTGTTGGCGTACATACGCTGGTCGCTGAGCCGCAGGGCATCCGTGGGGCCGGCGGCCTCCGTCGGTATCAGCGCCGTGCCGTAGGAGCAGCCGATCTCGAAGTCGTGACTCGAATCCGAGAGCGCTTCGGCAGCTCGCCGCGCGGTGGCTTCCCCAGCACCGTTACCCGCCGGGACGAGCAGGCAGAACTCATCGCCGCCGAGGCGATATGGGGTGCCGTGTCCGTCTGCCGCGTCAGCGAAGTGCCCGCCGAGACGGCGGAGGACTTCATCGCCGGCTTGGTGGCCGAAGCTGTCGTTGTATTCCTTGAAGCCGTCGAGGTCGAACATGGCCAGGAGGAGTTCGCGCTCGGCGTTCGCCTGCGGGATACACGTCTGGAAGGTCGCCGAGAAGCGCACGCCGGTTGCTGAGGCCCGTCAATGCGTCGGTGAGGGCATCCATGCGACTTGCGGCAAGAAGATGCTCGTTCTCACGTTTGAGCCGGTTGGAGCGCGTGGAGAAGAAGCCGAAAGCGGTCAGCAGCAGCGTGATCATTGCCGCTGAGCCGACGATCGCCTGATGGTGTGAGCGCACTGCGCGCTGGTGGAACTCGTCACCAGCGGCGTCAAGCAGCGCAGTGCCCCTCTCCAAGTGCCGTGCGGCGAGTATCCCCTCTTCGTCGGCCCGGCGACCGTATCCCACGGTGACTTCCAGGTGGTAGATCTTGCCGAGGGCTTCGAAGTTGGCGCGTAGCGGCACGGCGATCTGCGCGAGTTGCGCCGGCGGAGACTCCTGCCGCAGATCGGCGAGCGCTCTGTTCACGCGCTGTTTGCCCGCCGTGATCGTCTCGCGCGCACGCTTCGGGTTGCCCCCGCTCGCGGACTCGGCTTGAAACGGCGCGGTCTGGAGCCGTGTGAGTGCCGTCTTCACGTTCGCGAGACTCAACTCTGCGTCTCGGTCTGCAGCGTTCTGCTGCTGCAGGAGGGTGATCACAACGATCGCGGCCAGGCTGAAGGTGATCGCCAGGACGGGGATGAACTTGGATCGGATCCACTGCAAGTGGGCCTTTCGTGGGTGCTTCAGGTTTCCATGTTATCGGCGGCCGCGAGCGTGACCGTGAATCTCAGCCTCGGGGCTGGCCGACGCAATTCCTTCGGCATTGAAGGCATGGTGGCCGGGGTGCGGTGAGTGTCGAGGCCTCACTGGCGGAAGCATTGTCTGCGGTCATCTAGTCTCTTCCGCAATGGCCACCCGCGTCGACCCCGGAATGCGACTCCCCGGCCAAGGAGAGCGATGAGGATCGGGTTGGTGCTGGGAGCCGGCGGCGTCCAAGGGGGCGCCTGGCTGGTTGGCGGACTGGACGCGATCGCCGCAGAGACGGGCTGGGACCCTGCCGAGGCCGAATTCGTCGTCGGCACTTCGGCCGGCTCGATGATCGGGGCCCTCTGCGCGTCTGGCGTTCCACCATGGTTCATGGTGGCCCACTCCCGCGGGGAGAGCTTCGAGAAGGTGATCGATGCGGGGGGCCGGCCTTCAGCGGAGGCCGACCGTTCCGGTGGCGCCGCATTCCACCTGCACCGGGGGATGCCGGGGATCGGGCCCGGGTCCTGGCAGCTGCTTCGGCGAACCCTTGCGCGGCCGGACCGCCACACTCCGGCGGCCGTGCTCAGCGCCTGGCTGCCGCGCGGACCCGTATCGACCGAGCCGCTCAAGCGGCAGATCCGGCGCGTCGTTCCCTCGGGCTGGAGCCCTCATCCCGGCCTCCGGATCGTAGCCTGCGACTACGGGACCGGGCGTCGCGTCGCCTTCGGGTCGCCGAGTGCGCCAGAGGCAGAGTTGGCCGACGCGGTCGCCGCATCGTGCGCGGTGCCGGGCTACTACCGGCCGGTCGGGATCGGAGGCCGATCGTACGTCGACGGCGGGGTCTACTCAGCGTCGAACGCCGATGTGCTGCGTGGCGAAGGTCTTGACCTGGTGATCTGCCTCAACCCGACCTCGTCGCTTCATCCGATCCGCGCGCTGGATCCAGGTGCCGCGGTGCGGCTGCTGCTTCACCGCCCCTCTGGGCGGCGACTCGGCAATGAGGCGAAAAAGCTGCGCGCCGCGGGTACGGAGGTGATCCTGATCCAGCCCCTCAAGGAGGACCTCCAGACGATGAGCCTGAACCTGATGAGCACGCGAAACCGAAACCAGGTGATCGAGGTTGCCCGCCGCACCGTTGCCGCCCAGCTCAGCCGGCCGGAGAATCGCGAATTGCTGGCCGGGCTGCCGCCGGCGCGCAGGCCAGAGATGGTCCGGCGTCCCGAGGGGCCGGCTTCGCAGTGGCCGCATCTGGACGTGCTGCAACGGGCGGGCTGACTGTCGCCCGCCGAATACAGCCCAGAACATTGCCTTCCCCCGTCGGCCAGAACCTCATCGGGGCGCCTCGACTGGTTCGGTCGGGTCCGGACTCAGCCGCGCGCCCGCGCCGCAGAGCGATCGCTCCGGGCTCGACGCAGCCACTTCTCAGTTCCCACAACCGCCCAGACCAGGAGTCCGACAGAGACGATGCGGGCCCAGGCGCCGGCGTCGATCGGCGCGCTGTGGAACAGCGTGTGCATCTGCGGCGCGTAGGTGAAGAGCGCCTGCAGGACGATCGTCGTCACTATGCCTGCGCTCACCCACGGGTTGGTGAAGGCCCCGATGCGGAACATCGAGCGCTCGAGTGAGCGGCAATTGAGCAGGTAGAAGATCTCGCCCACCACGAAGACGTTTACCGCAACGGTGCGCGCCTCGGCGATCGGCATTCCGCGACCCTGCGCCCATTCGAACAGCCCGAACGAGCCGCCGAGCAGCAGCGCCGAAACCAGCACGATCCTCCCCATCAGCTCGCCGGTCAGGAGTGGCCGCGCGGGGTCGCGCGGCGGGCGGCCCATGATCCCGGGCTCCATGCGCTCGAACGCGAGCATCAGCCCAAGGGCAACCGCGGTGGTCATGTTGATCCACAGGACCTGCACGGGCAGGATCGGCAGCGTGATCCCAGCCGCGATAGCCGTGAGGATGAGCAGGCCCTCACTTAAGTTCGTCGGCAGGGTCCAGACGATGAATTTCGTCAGGTTGTCGAAGGTGCGTCGCCCCTCCTCGACCGCTGCCTCTATCGAGGCGAAGTTGTCGTCGGTCAGGACGATGTCGGCCGACTCGCGGGCCACTTCGGTGCCGCCGCGGCCCATCGCGATCCCGATGTCGGCCTGCTTGAGCGCCGGTGCGTCGTTGACCCCGTCACCGGTCATCGCGACGATCTCGCCGCGCCGCTGAAATGCCTCAACGAGGCGCAGCTTCTGCTCCGGGGAGACGCGGGCGAACACCGCGACCCGCAGCACCTCGTCCTCCAACTGTGCGGCAGAGCACGCTGCGATCTCAGACCCTGTCATCGCATCTGGCGGCGCGTCCTGCGAGCCTCCGGCGTCCAGTCCAATCCGATGGGCGATTGCACGGGCCGTGGCAATGTGGTCGCCTGTGATCATCTTCAGCGAGATCCCTGCGGCCTGACAGTTCGCGACCGCTTCGATCGCCTCAGGGCGCGGCGGGTCCATCATCCCCTGCAGCCCCATGAAGCTCATACGGCCGGCGAATCGCTCGGCCTCGAGCCCGCCATCGACCGCGACCGGCGCGGCCTGCGCGAAGGCCAGGACCCGCAAGCCGATCGCGCCCAGTGCCTCGGCCTCTGCGAGGATCCGCCCGTGGTCGAGTGCCGCAGCCCGCCCTGCGGGGTCAAGCTCATCTGAGCACATCGCGAGTACTCGCTCCACCGCACCCTTCACGTAGATCGTTCCAATCGACTGCCGGTCGCCCTCGTGGAGCGTCGCCATGAATTGCCGCTCGGATTCGAAGGGGATTGCGTCGAGCCGCGGGAACTCCTCGGCCGTTCGCTCCGGATCGATACCGCACTTGCGCGCGGCGACCAGCAGCGCCGCTTCCGTCGGGTCGCCGACGATCTCCCAGCCTTTCTCGTGCTCGACCAGGCGCGCGTCGTTGCAGAGAGCCCCCGCGACAAGGCACATGTGAAGAGCAGTTTCGCGCCCGTCCGACCCGTCCTCGGGCGTGATCTGGCCGGACGGGCTGTAGCCGGTGCCGCCAACGGCGAAGCGGTACCCGCCCGCGACGATCGCCTGTACCGTCATCTGGTTCTCGGTGAGCGTCCCGGTCTTGTCGGTGCAGATCACGGTGGTACTTCCAAGTGTCTCGACCGCAGGAAGGCGCCGGACTACGGCGTTGCGCCGAGCCATGCGGCTCACGCCGATTGCGAGCGTGATGGTGACCGCAGCAGGCAGGCCCTCCGGGATGGCGCCGACCGCCAGCGCGACCACGGCAACGAGAAGGTCGGCCGGGTGCTCCCCGCGGGCAAGCCCGATCGCGTAGGTCACAGCCGCCAGTGCCAGAATCGCCCAGGTCAACAGCTTGCTGAAGTGCGCGATCTTCTTTGTCAGCGGAGTGGCGATTTCAGCAGCCCCGCCGACCAGCCGGTGAATCAAGCCGAGCTCCGTCTCCGAACCCGTGGCGACGACCACCCCCAGGCCGTCGCCGCGGCTGACCAGTGTGGAGGCAAATGCCATGTTGGAACGATCGGCGACGGTCGTGTCCGACGGCAGCTCGGTCTCGACCTTCGTCGCAGGTAGCGACTCCCCGGTCAGTGAGGACTCGTCGATCTTCAGCTCCCGGACCTCAACCAACCGGATATCGGCCGCGACCGCGTCCCCCGCGGCCAGCACGAGCAGATCCCCGGGGACGACGGCCGCAGAAGATATGCGCCGCCGCTTGCCGTCGCGGATCACGGTGGACTCGGGCGAGACCATGGCGATCAGCGCCTCCAGGGCCCGCTCCGCGCGCCCCTCCTGGATGAACCCGATCATCGCGTTGAGGAGCACCACGCCGGCAATCACGCTCGCGTCCACCGGCTTGCCGATCAGCAGCGTGACAGTCGCCGCGACGAGCAGGATGTAGATCAGCGGATGGTTGAACTGCAGCACAAAACGCAGCATCGGCCCCTTCCGCGGTGCCTGCGGCAGCGAATTGGGACCTAGCCGATCCAGGCGCTCCGCGGCCTCGGCCTGACTGAGACCGCGCAAACGGTCGGTTTCCAGCAGCAGGACTGCTTCATGAACGGGCAGGTCATGCACGGAGACCATGATGATGCCTCCCGCCGCGTAAATAGGCTTGGCGCTTTCGCCCCGCCTACTTCCTGACCTTCCAGGCGTAGGTCGCCGGCGTCAGGTCCCGGTTGCCCGCGGCATCGATGGCGATGACGGTGAAGTGATGCTTGCGTCCCGCCTTGACCTTCTTCTTGAAGGGTGAGGTGCAGGGAGCGAAGGCACCCTTGTCCAGCTTGCACTCGAAGCTGCCGCCGGATTCGGTCGAGGAGAAGCTGAACGTTGCCCTTCGCTTCTTCGTGCGCTTCTTCGGGTGGTTTGTGATCTTGGTGTTGGGTGGGGTCGTGTCCGGTGGCGGGCCGGTGCCGGGGTCGCTCGCGCAGAGCACGAAGTTCAGATAGCGCGCGGACCCACTTCCCGAGTTGAAGACGGAGGCGAACCAGCCGCGGGCTACGTCTCCCGTACTTGTTCCCGCTGCCGTGCCGCTGGCGGCGACCGGTGCGCTGCCGGTCAGATAGGTGGACAGGCCAGCAGCCTCTGGCGTCCCGGTGCCGCCACCGAGGACGCGCTTGCCGGCTGGGCAGTTCTTTACCGACGTTGCCTCTCCGGTTCCCGTTGCAAGGAAGGAGTCGACCACCAGGGTCGCGTCGGAGTTCTTCGAGCAGAGCGCGAAGACGTCAAAGGATCTCGACCCACCAACGGAATTGGTCGCGACCACCGACCAACCTCGAGCAACTTCGTTGCTGAAGGTCTGATCGGTGAGGCCGGTCTCGTCGACGGGGTTGCTCGCCCGCAGGAGCAAGTCCGCATCGCCTCCGAAGCCCGAGAACCCGCCGCCCACCGCCCGCGACCCCGTCGGGCACATGGTTGTGACCGTCCCCACTGTCCCGGAGCCGGCCAATGTCCCTGTAGTGGCCTCGATCACCGCATCGGAGTTCGCCGAGCAGTTGGCGAATACGCGCTCCGGGTAGGAGTCCCCCGGAGTTGGACTTATGTTGCCGACCGACGCCGACCAGATCGTTGCGACCTCTCCGTCATTGGTGCCGCCCGCCGTTCCAGATTCGTCGAACGGGCTCGACTCGCGAAGTGAGAGATAGGAGGGATCGACAGCGCCCCCGGTGCCGGAGCCGCCGCCAACAATTCGCTGGCCGGCGGGGCAGCTCACCTGCTTGCTGGTCACCGTCAGCGCCCCGGACGTCAGGGCATCGAAAGGTGAAGCGACGATCGTCGCGTCGTCCCCTGGGGCGGCAGACGCGGATGCGGCGCAGACCAGCAGTGCGCACCCCCAGGCGACGAGCACTGTCGCAAGCGAGGGAGCCCTTTCACTTCCCCGGCCGATCGATTTGAGCATTGGCCACAACTATAGATCGCCGCGACTCGATTACCCGCGCGTACGTCCGGCAAGCAGTGCCAGCCCGCCGGCTGTGACGGCGCCCAGCGTGGGGACGGCCCATTTGGCCGCACGCGGTGGGAGCGCCAGCTCGAACAGCGGGACCGGATCGCCCAGGCGCTCCTGAAGTGGACCAAGCGGGCAGTCTCCGTGGTTGGCGGCGACCAGCAAGCCCTCGCCGACAAGCGCCGCCACGGCCGGGCGCAGGAGAGGTCCCCGCCGGCGCATCAGGGCGCACCACCACACGTAGGCGATTGCGGCCAGAAACCCAGCGGCGACAGTTGCATGCGCGGCTCGCCAGGCCAGTGCCGCCCTGGACAGCTCGCGGGGAGGTGTCGACTTCGCGGCGATCACCGGCACCGGTCTCGCCTCTTGGCCCGAAAGACCTGCGATCCGAACATCTCGCCATTCTGGCAGTTGGATTTGCACTCCCTCCGCCACCTCGTACCGCTGTAGGCTTGCGGGCGAAGGAAGGTTTCCCCGGAAGAGGAGTCTCTTGGCCGATCACCTGACCCCGCTCGACGCGGCATTCCTCGAGATCGAGGAGGGCGACGAGTGTTCCCACATGCATGTTGGCTGGGCGATGGTCTTCGAGCCGCTTCCGAAGGGGGGGACCCCGTCCGTCGAGGAGGTTCGCGATCTGCTCGACGATCGCCTCTCGCTTCTTCCGCGATTCCGCCGCCGGCTCTCGTCTCCTCGCATCGGCAGGTTCTCCTGGCCCACCTGGGTCTCCGACGACAACTTCGACATCGCAACCCATGTGCGTCACGCGACCGTACCGTCGCCCGGTGGGCAGGCAGAGCTGCTCGTCTGGCTCGGGGACTTCTACTCGCACAGGCTGGACCGGGCCCACCCACTCTGGGAGATGACGCTTGTCGATGGCTTCGCGGACGGCTCCTGGGTGATCGCCGCGAAGATGCATCACAGCCTTGTCGATGGGGTCAGCGGCTCCTTCGTCACCAGCGTGATACTCGACGCCGAGCCGGAGCCCGAGCCCGGGTCGAAGGGCCTCTTCGAGGGGTTTCCACCGCCGCATGACAACGAAAGCGCGGTCCGCTGGCCAATCTCAGCGTTCACGCAGGGGGCCGGAGCTGTCTTCGACGTCGCCCTTCATCCCCGCAAGCTCGGGGGAATGCTGAGCCGGTCCCGCGCCCTCGCGGAGCTGGTGGTCCGCGACGAGCTGATCGGTGCGCCCGGGACGAGCATCAACGTGGAGATCGGCGGGACCCGCCGGATGGCCGCGGTGAGTGTCCCGCTCGCCGACCTCAAGGCGGTCAAGCAGGCGCTCGGTGGCACCGTCAACGATGTGGCGCTGGCCGTCGCCGCCAGTGGTCTTCGGCATCTATTCGAGAGCAGGGGGGAGGGTCTGCCAGAGCGTGGGGTGCGTGCGATGGTCCCGGTCAGCATGCGCGCGACCAGCGAGACCCTTGCGCTCGGAAATCGGGTCAGCTCCCTGTTCGTCGAGCTGCCGGTGGCCGAACCTGACCTCCTGGAGCGCTATCGCAAGACCGTGGCGGCGGCCAAGGCGCTGAAGGGCGGAAGTCAGACGGCAGGCACGGAGGCTCTCCTCGAGTTGGCGGGTGCGGCCCCGCCGGTCCTGCACGCCGCCGTCGCCCGGCTCTCCTTCACCCCCCGGCTCTTCAACCTGACGATCACCAACGTTCCCGGCCCGGGCGTCACCCTCTACGCGCTGGGCGCGCCGGTGCGGCGCGTGATCCCGCTGGTGCCGATCTTCGCCGGTCACGCGGTGGGAATGGCCGTCGTAAGCTACGATGGGGAGGTTGTTTTCGGCGTCAACGCAGACCGCGGCACGGTCCCCGACCTCGAGGTGCTGGAGCAGGGGATCCAGCAGGCGCTGGACGAACTTCGGGAGCTTGCGAACACCGCCGGCGCCCCGGCCTGAGCCCGGGCCGCTGCCTGGCCGAGCCGGCGAATCGTCGTCCTGGGCCGTCGGTCTGATTCTTGTTCGCCTGTTCAGCGCTTGCCCACCGCAAGATTCCCGACCACGCCGATCCGGAAGCCAAGCCATGGATAGGTGAGCTTGAAGAACAGGTTTTCCTGGGGCTGGAGGCCGATCGCCGAGAGCCAGAGCTGGTAGGCGGGGGCGTTGGGGACGCCACCGTGCAGCCGTCGCCAGACCCGTCCGCCGCTCTTCCCCGACGGGGCCGGAGTGATCGTGTCGGTCCACTCCACGGCGTTGCCACCCTGGTCCAGGGTGCCCCAGGGCGAGGCGGTCTTCGCCTGACCCACGGTGCCGAGGCTGCCCTGGTAGAACTCGGCGTAGGTCGTGGGATCGATGCCGAATGGATTGACGCTTGAGCAGTCGGTCTGGGGCTGGACCCCCGCCGGGCACCAGGTCGGTGCCGCCACGCCTGTGGCGTGGTAGGTCGCGAGTGGTTGCGTCGCGGCATTTGTGACATCGCCGGTCGCCGGGTCAAGCGTCGTCGGGCTTGGGGCGGTCGCGGTATTGTCGCCGAAGACCCCCGCGTTGGTGGGGTACTTCCAGTAGGAGTAGGTGCCGCCGCCGGTGGGGTCGAAGTAGGCCGCCTTTATCCATTCGTTCTGGCTGGGAACGACAAAGCCCCGCTTGCGGGCCCGGGTCGCTCCGGTGCGCCTGTTGCGGCGGAGGTTGTACATCCCGCGTCCGGTCTCCCTGGAGAGGCGCACCTTGTACTTGGTGACATTGAAGCCACCAGTGATGCCGGCTCTCTTGGCAAGCAGACGCCCGTTGAAGAGCGAGTTGACGAACCGCGCCGCCCGCGGGAAGGTTGCGAAGCCATACGGCTTGTCGGCCCACTCCGGGAATGACACGGAGTAGTGGTGCCCCTTGCGGGCCCGGGCCGCCTTGTTGATCTGGCCGTACTTTGGCCACGCGGACGAGCTCTCGGTCGGGTCGTAGAGATCGTGACGATCAGCGCCGGTCGGATCGGCCGTGTTCAGAAATGCCACCCACTGCCCGACGGTGATCTCGAGCTGACCGATGCCATAGCGGTACTTGACTCCACCGACCGGCTGGCAACCGGTTTCGGGTTGCGGGGCGTCCGAACAGGATTGGTAGACGGCGTCGGTGAACGGGACTACGGCCACCGAGGGGTTCCGAGGCACGCCGACCTTGACCGTCCGCACGGTGACGACCGCGCGCTTGGGGGAGGGGCCGGCCACGGCCGGTCCGGCGAAGGCCATCAGCGCCGCAGCCGAGAGCGCGATCATCGTCAGCGCGGCGGCCGTCTTCTGGCCGCGCCGCGGAGTGCCGAATCTGCCTATCTTGTCCCCTGTCGTCGAAGCTCGAACGATGCCGTTCCGGAAACGCATTCACATCCAGGCTATCGGAGCCGCAGCGGGTCAGCTAAAACGGAATGTGGTCGAAATCCCGGTCCGAGGCCTCGGCCTAGCTGTAGATCCTAAGCACGTTGTTCCCTAAATCCGGGTGGCCCTGCATGCTGGAGGTATCTAGCAACCAGCAGCAAGGAGACACCCGGATGGAAGTGCACGCTAACGCCTCGCTGACACCTCAAGGCCGCCTGACCAT
>JBBQZL010000071.1:0-11873 GCA_038207745.1 Solirubrobacterales bacterium
GGGTACCGCGCAAATAGGGGTTTCGGATGAGGGCGGCACTCGCATACCAGGCCGCCAGACCGCTGAGTGCGACGGTGGCAGCAGAGGCGATCGCGATCGCAGCGGAGGCTTCGCGCAGTGGAACAAGAGCTCCGACCTCGCCGATCAGGCGCGGCACGACAACCAGATAGCTCGCATACGTCGAGAAGACATTGTGTATGAACCTGTCTGAGAGTGCTCCCTGGAGGAAGATCGAACCGTCCTCGGCCCAAAGGGAGTCGAGCAAGGTCAAAGGACCACCGCGTAGGAGCTGGAGGAAGATCGCGAGGGCCAGAAAGCCGAATAGGAGCAGAATGCGCTTGGGCGCGCCGATCGTGGGATGATCGTCGCGGGAGGATAAGAATAGCGTTTCATCGAGGCGCGATCGCAACTCTCCGATCGCGACCATTGCGCGCTTCCACATCGCGCGAACCATATAAGGTCAACTGTGAACGGAGCGGGCGCGTCCCGTGGTCTCCCAGCTCTTTACCTCGACTGCGGATCTCCCGGCTCACTTTCCGAACGCGAGAATCAATCTCGGCACGCAAAGGCGCTCATCGCTCGTTGCTGAAGTCGCACAGCCGTTCAGTGCGGCCCCGCAAATGGGTTGGACAAGGCCGCTCTCATCGGCTGGTCCATCTCACTATCCGCAGGAGACTCTTCTTCCCGCCGTGTGCGGTCCCTGTTACCGTCTCCGCCCTCAGCCGTCATTTATGAACTACGAGCGTCTCTACACATACCGCTTCCGAGACATCGACCAAGACGCCCGGGCGTCCGTCTGGCAAGCGATCGCACCGCACGTTCACGAGTTGATGGGACGGCCACAGGTCGTACTCGATCCAGCTGCAGGGCGAGGCGAGTTCATCAACTCGATTTCGGCCAGGGAACGTTGGGCCGTCGACGAGGTCGCCTATCCGGAGGCCGATCACGAATCAGACGTGACGATCGTCACCTCGAAGATCATGGACGCGGAGCTGCCCTCCGATCACTTCGACGGAGTCTTCGTCTCGAACTTCCTCGAGCACCTACCTAGCCAGGAGGGTATCTCTGAGTTTCTGGAGCGGATGCGCGAGTCGATGAGGCCAGGGGGCGTCATCGCGATCATGGGTCCCAACTATCGCTACTGCGCAAAGGAGTACTGGGATTGTGCCGACCACTACGTCGCGCTCACCCACATCGCGATCGCAGAGCACCTTTTTGCAGCCGGGTTCGAGATTGAGCGAATCATCCCGCGCTACCTCCCTTACTCATTTCGCGGGATCTTGCCGCCGTCGCAGACCCTCACCCGTCTCTACCTGCGCATGCCTCTCGCCTGGAAGCTGCTTGGCAAGCAGTTCCTGGTGATCGGTCGCAGCTGACAGCATGCGTCTGCTGATCACCGGTGGGGCAGGATTCGTCGGTGGCAATCTCGCCGTTTCGCTTGCAGGTCGGCATCCTGATTGGGAGATCGTTGCACTCGACAACCTGATGCGCGCCGGTTCGGAGCTGAACCTGCCGCGACTCCGTGAGGCTGGCGTCGACTTCATCAAGGGGGACGTTCGCGAGCCGGCCGAGCTCGAGGTCACCGGACAGTTCGATGCCCTGATCGAGTGCTCGGCTGAGCCCTCGGTACTAGCTGGATTTGCTGATGCGACCTACTCGGTCCAGACCAACCTGATGGGCGCTTTCAACTGTCTCGAGAAGGCGAAGCAGGACGACGCTTTCATGATCTTCCTGTCCACGAGCCGTGTGTATCCGATCGCGCCACAGCTCTCGCTGAAGCTCAAGGAGTCACCCAGCCGCTTCGAGATCGCCGACGAACAGGAGCTGGCGGGCGCCAGCGCCGCCGGCATCTCAGAGTCATTCCCACTCTCCGGTGCGCGCACCCTTTACGGAGCGACAAAGCTGTCGGCCGAGCTGCTGATCGAGGAGTACGCGGATTCATTCGATACGCGAGCCGTGGTCAACCGCTGCGGAGTCATTGCGGGCCCCTGGCAGATGGGCAAAGTCGACCAGGGGGTCTTCTCGTGGTGGCTTCTCAGCCACCACTTCGGCCGCCCACTCAGCTACATCGGCTTCGGCGGCTCCGGAAAGCAGGTACGAGACCTGCTCCACGTCGACGATCTGGTCGATCTGATCGAGGAGCAGCTCTCCGAGCCAGAGCGCTGGAGCGGCGTGACTGCAAACGTCGGCGGAGGCCGGGAGTGCAGCCTCTCCCTGCTTGAGACGACTGAGATCTGTCGCGAATTGACCGGGAATGAGGTCCCGATCGGGTCCGACCCGCAAACCCGGCCGGGCGATGTGCCGGTCTACCTGAGCGACTGCTCGCACCTCCATACTCTGACCTCCTGGCGACCTCGCCGCGCACCTCGCGACGTGCTCACCGGCCTCCTCGCCTGGTCCACCGAGCATGAGGACGCGCTTCGTGTCGCGCTGGGCTTCCAGGGTTGAATCCAGCAAGGTGAGTACGGTGAGAACATGCCCAAGGCAATAGTCACAGGATCCGGAGGGTTGATCGGATCGGAATCGGCGACTCGCCTGGTTGAAGCAGGCTACGACGTGATCGGGATCGAGAACGACACGCGGGCGGTCCTCTTCGGCCCGGAGGCGTCCACCTCGCATTTCACCGACCGCCTCAGCCGGGAGCTTGAGGCGTTCCACACCGTTGACCTCGATATCCGCGACGCATCCGGGATCGATCGGGTCTTTACCGACAAAGGTGGTGAAATTGAACTGGTTGTCCATACCGCCGCCCAGCCCTCCCATGATTGGGCGGCGAGCGACCCCCAGGCCGACTTCGCCATCAACGCCAATGGCACCCTCAATCTGCTGGAGGCAACACGCAATCACTGTCCCGGGGCGACTTTCATCTTCACCTCAACCAACAAGGTCTACGGCGACACTCCGAACCGGCTCCCGCTGCTTGACATCGGCAGCCGGCTTGAATTGCCGGAGGACCATCCCTACTTCGGCGGTATCGATACATCGATGTCAATCGACTCCACCCTGCACTCGCTCTTCGGCGCCTCGAAGGCCGCCGCTGATCTGCTGGTCCAGGAGTACGGGCGCTATTTCGAGATGCCGACCGTCTGCTTCCGGGCCGGCTGCCTGACGGGGCCCAACCACGCGGGCGCACAGCTTCATGGCTTCCTCGCCTATCTGATGAAGTGCACCGTGACCGGGGATCCCTACACGATCTTTGGATATGAGGGCAAGCAGGTGCGCGACAACCTCCACAGCGCCGATCTTGTCGACGCGTTCCTGCTCTTTCACGAGAACCCGAGGCCGGCTGCGGTCTTCAACATCGGCGGCGGGCGTGGAAACGCCTGCTCGATGATCGAGGCAATCGAGCTCTGTGAGCGGGTGGCCGGCCGAGAGCTTCGATCGACGCTCAGCGATGAGGCCCGCGTCGGCGATCACCGGTGGTGGATAAGTGACCTCGACGAGTTCGGCTCCGAATACGGCGGCTGGAGACCCCGGCGAGACCTCGAGACGATCCTGGCCGAGATCTATGAAGCCAACGCCGAGCGCTGGGAGTCGGCGGCGGCATGAAACTCTCGGTGGTCATCCCTGCCCACAACGAGGAGGATTCTGTCGGAGGGACCGTCGAGGGCATCGTCTCGGCCCTTTCCAGCGAGAAGATCGACCATGAGGTGATCGTGATCGACGACGCGAGCACCGACGCAACGGGCGAGGTTGTCGCGGGAATCTCGGCCGCGCATTCGCAGGTCCGCTGCATCCGCTCCCACCACCCGCCGGGCTTCGGCTTCGCTGTACGCAGCGGGCTCGAAGCCTACGAGGGCGACGCGGTGGCGATCATTATGGCGGACGGCTCCGACAGCCCGGAGGATCTCGTCTCCTACCAGCGCCTGCTCGAAGAGGGCTATGAGTGCGCATTTGGCTCGCGCTTCGTGCACGGCTCGGCCGTCTCCGACTACCCGCGGTTGAAGATGTTGATGAATCGCATCGTCAACTCGGGCATCCGCATCCTCTTCCGGCACGGATACAACGACACCACGAATGCCTTCAAGGCCTACCGGCGCGAAGTGATCGACAACATCCAGCCGTTGCTCTCTCACCACTTCAATCTCACCGTCGAGCTGCCTCTGAAGGCGGTGGTTCGCGGCTACAGCTACGGCATCGTCCCGATCTCCTGGACCAACCGCAAGGCCGGAGTCTCGAAGCTGTCGTTGAATGAGATGGGCAGCCGCTACCTCTTCATCGTCCTCTATGTCTTTCTCGAGCACCACCTGAGCAGGGGCGACTACCGCCGGTCCGGGACGGCGTCCTCACGGCCACGGGGAACCTGGCGGGCCGGGTGGATCGGTCGCGACTCGTCCCACCGCGAGCGTGCGGAAGCCGACACTCAATCCGATTGACGCGGCCTGCATCTGCATCCGCTGGGTCCCCCTCGAGATGGAAGCCGAGCCTTCCCGTGGCCCTCTTTGCGATCGCGGGCATCAGTTCCGGGGTCCTGCTTCTAGCGCTCCAATCCCATCTGTCGTTCGTCGGAGACGACTGGGATTTCCTCATCTATCGCCGGGGTTTCAGCGTCGGCACGTTTCTCGAGCCCCACAACGAGCACATCTCGATCATCCCGGTCGCGGTCTACAAGCTGCTTCTTTCCATCTTTGGAATGGGGTCCGCACTTCCATTTCAGATCGCCTCCACCTCCCTGTTCTTGCTCAGTTCGGTGCTGCTATTCATCTATCTGCGGTCGTGCATAGGCGAATGGCTGGCACTGTTTGCGACGTGCCTCGTCCTCTTCCTTGGCCCGGCATGGATCGACCTTCTTTGGGCGTTTCAGATCGGTTCCTTCGGCGCTACATCAGCCGGCATAGGGATGTTGCTGATGCTCCAGCGCGGCGATCGGAAGGGCGATCGGATCGCCTGCCTGCTGCTCCTCGTTTCACTGGCGTTTTCGTCGCTCGGTCTCGCGTTTGCCGCTGGCGCAGGTGTCGATTGGCTGCTGGGACGGCGTCCGCGACTAAAACGGGCGTTCATCCCATTCGTCCCAGTCGCGCTGTTCGTGCTTTGGTACATCGGATGGGGACACCACGGGGCAACAGGGTCCGGATTCAGCAACATCGGCGACGCCCCAAAGTATGTGATCGACGCTGTCTCGCAGGTTCTTGCCTCATTGGCTGGTCTTGCCAGCCAGGGAGACGATGCGTCGCACCCATCCGGAATAAGCCTCAGGTGGGGACATTTCCTGCTTGTCGCACTCGCGATTCTCGCGTGCGTCCGACTGGTGAAGTTGAAAAGGGTTCCCCGCGGGCTTCTTTTGACGGTGGCCGTCGGTGCCGGGTTCTGGGGCCTGGCCGCATTGAATGGGGATCCGCTTTTTCGCCCTCCGACAAACGGTCGCTACCAGTACCCCGGCGCGATCTTCATCTTGCTCATCTGCGGCGAACTCTTGAGAGGCGCACGGATCAACTTCAGATGGATTGTGGTGACCGGAGTTGCAACTGTCGTCGCGTTGGTCAGCAACATCGGCCTTCTGCACGATGGGTATACGGTCTTCAAGCCGCAAAGCGATGCGGGCCGCGCACAGTTGGCGGCGGTCGAAATCGCCAGGGGAACTGTCCGGGATGACTTTGCATTTTCATTGCTGCTTCAGGTGATCGATGCGGCGTCCTACTTTTCGGCAATCGATGCCTTTGGTTCACCTGCCATGACCGAAGAGGAGCTGGCCTCAAGCGCAGATGAGATTCGGGGCGCTGCCGATCTGACTCTCGCGCCTGCATTGCGGTTGCGCCTCGTTGCAATTCCATCTTCGTCGGTGAGTTACGGTTCCCAACAGACATGCAGGGTGATTCCAAGATCTCGCTCGGGTGCAACCAGTGTGCAGGTTGGTCCAGGAAGATTGACGATGAGCCGAGCTACCAGTCCCGTTCTGATTTCACTCGAGCGGTTTGCCAACAAGTACCCGATCGCGATGGGCACCCTGAGCCCTGGGGGAGCCGTGACCATGAAGATTCCGCCCGATCGTTCTTCGCGGTTGTGGCGAATGCGGCTCGAAAGTGACGGCCGGTCAACGCTGTGCACGACGGGATCGCTCATCACTGGGTGACGCAGGGCAACCTCGCCGTCCACGAATCGGCCGTTCTCAAGAGACTGATTCGCTGGGCCCGTCGCCGCGCGACCGGGCATGATCTTTGGAATGGACGTCGGAGCCACCCACGACCCTGGCAAATTAGGTCGGGCCGCCGCAGGCCTGCCCGTGGTCCCCGTGTTCGATGGCTACAGGGCCCTCGCGATTCTTGGCATCGTTGCCATGCACATCATCCTCATCTGCGGAGTGGTCCCCGCCGCGGTGGGAAACGACCGGGTGGATCAGAGCCCTATGAACATGGGTCACTCGTCACCCTTCGCACGGCAGACGGTGGACTTCAACAAGTGATGGAACCAGTCACGACCTGGCCACCGGCGACGTGATGGCCATCTTTTCTGACAGTGAGGCCCCGATTTTGGCGGTGATAATCCTGGCATTTCTCGGCCGTCGATTTGTAGACAACCGGATGCGCGACTGCCCAGTGTGCGCGAAACGGGTAGCGAAGGGCGAAACGAGCTGTCCGCATTGCGGGGCTGATTTTCGAGCGACAACCCCGGAAAGGACTCAATGAACGTCTTGGGTGCACCGCATCTGCTTGCTTACTTGGATGCTGGCAACAGCAGCGAAGTGCTGTCGATCGTTCTCCTGGTCCTGGCCATCGCGCTCGTCGCAGGGGTGGTGTTTGGCATCGCGAGATTGGCTCGCGCAGCCGTGGGGCGCTCCTGTCCGCGATGCGGAAACCGGGTCAAGCGCGGGCTGTTGGATTGCCCGTCGTGCGGGTTCGACTTCCGGACGATCGGGTCTTAGCGCTCGATGCGCTGGCGACGGGACAACCGCCTCCACCGTTTCTGGTGAAAGTGCTCCATCCTCACTACGCGACGAAGTGACTGCGCGGTCCGGTTCGGCGACCGCAGCAGCCCGTCGACGGCGGCTTCGAACGCGTTGACAACGTCAGCATCGAAGTCTTCACCCAATTCAAGAACGTCTTCGGTGCCGATCTGAACACGGATGACATCTTCTACTACGTCTACGGCTTGCTCCACAATTCTGACTACCGCGACCGATTTCAAACAGACCTGAAGAAGATGCTGCCTCGTATCCCCAAGATCAAGGGCTTCTGGGAGACATCCAAGGCTGGTCGTCAGTTGTCCGAGCTTCATCTGGGCTATGAGGCGATCGACCCTTACGAGTTGATAGTTGAGGAGCCACTAGATCCCGACTACCGGGTCACGAAAATGAAGTTCGCCGGTACCGGTAAGACCAAGGATCGCTCCACCATCGTCTACAACAGCCAGATCAGGCAGGGTGTCCGGGATACCCGAAGAGGCATATCGGTACATGCTGGGATCGCGCTCAGCAATCGAGTGGATCATCGACCGATACCAGGTCAAGACCGACAAGAAGAGCGGCATCGTCAACGACCCGAATGACTGGGCGACGGAGCACGACGAGCCTCGCTACATCCTCGATCTGCTCTGCCGGATTGTGACCGTCAGCATCGAGACGATGAAGGTCGTCGATTCTCTGCCCCCGTTGGAGATCATCGAGGAGCAAATCTAGGGAGGCACCCGTGCAGGGACCTCATCGCTTGTTTTTCCGGGTGCGCGATCACGCAGCCGACTGAGGTCTTAGAATTCTCGGGTGTGACTGCAGCAGAACTTTTTGATGACCATCTCTCATCTCGGGGCGTTTCGGCGCAGCGTCGAGCTGACTATCGTCGCTTTCTTGATCGACTTTCCGACCAAGTCGAATGCACCGCGCTTGAAGCGTCTCCTAGGGAGGTTGCAGACCACTTGGAGAGCCGCCGGCTAGAGGGCCTTTCCGTCAACACGTTGCGCAAAGAGCGTCAACTAGCGCTGGGGTTCTATTCATGGGCGCAACAAGCCGGTCTCGTTGATTCGCGAACTCACGAAACGATCAAGGCCATACCGCCACCGGCACTATCAACGGGGCGAGTGAAGCCGGATCCATATTCACCTAAAGAACTTCGGATCATGATGCGCGAGTTTGAGAACCGGTGGCCCCTCCTCCCGATCTTGCACTTCGCGAAGACAGCGGAGCGATGGCGTGAGGGCCGCGCTTCATACAAGGCCATTCGAAATCACGCAATCCGGTTGCAGCTCGGCGCGATTGTGGCTCTGGCTTTGCATGGAGGTTTGAGCCGAAGAGAGATCTTCGGCTTGGACCTCAATGATGCTCACTACGACAATGAAAACTTGATCGTCTGGCGTGGAGCACGTTGGACCAGCGAACGGCGAGAAGTGCCATTCACCAGAGAGAGCCGGGAAACAGTTGCCGCCTGGATCGAGTGTCGATCCGCGATCGGTCCGAAGAACGACCGGATTTGGCTCAACCTCTGGTCCGAATCGACTGCGAATGAGCCAATGGCAAGCGGAACCTTTGACAAGGTGCTCATGAATTATTTAGGTGCTGAGTGGAGCTTCCGCCGTCTCCGGCACACCGCTGGCACTAGCTGGCTGCAAGCGGGTTTGTCCGTCTGGGAGCTTCAGAAGTTGCTTGGGCATCGAAGGTTGAGCGACACACTGCCGTACGCGGATCGCCTAGAGACCGATTTGGGAGAGCGGGTCAGAGTCCTTGACGACCGCTTTTCCAATCGCTTGCCGCTCGCGCACTGAGTAGCTGAACCCCCTTTCTCCCGTTCGCGCGCTTGTCCGCGCCCAGATTGGGCCGACCAGCCATCGGTTGATCTGCGGTCTAAGCAGCAGTTCCGGGGGGACTCTTCCGTGGCGTTCGTATATTAGGAAAAGCCATGGGATTCCAATCAAATCAAAGGATTAGGCATCGCATGGATTGCTCGTCGTCCACTGAAGTAGGGGCGCCGCAAGGATGCCCCGAAGCGGACGCGGGTGGCAGCATTTTCCGTTCCCGATGGAGAGGTGATCGCAACCTTCGGAAGCGGCGGCGCGAGCGACGGCAAAGAGCTAGCGAAGGAGGCCAACTGAAATTGGGATCTTCCGAAAGTGCTTGCGTTTCGCTCGCCTCAGGCGGCCGGACGAAACGAGCCCGAGGAGACTGATTGCTCAGGCCATTTGGCGGTTACAACCGCGACTCAATGTCTGAAACTACGCGCAGGATCTCGGAAGAGATGCGGGCTAACGGGGGCAGTTGGCAACACCCTTGATGAGCAGACCGCTTCGATGCCGTCTCGCTTCGTGACTGCCGGTGGAACGGGTAAAGCCGTGGACAGAGGCGACTGAGAGTGGAGAGTGTCGGAAGGGGGGTGCAGTACGGAAGACGGGTCGGGGATGACGGTCAGGTGGCCCCTTTTCGCCAAATCCCAATGGGGATGGCCAAGAGCGGGCGGATACAGCAGGGAGGACCACCGATGTCTTACCGGACACGGCGAAGGAAGAGAATGATTCGATCCCGCCAAAAGCAAAGGCGGGGTGCGGATCGGGAGATAGGCCAGTTCCTGCGAGATACCCGGCGAGCTACACCTGGGCGAGGAAGCGAGCGGTCACCATGAGCGACCGCCTGCTCAATGCAGCCGAGGTGTCCGAGATCCTGGGGATGACCAAGGATTACGTCTATTCCTTGTGCCGCCAAGACAAGATTCCTCATCTCCGTTTCGGAAAGACCATCCGATTCCGAGCTGGGGCAATAGACGATTGGCTCAGCAGGTCAGAACGCGGTAGTCTGGAGGCACAATTCAAGCGGCCGGGCGCGAGTGGAATCGCCCCGGCCATGGCACAGGAGGACTAGCTCCAATGCAATCTCAGAATAACTCTCGGCGCGCGTACGGGTCCGGGTCCCTTATTGAAGACCGTGGAACTTGGTACGGCAAGTGGCGCATCGGGTCTCAGCAGATCAAGAGAAAGCTCGGCTCGGTCCGCTCCAGCTCCAATCGCGACGGAATGACTCGCGCTCAGGCGGAGCGGGAGCTGCGTCGGAAAATGGTCGAGCTGCAAGCCGCGCCCCCCAGTGAGCGGCTGACGGTCGAGGAGGCCGGGGGGCGATACATACGGCACCTTGAGACCCTGGGCCGGAAACCGTCTACGGTCGGCGACTATCGAAGCTATTTGCGGGTACATCTTGCGCCAGCGTTTTCGAAGCCGCTTGCACGCATCGACAGGCATGACATTGAGGCGTTCATTGAGATGCAGGCGGCAAAGGGTCTGGCTCCAAAAAGCATTCGACTTCACCTAAGCCTCCTCCACGGCATATTTCATTTTTCAGAACGCCGGGGCTGGGCTGTTGGCAACCCGGTGAAGCAAGTAGACAAACCGCGTGCGGGAGAGTCTGATCCGGACATCCATTGGCTGGATACTGAGGAGCTGGAGGCCCTGCTTCGCCACACAACCAGCGGTCGCTTGGGTGACATGGAGCATGCCCTCTATCTGACGGCGGCCATGACAGGGCTAAGGCAGGGAGAGCTGCTGGCCCTCAGATGGCGAGACATTGATTGGGTATCTCTCAGGGTCAGAGTCCGCCGCAACTTCGTCCGAGGCGAGTACGGGTCACCGAAGTCACGACGCGGTACCCGGTCCGTCCCCCTGGCGGAGCGAGTGGCGGCCGAACTTGATCGACACTTCCAGCGATCGCCGTACCAGCAGGACGACGATCTGGTTTTTTGTCACCCGGAAACCGGGAAGCCGTACGACCGGTCGCGGCTCTTGAAGAGATTCAAAGCCGCGCTGCGGGCCGCCGAGGTGCGTGGGATTCGATTCCATGATCTGCGTCACCTCTTCGGAACTCGGATGGCGGCGGCCGGTGTCCCGATGCGGACTCTGCAGGAATGGTTAGGGCATCGGGACCTGAAGACGACTCTGATTTACGCCGACTACGCACCGAGTGAGCGAGAGGCGGAATGGGTCGCTGAGGCTTTCGGGCAGCCGGGCATCACCGCAGGTACCAACGGAAGTACCAATCTGGCCTCAACTGAGCACAACTCAGGCAGTTAAGAGCTGCCTGCCCAGGCGTGAGGCAACGGAGATCAATCAGCGAACGCCAGTTGTGGTCCAGGCGGTCGCGGGTTCGATCCCCGTCGCTCACCTTGAGGTTGGTTGCTTAGCCCGCACGCGCGACATGCGCTGTCGCTTGTCGCGCGAAGCGACAGCGAGCGGTACGAGGCCCACCGCTGCTGCTCCGCATGGAAAGCAGGAGCGGGGACCGTCTACGTCTCGACGGCAAAGACTCGCCACGGTCCGGGCACGCCTTTGAGGTCGTGCTCGCCGCGGTCGATCAGGGTTCGGCCGGAGCCGACGACGAGGTCGCGGACGGTGCTGCTGACCAGCACCTCGCCCGGGCCGGCGAGACCGCTGACGCGCGCGCCGATGTGAACCGCAAGCCCGCCGACGTCGTCGTCCGGGAGCAATTCGCATTCGCCGGTGTGCAGACCGGCTCGGATCTCCAGGCCGAGGTCACGGACGCGGTCGCGGATCACGGTGGCGCTGCTGATCGCCCGGCTCGGGCCATCGAACACGGCAAGGGCGCCGTCGCCGAGCGACTTCACGAACCTCCCGCGGTAGCGCTCAACCTCTTCGTGCACCAGGGTGTCGTGGCGCTCGAGCAGAGACCGCCAGGCGCCGTCGCCCAGCCC
Organism: Solirubrobacterales bacterium; assembly: GCA_038207745.1. Taxonomy (GTDB): domain Bacteria; phylum Actinomycetota; class Thermoleophilia; order Solirubrobacterales; family 70-9; genus JBBQZL01. The sequence goes on from JBBQZL010000071.1 coordinate 11,613, forward strand.
TGCGGCGCGCTCGGTGGAGCCGACGATGTCGGTGAAGAGCACTGTGGCGAGCACGCGGTCGCTGACGACGGGTTGCCGCGCACCGGTGAGGAAATGCCGGATCTCATCTGTGACGGCGTCCTCCTCGCCGAGCCACACAGGACCCTTGCCGGGCGTCTCGACGTATCGAACGTCGGGGATCTGCTCGGCAACGTAGCGCGAGTGGCGCTCGTCGAAGATCGTCTCGCCTTCGGGGCGCAGCACAAGCGTCGGGCACTGCAC
>JBBQZL010000072.1:0-11727 GCA_038207745.1 Solirubrobacterales bacterium
ATATTCGACAACCGCCCGAAGCGCCTCCGAAGCCCCCGAGGGAAGCGCCAGCGAGACAATGCCGAAGAACGCGGCGATCACGAGCGTCACCGCGGGTCCGGCGAGGGCGAAGCTCAGCTCGTCACCGGCGGAGTTTGGATAGCCCTTCATCCTGGCGACGCCGCCAAGAAGCCAAAGGTCGATCTCCTCGATCTCGACGCCATGGCGGCGGGCGACGATCGCGTGCCCCAGCTCATGCAGGAGGATGCTCGCGAAGAGCAGAAGGGCACTGAGCAGGCCCAGTCCATAGGCGGCTGCGGGCGCGATGCCCGGGGCCTGGTCCGGGTAGTAGGTGCTGCCCAGCGACCAGGTGATCAACCCGACGATCAGGAGCCACAGCGGCTGGATTCCGATCGGGACGCCGGCGAGGCGACCGACACGGGTGCTGCTAAGGCTCATCGGCTGTTTCCGCTCCGGTTCACAGGGCCGTCGGGTAGGTCTCGGGCGGCTCGCTCAGCTCCCGGCCGGGCAGCTGCTCAAGCGGCTCGACCGCACGCGTCTCGTCGATGTGAATGACCGCGTCGAATTGGCCGGCAAGGCGAGCCGAGAAGTAGTGGCTTCTGCGTTCGGTCTCAGGACGGTAGATAACGCCGATCGCCCGCTCCAGCCTGGGATGCCGCAGGGCTTCCACCGCCTGCCCGCTCGACAGGTCGAGGATGAAGCGGGGCTCCCCCAGCCCGTGAAAGAGCGCCTCGTAGCTGTCGGGCAGCGCAGGCCGAACCCGTTTGCGCTCGGCCGGGGCGTCCCAGGACGAAGCGGCGGTCACGGTGCCGGAATAGGTTGTGAAGCCGATCAGCACCACCTCGCCGGGCCAGCGCTCACGTGCGAGTTGGCCGACGTTCAGCTCGCCGCGCAGGCTCATCTCGGTCATCCGTGCATCGCCGATATGGGAGTTGTGCTCCCAGACGACTATCCGGGCGGGGTCGCCGTGGCGTGTCAGGTGCCCGCTGAGCCGGCTCAGCGTGTCTGCCATGTGGCGGTCACGCAGATTCCACGACGAGGTCTGATCGCCGAACATTGAGCGGTAGTACTCCTCGGCGCTGGCCACCAGCCGCGCATTCTGCTCCGCATAGAACTGCTCGTCCTCGGCTGCGATTCCGTCGCGGCGAAGGTATGAATCCGCATGACGCTGCAATTCGGTCAGCTGTTCGATGACGGCGCAGCGGCAGGACTCGCCGATGCCGAGGCTGACAGCGTGCCCGTAGGTCTGCGCGCCGCCAAAATGCTCGAAACAGGAGTAGCGCGTCCGGGCTCGCCCGGCGGCCGCTGGATCAACCCGATCGAGGTAGGCGATCACCTCGGCGATGGAGGCATAGAGGCTGTAGAGATCGAGGCCATAGAAGCCGACCGCGTCCCCGTCCCCCCGGCGGTCGTTGTGGGCCTCGAGCCAGCCGACGAAGTCCAGCACGTCGGCGTTGCGCCACATCCAGGTCGGGAAGCGGCGGAACCCGCGCAGCGCCTCCTCCGCATCTGCGTCCTCGCGGGCTCCTCGAACGTAGCGGTTGACGCGGTAGGCGTCTGGCCAGTCGGCCTCGACTGCAACCGCCGTGAATCCCTTGTCCTCGATCAGCCGTTTGGTGATGCGGGCCCGCTCGCGGTAGAACTCATGAGTACCGTGCGAGGCCTCACCGATCAGGACGATCTTCGCGTCGCCGACCAGGTCCAGCAGCCCGTCGAAATCTTCCGGGCCGCCGCTGAGGGCTTGAATATCAAGCCGCGGCATCGTGGAAGGCCCCCAGAATTGAAACGACCTCCTGGTCGGACACCTGCGAAAAGTCCCGATACCACTGGCCGACCCCGTAGAGCAGCGGTGGTGCCAACAGGCAGATCACTTCGTCCGCCTCCTCACGCAACCGTGTGGCCGAGCCGGGCGCGCAGACCGGCACCGCAAGGATCACCCGCCGCGGATTCTGGCGGCGCACGGCTCGAAGTGCTGTCGTGTCGGTTACGCCGGTTGCAATGCCGTCATCGACGACGATCACGGTCCGGCCCTCCAACTCGAGAGGTGGGCGTTCGCCACGGTAGGCAGACACGCGCCGGCGAAGCTCGGCGGTCTCGCGGGCGATGATCGAGTCGAGAGCGCCCTTTGCGATCCCCAGCTTCTCGACCGACCCGGTGTCGATCAGGCAGGAACCGTCCTCGGCAACCGCGCCGATTCCGAATTCGGGGTTGTGCGGGGCGCCGAGCTTGCGAACCGCGAGAATCTCGAGCGGGGCACCCAGCGCCGTCGCGATCTCCTTCGCCACTGGCACGCCACCACGGGGAAGCGCCACGACAATCGGGTGCTCGTCCGCCAGCGGTAGCAATTGCTCCGCCAGCCGCCGTCCCGCCTCCCGGCGATCGGCAAAGGGCTGATCAGGGTAATCGCGCTCAAAGGTGGACATCGAACACGCTTTTCGTAGCCGTAGCCACGTAGCTCTCCTTGTCGGACTGACCCGCAGTACGAAAATCCTCCCACGACCGAAGAGGGCACGCATCGGGGTAATCCACCGTAATCAGGTGCGTCTTTCCACCGATGACAATCGGGGCGGGAACGCCTAGATTCGCGACAAGGCACGAAATCCGAGGAGGAAACAGGTGGTTGAGCGCACGATCGAGATCCCGGCACCGCCGGTTCGCCTCACGGGTGACCTGACGATCCCGGAGGACTCCCGGGGTCTGGTGATCTTCGCCCACGGCAGCGGCTCGAGCCGCTTGAGCACACGGAACCGGCAGGTCGCCGCCGCCCTCAACGAACTCGGGTTCGCAACCCTCCTTTTTGATCTCCTCACCTCAGGCGAGGAGGCCGACCGGGCGAATGTCTTCGATATCCGGCTGCTCAGCGAGCGGCTGCTCGCGGCGACCCGATGGGTGATCGCAAACCCCGGGAGCAAGCGGCTTCCCCTGGGCTACTTCGGTGCCTCCACCGGCGCTGCCGCGGCGCTCTGCGCCGCCGCCGAACTCGGCGACGTTGTCGGGGCCGTGGTGTCTCGCGGGGGCCGGCCGGACATGGCGGGGCCGTGCCTGCACGAGGTGACTTCCCCCACGCTGCTGATCGTCGGCGGCGAGGACCGGGATGTGCTGGGCCTCAACGAGGCGGCGGCCCGTGCCCTGCGCTGCTCACACGAACTTGCTGTCGTCCCCGGAGCAACCCACCTGTTCGAGGAGCCGGGTGCCCTGGAGCAGGTCGCCGAGCTGGCGGGTGACTGGTTCTCCAACCAGCTCAACAGGTCATCGCCTCGACCGGGGACACAGACAGGGCCCTGATGGAGCGCCGGCGCGCGGATCAGCGGTCGCAGGCCCGACTGGCGTCCGCGTGGACGAAGTGGACGCCCTCCATCCCCTCCAGGGAAAAGCTCTCCGCAGCACCCGGGGCCACGTCGATCAGGTAATCCGGCTCGCGCAGGCGCTGATACAGATCGCGATCGACGAAGAAGGGGGCGCCGGCCAGGGTTCCCAGCCTCAGGTCGTTGGGGCCGGGCGGAAGTTCACCCTCGCGGAGGCACATCGCCGTGCTTCCGTCGCAGCAACCGCCCGACTGGTGGAAGACGATCGGGCCGTGCTTCTGGCGAAGCCGGTTGATCACCTCCTCCGCCTCGGGGGTTGCCGCAACCTCGCCCATGCCTAGAAGAAGCCCATCGGCTTCTGGTCGTAGCTGACCAGCAGGCACTTGGTCTGGCTGTAGTGGTCGAGCATCATCCTGTGATTCTCCCTGCCGACGCCGGAGATCTTGTAACCGCCGAAGGCGGCGTGCGCGGGGTAGTGGTGGTAGCAGTTTGTCCAGACCCGTCCGGCCTGGATGCCACGGCCCATTCGGAAGGCCTTTGCGCCGTCACGGGTCCATACGCCGGCGCCAAGACCGTAGAGGGTGTCATTGGCGAGTCCCAGCGCCTCGGCCTCGTCCTTGAACGTGGTCACCGAAACGACCGGGCCGAATATCTCCTCCTGGAAGACCCGCATGTCGTTGGTCCCCTTGAGGACGGTCGGCTCGAAGTAGTAGCCATCGGCCAGCTCGTCGCCGACGTCGGGCCGGTGGCCGCCGATCAGAACCTCGGCACCCTCGTCGATACCGATCTGGACGTAGCTCTCGATCTTCTCGAGCTGCGCCGTGGACACCTGGGGCCCCATCATCGTGGTGGGGTCAAGCGGGTTGCCCTGCTTGATCTTCCGGATGCGATCGAGGACGCGTTCCATGAACGCGTCGTAGATCGACTCCTGGATCAGTGCGCGTGACGGACTCGTGCAGACCTCGCCCTTGTTGAATGCGTAGAGGACCAGGCCTTCGACTGCCTTGTCGAGGAAGTCATCGTCACTCGCCATCACATCCTCGAAGAATATGTTCGGTGACTTGCCCCCCAGCTCTGTGGTCGAGGGAATGATGTTCTGGGCCGCGTACTGCATGATCAGACGTCCGGTGACGGTCTCGCCGGTGAACGCGATCTTGGCGATCCGCTTGTTGGACGCCAGCGCCCTGCCGATCTCGGCGCCCGGGCCGTTGACGATGTTCAGCACGCCGGGCGGGACGATGTCTTCGAGCACCTCTGCCATCTTCAGAATCGACCACGGGGTCGGGCTGGCCGGCTTGACCACGGTGCAGTTGCCGGCCGCGAGCGCCGGGGCGATCTTCCATGCCGCCATCAGCAGTGGGAAGTTGAACGGGATGATCTGGCCGACCACGCCGAGCGGCTCGTGGAAATGATACGCGTAGGTGTCCTTGTCGATCTCCGAGATCCGGCCCTCTTCGGCCCGCACGGCACCGGCAAAGTAGCGAAGGTGATCGACAACCAGCGGGATGTCCGCGGCAAGCGTCTCACGAACCGGCTTGCCGTTGTCCCAGCTCTCTGCCTCGGCCAGCATCTGGAGGTTGCGCTCGACCGCGTCGGCCATCGCGTTGAGCACGGCGGCGCGCTCTGCGGGTGATGTCGAGCCCCACTCATCCTTGGCGCCGTGCGCCGCGTCGAGCGCGAGCTCGATGTCCTCCGGGGTCGAATCGGCGACGCTGCTGAACGGCTTGCCGGTGACCGGGGTCACGTTGTCCCGGTACTTGCCGCCGGTCGGCGGCACCCAGCCGCCGCCGATGAAGTTTTCGTATCGGTCCTTCAGTTCCACGGGGCTGCCGGACTCGCCGGGGGCTTCGAATGCCTGTTCCTCGATCGTCGCCATCGCTCTCTCCTCGGCTCGTACTCCATTACGGATGAAAATCAACCCAGCCGAACCTATGACCGGACGGCGCCGCCTGCATCCGTGTAAATGCGCAGGCCGCGGAATTTCTTTTCCGTACTTAGTACGGATGTCGCGGTTTTGGGCTGCTCCTATCATCGGCCCTCTGGCGCTCGGCATGCAATGGACACGACTGCGGAAGGCGAACCATGACGGAGACGATGAAGGCGGCGGTCTTTGAGGGTCACGAGCAGATCGTCCTCGAGGAGAAGCCGATGCCCCGCTGCGGGCCGAACGACGCGATCGTGAAGGTTTCACTGACCACGATCTGCGGAACTGATGTCCACATCTGGCGCGAGGAGTACCCAGTTGACAAGGGCCGGATCGTCGGCCACGAACCGGTCGGCACGATCCATCAGCTCGGCGGAGCTGTGTCCGGTTACGAGGTCGGGGATCGTGTTCTGGTCGGCGCGATCACACCCTGCGGTTCCTGCTTCTATTGCCAATCCCACAGCGAGTCCCAGTGCTCCGGTCACGAGGACGAATGGGAGATGATCGGCGGCTGGCGGCTCGGAAACTCGATCGACGGCGTCCAAGCCGAGTACTTCCGCGTCCCATATGCGCAGGCCAACCTCGCCAAGATCCCCGATGACCTATCCGACGAGCAGTGCGTATTGCTCGCCGATATCGCCTCGACCGGTATCTCAGCAGCGGAGGCGGCCAATGTCCGCATCGGCCAGACGGTCGCAGTCTTCGCACAGGGCCCGATCGGTCTCTGCGCAACGGCCGGCGCCCGCCTGCTCGGCGCCTCGCTTGTGATCGGCGTCGACAGCATCGGGGGCCGGCTCAATATCGCAACCAAGATGGGGGCCGATGAGGTGATCGACTTCACCCAGGAGGACCCGGTGGCTGCGATCAAACGGCTCACCGAAGGCCGGGGCGTCGACGTGGCGATCGAGGCACTTGGAGCCCAGGAGACCTTCGAGTCCTGTCTCAACGCGACCCGCCCCGGCGGAATCGTCTCGAGCCTCGGCGTCTATGGGGGCAAGCTCGAGATCCCGGTGGAGCCATTTGTATACGGGATCGGCGACAAGCAGATCCTCACGTCGCTTTGTCCCGGGGGCAAGGAGCGGATGCGCAAGCTGATGGAGATGGTCCGCCACGGCCGCCTCGACCTGGCGCCCCTGATCACCCACCGCTTCTCGCTGGATCAGATCGAGGAGGCCTATGACTTCTTCGGCAATCAGCGCGAGGGCGTTGTCAAGGTCGGGCTGACTCCCTGAGGGGACTCGGCAGGGCATCGCAGATCGCAGGCCGCGAAAGTCAGAGCGGCTCTCGTCAACGGCCATCAGCTCGGCCGCATCCGCTCTGAGGCCTGTAGCGGCTCAGTCCCTGGGTCGGACGTAGATCAGCCAGTACATGAGGCCGACCATCAGCGAGCCGCCGATCACGTTGCCGATCGTCACCGGGATCAGGTTGTTGACCACGGCGTTTGAGAGGGTCAGGTGCCCGAAGTCGCCGGGGGCGACGCCACTGGTGGCGTAGAACGAGTCCGAGCCCCACTCCTTGATCGCCAGCCCGATCGGGAGGAAGTACATGTTGGCGATGCTGTGCTCGAACCCGGCGGCGACGAAGGCGGTGATCGGGAAGATGATCGCGAGGATCTTGTCGGTCACCGTGCGGGCGCTGTAGGACATCCAGATCGCGAGGCAGACCAGCGCGTTGCACATGATCCCGAGCACCACCGCCTGCCCGAAGCCAAGGCTGGACTTTGCGTCGGCGATCGCGAGCGCGCTTGAGCCGATCGCCCCGTCTCCGAACTCGTACTGACCGCTGAGGAACATCAGCGCCACCGTGCCGAGGGCGCCAACGAGGTTGCCGGTGTAGACGATCGTCCAGTTGCGGAGCAGCCTCGGGGCGCTGATCTTGCGGTCGGCCCAGGCCATCGCGATCAGGTTGTTGCCGGTGAACAGCTCCGCGCCGGCGACAACGACGAGGATCAGCCCGAGAGAGAAGACCAGCCCGGCGAGTAGGCGCAGGATCCCGTACGGGATCACGTCGGCACCGCCGGCGACGACCGTGGTCGCGAAGATCGCGCCGAGGCTGATAAAGGCGCCCGCGAGGACCGCGAGCGCAAAGGTCATCAGTGCCGGCATCCCGGCCTTGGCGACGCCGATGTCGGTCGCCTTCTCGGCGACCTGCGGCGGCAGCACCGCATCGAAGCTGGTCATCGGTGGCGGAGAGGCGACCGGCTTATCTGCCGCCAAGTCCTCGGTCGTGGCCTGTGCTGCGCTGCGGTCGTGAAGGTTCACAGCGCGCTCCGCACGCGGATTGCCGTCACCTTGTACTCCGGGCTGTTCGTGACCCCATCGGAGTGCAGTGAGGTAAGCCGGTTGGCGAGCGCCGCCGGGAAGTGGAAACCCATGAATGCCTGCCCCCTGGAAACGCGCTCGGTGACATCCGCCGTCACCTCGACCTCACCACGTCGGCTGGCAACCCGGACCCGCTCGCGGTCGCCGATCCCGAGTTCGGCCGCGTCGTCGGGATGCAGCTCGAGCAGCTCTTCCGGAACGAGCTCGATGTTCCGCGTCCGGCGCGTCATCGTGCCGCAGTTGAAGTGCTCGAGCCTCCGGCCGGTGATCAGCAGGAGCGGAAATTCCGCGTCCGGCTCCTCACCCGGCCCGGCGTAGGGGATCGCGGCGATTTGGGCCTTGCCGCTCGGGGTCTCGAATCGCTCCAGGTAGAGGGTCCGCTCGCCCGGATCGCCTGGGGATCGGCACGGCCAGGCGATCGGGCCCTCGCGATCGAGGCGATCGTGGGAGATACCGCGGAAGGTGGGGGTCAGAGAGGCCATCTCGTCAAACGCCTCGGCCGGCGTCGGGCAGCCGAGATCCGTACCAAGCCCCGCGGAGATGGCGTGGATGATCTCGAAGTCGGGTTTCGCCTCCCCGGGTGGGTCGAGCGCCGGCCGCACCCGCTGGACGCGGCGATCGAAGTTCGTGAACGTGCCGTCCTTCTCGAGGTACGCGGCCGCCGGCAGAACGACGTCGGCGAGGGATGCGGTCTCCGAGGGAAAGATCTCGAGCGAGACGACCAGGTCGCAGGCATCGATCGCCGCCCTGACGTGTTCCGAGTCGGGCTCGGTCTGGGCGATGTCCTCGCCGAAGACGATCAGCGCCTTCAGCCTCCCGTCGATCGCGGCGTCGAGCATCTCCGGGATCTGGAAACCTCGATCGGGGCGGATCTCGGTCCCCCATGCCTCCCCGAACCTGCTGGCAACATCGGCGTCGGAGACATCCTGGTATCCGGGCAGGACGTTCGGCATCGCCCCCATGTCCGACGCCCCCTGGACGTTGTTCTGGCCACGGAGCGGGTTCGCGCCGCACCCCTCCTCGGTCCCGACACTCCCGGTCAGCGTGGCGAGATTGCAGAGAGTCTTCACCCCGTCGGTGCCGTGGGCGTGCTCGGTGATTCCGAGACCCCAGACGATCGTGCGGGCCTCGCCCTCACCGTAGACTGCGGCCGCCTCCCGCAGGTCATCCGCGGGGACGCCGGTGATCTCCTCGACCCGCTCCGGCGGATAGTCGGCGACAAGCGCCCTCAGCGCCTCGAACCCTTCGGTGCGCTCGGCGATGAACGCCTCGTCGATCATCCCTTCGCCGATCAAGAGGGCGGCCAGGCCGTTGAAGAGGGCCACGTTGGTGCCTGGGCGCGGGCGCAGATGCACGTCCGCGTATTCGGCCAGTTCAATCCGACGCGGGTCGATGACCACGAGTCGCGCCCCCGAGATCACCCGCTGCTTGATCCGTGCCCCGACAACCGGGTGGGCCTCGGTGGCGTTGGAGCCGCAGAGGAGGAAGACCCCGGCACGGTCGAAGGCCTCGAATGGGTGCGTGTCCCCGGAGAGCCCGTACGCGGCGACGAGACCTGCTCCCGACGGCGCGTGGCAGACGCGGGCGCAGTTGTCGACGTTGTTGGTCCCGATCGCGACCCGGACCATCTTCTGCATCAGGTAGTTCTCCTCGTTCGTCCCCCGGGCCGAGGAGATCGCCGCGATTGCATCGGCGCCGTGCTCGTCGCGGATCCGGCGAATCTCGCCGGCGACCCTTCCGATCGCCTCCTCCCAGCTTGTCTCGACCAGCTCACCACCGCGGCGGATCAGCGGCTTCGTCAGGCGGTCGGGCGAGCGAATGAAGGCATGTGCGAAGCGGCCCTTCACGCAGGCGTGACCGAGGTTTACCTGTCCATCCAGGCTCGGCCGGATCTCCTCCACCTCGTCACCGCGAGTGTGGACATCGAGGGAGCAGCCGACTCCGCAGTACCCACAGGTGGTCGTGGTCGTGCGCTCGAGCGGCAGCAGGTCACGCAAACCCACCTCGGAGATTGCTCCTGACGGACAGCTGTCGACGCAGGCGCCGCAGGCGACGCAGTCGGACTCGATCCACGGACCGCCCGTGCCGGGCGCCATCACCACGTCGGCGCCGCGGCCGACCATCGCCAGCGCGAACGTGCCCTGAACTTCGTCGCACATGCGTACGCAGCGCGCACAGGAGATGCAGAGATTCGGGTCGTACTTGATGTAGGGATGCGAGTCGTCGCGCTCGGCGCCGCGTTCCCCGGGGAAGCGGCTCTGTCCGACTCCCAGGCTCAGGCAGGCGCGAACGAGCTCGCTTCGCTCGGGCGCCTGCGTGAGGGCACTCTCCGGCAGTTGGCCAACGATCAGCTCGAGCGCCGTCCGCGCGGTGTCAATCGCCACCGGATTGTCGGTTCGGACGATGGCGCCTTCGGTGGCGAGCGTGGTGCAAGCCGGGACGGGTCCTTCCTCCCCCTCGATCGAGACCATGCAGGTGCGGCAGGAGCCGTACGGTGCGATGCGGGGATCGGCGCAGAGCGAGGGAACCTCGACTCCGGCGGCGCGAGTGGCATCGAGCAGCCGTGAGCCTTCCGCAACGATCACCTCGGTCCCGTCGACGCTCACCCTCATCGCGCTTCACCATAGACGCGTTCGATACTGCGGACGACCGGAGGGACGCCGCGACCGAAGGCACAGAGGCTGCCGCACTCCATCGCGGCGAGCATCTCGTCCAGGCCCCCGGCCGCCTCGGGGCCACCGCCACCTTCGGCGAGCTCCAGCCCTCGACGGGTGCCGAGGCGGCAGGGCACACAGGTGCCGCAGCTCTCGTTTGCCGCGAAGTACCAGAAGTGCCTCAGCAGCGCCTCGCGGTCGACGCGCTCGTCAATCGCGATCAGGCTCCCATGGCCGAGATCGGCGCCAACCTCCCGCAGGGCCTCGAAGGAGAGGGGTGTGTCGAGCGCGTCCGGGCCGATCACGCCCCCGAGTGGGCCGCCGACCTGTATCGAGCGGATCGCCGCCTCGTCACGCAGCCCGCCCCCGAGCTCGTCGAAGATGCGCCGCAGCGGGGTCCCGAACTCAACCTCATACGCACCCGGGTTGCGAAACCGCTCGTTGAGGCAGACGACCTTCGTCCCCCGGCTGTCGCCGACGCCGAGCCGCGCGTAGGCCGCGCCGCCACGGGAGACGATCCAGGGCACGGCAGCCAGCGTCTCGACGTTGTTGACCACCGTCGGCCGGTGCAGGTATCCACTCTCGGTCGGATACGGCGGTCGCGCCGCGACCTCACCGCGCAGCCCCTCGATCGAGTGGATCAGCGAGGTCTCCTCGCCCGCGACGTAGGAGCCGGCGCCCTGGAATACCTCGACGTCGAAGTCGATCCCCGAGCCGTTTATGTCGTTGCCGAGCTGTCCGGCTGCGCGCGCCTCGCCGACCGCGGAAAGCAGCGCGTCGCGGGCACGCGGGTACTCGGACCGCACGTAGATGATCCCGTGCGTCGCTCCGGCGGCGAGGGACGCGAGCGCCATGCCCTCGAGAATCCGATCGGGGTCGCGTTCCATCAGCAACCGATCGACGAAGGAGCCGGGATCGCCCTCGTCGCCGTTGCAGATCAGGTACCTGGGTCCGTCGGACGACGCCTCGGAAGCCGAGCCCCACTTGACCGCCGCAGGGAAGCCCGCCCCGCCGCGGCCCCTGAGTCCCGACACCTTGACCTCGCGGCTGACGCGATCGCGATCATTTTCCCGGGTCACCTGCTCCCAGACACTCCAGGCGCCGGGGCCGGCCCCGGCGATGCCGGCGAGCACGACCGGTTCGTCGACCTCGACGCTCACCGGGATCTCGGGATCGCACTGCGCCGCCTTGCCGACGAGTTGGTCTACGAGATCCGGCCCCGCGCAGGGGCGCTCGCCGTCGAGCGCCGCCGGGCCGCCGTAGCAGTAGCCGAGGCAGTAGACGGGTTGCAGCGACACCGCACCGTCATCGGAGATTCCGCCGATCGGCGCGCCGAGCGCGTCCGCGACCGCATCGAGATGGGTCCCGGCGCTGGCGGCGAAGCATGCCGTGCCGGCGCAGACCTGGACGTGGCGTCGCCCGCGCGGCGACGGAGCCAGGTCGGCGTAGAAGGAGGCGGCGCCGTTGACGTGCGCCCGCGGAAGTCGGAGCTCGGCGGCGACGCGATCCACGTCGGCCGGCTC
>JBBQZL010000073.1:0-11691 GCA_038207745.1 Solirubrobacterales bacterium
GGCTGCGCGAGCTGCTCCCGCTGCTGCTCGCCGTCTCTTCGAATGCCCCGTTTCTCGATCACCGGGACACCGGTCTGGCGTCGATCAGGTCCCAGATCTTCACCCGCAGCTTTCCCCGCTGCGGGATCCCGGGCAGCTTCGGGACCTGGGGGAGCTATGCCGAATTCGTCGGGCAGCTCCAGCGCATGGGATCGGTGGTCGAGGCGACGCAGCTCTGGTGGAGCGTCCGGCCACATCACGCTTTCGGGACGGTCGAGGTGCGGATCTGCGATGCCCAGACCAACGGGGCCGACTCATTCGCCCTCGCGGGGCTGATCGCCGCCTGCATCGCGCAAACCACCCTGGAGTTCGACGAGCATGGTTACTCGGGAGCCGGTCGCCCGCTTCTCGATCGGGAGATCGAGGAGAATCTCTGGCGGGCCATCCGCCATGGTCTCGAGGGCAAGATGATCGATTTCCGCAAGGGGGCCGAAGTTCCGGCCCGCGCAATTCTCGAGGGAGTCGTCGAGTGGACGGAGCCGGCGAGGAGGCAGCTCGGGATCGAGCTGAACCTGCCAGAGCAGACCGGGACGGAGCGGGCCCGCCGGCTCTTGGCCGAGACGGGATCGATCGAATCAACTTATCGTCAGATAGTTGCCGAGACCGCCCGCAGCTACGGCGGCATCGAAATCAAGGCATGAAAGAGGAGGAACGATGAGCGACGAAACAGGTGCTGAGCCCCCTGAGGGCGCACCGGAGAGCCAGATGCCTCCCGGGGTCGATGAACCGACGCCGGAAGAGCTGGCCGCCTTCGAAGAGCAGCTCCGGGAGGTTCGCGTTGAGGACCTCGTGGTCCAGAGCGTGGTCAGCATCGTCAACCTGACCGCGCGCCGGATCGGCAAGGAGGACGAGCGCGATCTCGATCAGGCAAAGGTCGGCATCGAGGCCGTCCGGGCGTTGGTCGGCGTGCTCCCCGAGGAGGTTGCCGCGCAGATTCGCGAGGCCCTCTCCCAGCTTCAGCTCCTCTTCGCACAGGCGGCTGGCGGCGGCGTCGAACCCGGCGATGAAACGGGCGCCGAAACCGGGCCCGGGGCGACCCCCGGACAGGCTGCGGCTGGGCCGGAATCCGGACAGCAAAGCCCGCCCCCCGCTCCAGATGACAAACTGCCCCCTCGGCTCTGGACGCCGCCTGGCACCTCTTGATCGATAGCCGTGGCGCCATTTCGCCTGTTTCGTAGATAGACTCTCGCGCCGCTTGGAGCGGTATTACCAGCTGAGGAGCCAACTTGACTGAATTTCTGACCGACAACGGTGTCGTCATCGCACTCGTGTGCGCTGCGGCGGCCGTCTTTTACGGATTGATCATCACGAAGCGTCTGCTCGCGAAATCACCGGGCAATCAAGAGATGCAGGACATCTCGGGTGCGGTGCAGGAAGGCGCAAAGGCCTACCTGACCAGCCAGTACAAACTGATCGCGCTCGTCGCGATTCCCGTCGCCATTCTCCTCTGGATCGTCCAGGGCAGCATCTATCCGGCGATCGGTTTCGTGATCGGCGGCGTTCTCTCCGGTTCAGCCGGATTCATCGGCATGAACCTCTCGGTTCGGGCCAACTCGCGGGTTGCGGAGGCAGCTCGCGGCGGCATCCCGCCGGCGCTCGACGTCGCCTTCAAGGGCGGTTCGGTCACCGGGCTGCTTGTTGTCGGGCTGGCGCTCTTCGGCGTCGCCGGCTACTACGGGATCCTGGTCGCAACCGGCCAGAGCGACAAGGAAGCCGTTGACGCACTGATCGGGCTCGGATTCGGCGGTTCGCTGATCTCCGTCTTCGCCCGGCTCGGCGGCGGCATCTTCACCAAGGCTGCCGATGTCGGCGCAGACCTGGTTGGAAAGGTTGAAGCCGGCATCCCCGAGGATGACCCGCGTAACCCCGCGGTGATCGCCGACAACGTCGGCGACAACGTCGGCGACTGTGCCGGTATGGCCGCTGACCTCTTCGAGACCTACGCGGTCACATCTGTCGCGGTGATGCTGCTCGGTGTGCTCACCTTCCCGGACTTTTCGGACGCCGTCGCGATCTACCCGCTGATCATCGGTGGCGTCGCGATCATCGCCTCGATCATCGGGGCGCTTTCGGTGCGGACGAAGTCCGACAAGGTCGAAGGCGCTCTCTATAAGGGCCTGATCGTCTCGGGCCTGCTTTCCGTCATCGCCTTCTACCCGATCACCCAGTGGCTCATGAAGGGCGCCGCTGATACGAGCGACGTCTTCTCGAGCGCAACCGATCTCTGGCTCTGCGCAGTCATCGGTATCGCGGTGACGGCATTCCTCTTCGTGATCACCGACTACTACACGTCGACCCGTTTCCGCCCGGTAAGGACGATTTCGGAAGCATCGACCACCGGGCACGCGACCAACATCATCCAGGGGCTCTCACAGGGCTACCAGGCGACAGCGGCTCCGGCCATTGTGCTGGCGCTCGCGATCCTCGGCGCCAACGAACTCGCCGGGATCTACGGCATCGGCGTGGCGGTGATGGCCCAGCTCTCACTGACCGGTCTGATCGTCGCCCTCGACGCATTCGGCCCGATCACGGACAACGCCGGCGGAATCGCCGAGATGGCGAAGATGCCCGAAGAGGTCCGCAACATCACCGACCCGCTTGATGCCGTGGGCAACACGACCAAGGCCGTCACCAAGGGGTACGCAATCGGCTCTGCCGCGTTGGCAGCGCTGGTTCTGTTTGCGGCCTTCAAGGAGGAGCTGACCCAGAAGGCATCCGATGCCGGAGTCGGGTTGGAATCACTATTCAACCTCTCGAGTCCTGAGGTGCTCGTCGGTCTGATCATCGGCGGGATGATGGTCTACCTGTTCGCCGCGCTCTCGATCGAGGCCGTTGGCCGCGCTGCCGGCGAAGTGGTCGAGGATGTCCGCGCCCAGTTCAAGGAAAAGCCCGGGATCATGCTGGGTACCGAGAAGCCTGAGTACGGCCGCACGGTCAGCATCGTCACGCGTGCCGCACAGAAGGAGATGATCCTTCCCTCGTTGATCCCGATCGTGTTTCCGGTGGTCGTCGGGCTGTGGAGCGTAAACGCGCTCGGCGGCTTGCTGATCGGTGTGATCGTCGTCGGTCTGTTCATGGCCATCTCAATGACCGCCGGCGGCGGCGCCTGGGACAACGCCAAGAAGCTGATCGAGGATGGTGCGCACGGCGGCAAGGGCTCCGATGCGCACGCTGCATCGGTGACCGGTGACACCGTTGGTGACCCCTACAAGGACACCGCCGGCCCGGCAATCAACCCGATGATCAAGATCACAAATATCGTCGCGATCCTGATCATTCCGATCGTCCACATTTCAGCACCCACCTGATAGTTCGTCGCCAGGCGATCTGCGATCCGTGGCTCAGCCGCCACAGCGCAGATCGAGCAGTGCCAGAGAGCCTCGGCGCCGCAAGGCACCGGGGCTCTTTGCCTGTCCGGTCGGAGTAGGGTGCCGGATCGATGATCAGTGAGGCGTGGGAAAGCGCGACCAACGTCGCAGATTTTGAGCGGATCGCCTCGGAGAAACTCGATGCGGGTGCGCTCGGCTACTTCAGTGGTGGCGCGGGCGATGAGCACACGCTCCGCGATAACGTCGCTGCCTATCGACGCTGGCAGATCCGCCCACGGATGCTGGTCGACGTCAGCTCGGTCAGCACTCGGACGACGATCCTCGGGGGGCCCGCGTCGAGCCCGATCCTCGTTGCACCGGTCGCATTCCAGCGGTTGGTCGACCCCGAAGGCGAGCTGGCGATGGCACGTGCCGCCGCGGCCGAAGAGACGCTGATGTGTCTCTCCACCCTCGCCACCTCGCGGCCGTCGGAGGTCGCCGAATCTGCGCCGGGGGGCCGACGCTGGTTTCAGCTCTACTGCTTCCGCGACCGGGCGATCACGCAGGCCTTGATGGACGAGGCGGTGGCAAGCGGCTATGAGGCGATCGTGTTGACCGTTGACGCGCCGCGGGCCGGGCGGCGCGAGCGGGACCTCCGGACCGGATTCGAGATTCCGCCGGGGGTCGATGTCCCGAGCCTCTCAGCGGCGCTCGGGGGTGAGCGGCCGGTCAGCGTCGAGGAGGCCTTTTCCCTCGTCGATGACACGCTTGACTGGGGCGACCTCGCCGACCTCGTCCGTGACTGCCCGTTGCCCGTGCTGGTCAAGGGCATACTCACCGCCGAGGATGCGGCGCTCGCCGTCGAGGCGGGCGTCGCCGGAATCGTCGTCTCAAACCATGGTGGGCGCCAGCTCGATTGCGTCGCGGCCGGAATCGACGCGCTTCCGGAGGTTGCCGGGGCGGCTGACGGCAGGGTCATCGTGCTGGTCGATGGTGGCGTGAGGCGCGGGACCGATGTGATCATCGCCCTGGCGCTCGGAGCGGATGCCGTCCTGGTCGGCCGACCCGCTCTCTGGGCCCTTGCCGCCGGAGGTGAAGCGGGGGTCCGCGCCGTCCTCGGGATCCTGCGCACCGAGTTCGAGCTGGGGCTGGCCCTCGCCGGTTGTCCGTCTCCGGCTTCTGTGACCTCGTCACACGTCGCTCGCGCTCCGCTTCGCGGCGTATATTCGGCCTAGAACCAGAAGATGGCTGAACGAATACCAAGAGAGCAGGCGCTGAAGCGCGTCTATGGGTCGAGGGACCTCTTCGCGGCCGGATACGGCAACGTCGGCTCGTCGATCTACTACGCGCTCGGTGTTGTGGCCGTCTACGCGCTCGGGATGACCCCGGTCACCTTCATGATCGCCGGCTTCATCTTCGTCTGCACGGCCGCGACCTACACCGAAGCCTCGGTCATGTACCCGGAGGCCGGCGGCTCCTCGAGCTTTGCCCGCCACGCCTTCAACGAGCTGGTCAGCTTCTTCGCTGCCTGGGCCCAGATGCTCAATTACGTGATCACGATCGCGATCTCGGCCTTCTTCGTACCGCATTATCTGGCGGTCTTCTGGGGTCCGCTCGGCTACGCGCCCGGGGACATCATCGGCGGCATCGTCCTGGTCGGCATGCTCGCGTTGTTGAACATCCGGGGCACGCAGGAGTCGGCGAAGATCAACCTGATCCTCGCGATCGCAGACCTGTTCACCCAGATCCTCCTCGTCGCGGTCGGCTTCGCGCTGGTCTTCAATCCAGATCTCCTGGTCACGCAGATCCATCTCGGCGTCGCTCCGACATGGCCAGACTTCGCGCTGGGCATCGCGGTGGGGATGGTCGCCTATACCGGCATCGAGACGATCTCGAACATGGCCGAGGAGGCGAAGAAGCCCTTCGCGAGGACAATCTCGCGCGGCGTCGGCGGCGTTGTGATCGCCGTCGTCGGTCTCTACGCCCTGCTGCCGGCGATCGCACTCTCGGCGATGCCGGTCGTCCAGGAGGGCGGCAGGTACACGACCGAGCTGGCAACCAGGTTCGCCGATGACCCGGTGCTGGGAATCGTCGAGAATCTGGGGTTGAACGCCGGCCTGACAAACGCACTCCGGCTCTATGTCGGTGTGCTGGCTGCCGTTATCCTCACGATTGCGACCAACGCCGGATTGATCGGCGTCTCGCGGCTCACCTTCTCGATGGGCCATTACCGGCAGGTCCCCGAGCGACTTCGGCAGATCCACCCCAAATACCACACGCCATATGTGGCAATCATCGTCTTCTCGGCGATCGCCGCGATCACGATCATCCCCGGTCAGACGGCCTTCCTGGCGACGATGTACTCGTTTGGCGCGATGCTCTCCTTCACGATCGCCCACGCCGCGGTGATCCGCCTGAGGGTGAAGATGCCGGATGCCGTCAGAGAGTGGAAATCCCCGATCAACATCCCATTTCGAGGAACCTCACTGCCGCTGGCGGCGATTCTGGGCGGCCTCGGGACGACTGCCGCCTGGTTCGTTGTGATGGCGCTCGATCCGGTCACGCTCGGGGTCGGCGGCGGCTGGATGGTCTTCGGCCTGATCCTCTACTACGCCTATCGCAGGCAGCAGCACCTGCCGATCAGCCAGACCGTCAAGGTGGTGATGCCGACCCCGCTCGGCGTCGAGGAGGTCGAGTATCAGTCCATCCTCGTCGCCTTTGATGACCGAACCCCGTTTTCCGAGGATGTCGTCGCAACCGCGGTCCGGCTCGCAGCAGGCAACCGCCGGGGGATCTATGTCCTCTCGATGATCACCGTCCCCAACAACCTGCCCCTCGACGTAACGCTCAAACAGGCCGAAAGCGATGCACGGAGCATGATCGAGCAGGCGAAGCTGATCGGGGGACTCCGCGTCACCGGGATGGTCGAGCGGGTGCGCGCCGGTCAGGCCGGATACGCAATCTCCGACGTCGCGGAACAGATAAGGGCGAAGGCGATAGTCGTCGGGCTCCCAAATCGTCGCGGTTTGCCCGTCTACGACGAGAAGATCCGAACGGTCCTCGCCGAACGCCCCTGCCGGGTGATCGTCGTCTCCGAGGGACGCAAGACTGATGAGCACCCGGAACGAGCGCTGGTGCATGCCTGATCCAGATCAGATCTATCACGGCTCGATCAAGGTCATGTCGCTGCTCTTCATAGTCCTCGGCACGGTTGTCCTCGCGGTCACGATCAATGCCGGCGGGGCCGGCTTCACCCTGGGCATGCTGATCGGCCCGGTATTTATCCTGGTTGGTATCGGCCGGCTGTATCTGGCCAACCGGATGTCGAAATGACCCGCCAGCCCCGTCGTCTGAAGTCACCGCAGCTCAGCCGCAGCATGGGCTTTCCGGGGCTGTTCGGGATCATCTACACCTCGGTCGGCTTCTCGATCTACTTTGCGCTCGGAGTTGTCGCAGGCCGTGGCCTCGGCCTGACGCCGCTGATCTTTCTCGGGATCGGATTGCTCTTCATCATCACCGCGCTGACCTACATCGAAGGCGGCACGATGTTCCGCGAGCGAGGCGGATCCTCGACCTTCGCAAGACATGCCTTCAATGAGCTGATCGCCTTCATCGCCGGCTGGGCGATCCTGATCGATTACCTGATTGTGATCGCCCTCGCGGCCCTCGCGATTCCGCATTACCTGGCGCCACTCTGGGGAGAGCTCAATTCCTCGGTTTGGGAGGTTGGGGTCGGCGCCGCGGTGATCATCGGGATAAGCGCGATCAACATCCTCGACATCAACGGACGAGGACGGACGGGCTCCCGCGCCCTGGTCGCGCTGGCACTGGCGGATGTCCTGCTACAGGTCACGGTGATCATCGTCGGAGTGCTCGTGGTCTGGCATCCCGAAAGTCTGACCCAGCCGATCAACGTCCTCGGAGGACCTGGCTTCAAGGATGTGATCTACGCCGCGGTGCTCTCGATGCTCGCCTACGCAGGAATCGAGGCAGCGTCGAACCTTGCGCCCGATATCGACGACACGCCAGAGGACCTACGGAAGATCATGATCATCGCGGCGCTCACGATCCCGTTGATCTATGCGGCGATATCAGCCGTCGCCCTGATGGCTCTGCCGGTCCATCGGGGCCCCGATGGACCCGTAACCGCGCTCGGAACTACGTATGCCGAGGTGCCGGTACTGGGTGTAGTCTCGGCCTTTCAGCCGACCTGGGTCGCCGACGTGATGCGCTGGGTGGTCGCGCTGGTCGCGGCGCCCGTCCTGTTCTGGGCCGCAAGCACCTCGATGCTCGGCGTCTCGCGCCACGTCTACACGCTCGCGGTCAACCGGCAGATCCCGAGTTGGCTCGGAAAGCTGGGCCGGACCCATCAGACACCGTACGTCGCGATCGTCCTCTGCGCGATGATCGCGTTCGGCCTTCTGATCCCCGCCAGCGTCGTGCTGCTGGCCGGCATCTACGCATTCGGTGCCACGCTGGCGATCACGATCGCGCACTTCTCGATCCTGCGGCTGCGCTGGACGCAGCCTGACCAGGATCGCCCCTTCAGGGTTCCATTCGACATCCGGTTCCGGGGGGTCGGCCTGCCGATCCCCGCGCTGTTTGGAGGCATGGTCAGCGCCCTTGCCTTTGTGAGCGTGTTGATCTACCACGACCGGGCGCGGTGGGTTGGCGGTGGCTGGATGTTCTTCGGCCTCGTCGGCTACGTGGTCTATCGGCGATTCGTCGAGGGCGTCAGCCTCACCGACCGCGTCTCCGTCGCTCCGACTGCGCTCACCAAACAGGTTCACGCCGTCCAGTACCACACGATTCTGGTTCCGGTCTTCGGGACTCCGCTTGATGACGACATCGTCGGAACGGCGGGAAGACTGGCGGCGGAGGCGGCGAGGAGCTCTGACGAGAACTCACGATCCCGTCTCGACCTCGTCTATGTGGTCGAGGTGCCGGTTCGGATGCCGCTCGAGTGCACGCTTTCCGAAGAGACGCAGAAGAAGGCAAACGACGCAATCGAGCGGGCCATTGAGGTGGGCTCCGAGTACACCTCGGTCGATGTCACCGCTCAGGTTGTCCGTGCGCGGAGTGCCGGGCCCGGAATCGTCGAAGCGGCCCGCGAGGCCGGGGCCGAGACGATCGTGATCGGTGGCGAGCCGCCAACCAGGGTCGGGGGCGGCGCGACGTTTGGCGGAGTCCGAGGACAGAGGCCGGCGGAGATCGGCTCGGTGACCGAATACGTGCTGGAGAAGGCAGCCTGTCGGGTCTTGCTCACCGCACCGCCTACTGCGTCTGAGGAACCGGATGGAGGGCCCGAGCGGGATGCGATTGCCGAACTGCCGGTCGACACGAGGTGAGAGTCAGGGAACCTCTCTAGTATCCGGTTGATGTTCATCATGATCGTCGGTTGCGGGCGTGTCGGGTCTTCGGTGGCCCGGACCATGCTGCGCGGAGGCCATCAGGTTTCATGTCTCGATGAGGATCCCGAGGCGCATGCCCAGCTCGAGGTCGGCCTCGACCAGGGCTGGGAGGATCTCGGCGGTCAGTTCACCGTTGGCACGGCACTCGAGATCGACGCCCTGCTCGAAGCTGGAATCGAGGATGCCGACGTCTTCATCGCGTCGACCGACGGTGACAACACGAACATAGTGATCGCCCAGATCGCCCAGAAGCGCTTCAAAGTGCCGACCGTCATCGCGCGTGTCCTCGATCCGCTGCGGGCGAGCTGGTACGAGGAGCAGGGCCTTCACACGATCTGCCCGACCAGGGTTGCGATCGAGATGCTCGAGGAGGAGATCAATGAGGTCGCTGCCGGGGCGGCTGGACCATGAGCCAGGGGATCCGCGTCAGCACCGGGATGTACGTGATCATCGTCGGAGCCGGCAAGGTCGGTTGGAATCTCGCCCGCGAGCTGCTCGGCAAGGGCCATGAGGTGACGCTGATCGAGGGAAAGCGCAGCCGCTACCTGACCGTTGAGCAGGAACTCGAGCACAACGTCCAGTTCGGCGACGCGTCCGAGCTCTGGGTTCTTGATCGCGCCGGAGTCGAACGTGCCGACATCGTGATCGCCGTGACCGGCGATGACGAGGACAACATGCTGATCTGCCAGGTTGCCCGCGAGAAGTATGGGGTGAATCAGATCATCGCCCGTGTCAACAACCCCCGGAACAAGCAGCACTTTGAGCTTCTCGGGATCAAGCCAGCCGTCTCTGCGACCGACCTGATCCTGCGTTTGATCGAGCACGAGGTTCCCAAGTACGGGTTCATCCATCTGCTCGACCTCACGGACGAGCGACTCGAGATCGTCGAGCTCGAACTTGGCAATGACTCGCGGGTCGCCGGACAGCGGGTTGCCGATCTGAGCATGCCGGAGGGCAGCCTGCTGATCTCGGTCCTGCGTGGCGGCAAGGGATTTGTGCCTGGGCCCGAAACCGTGCTCGAACCTGGCGACGAGGTTCTCGCGGTCCTCGACCCCGGTCTCGAGGACGACCTGAAGGCATTCTTCGGACCCGACGGGGAAAGTGGCTGAACGCCACGCTGACTACCTGCTGATCGGCGGTGGAATGGCCTCGGCCCACTGCGCCGATGTTTCCGGCCATCGGGAGAGTCTGGCCGACCTCAGCTCCGATCTGGGCGGTATCGGGTAAGTTTTCGACGGCCCTTGGGACCTGGTGTAATGGCAGCACGCTTCGCTCTGGACGAAGTAGTCGGGGTTCGAATCCCTGGGTCCCAGTCGGTCGGCTCCGCCGGTTTTGCTACCGTCGATCCGTGCTGAAGAAGACAATTCTCATCGGATCCATCGGGGCTGCGCTTGTTTTCGCCGGATGCGGCGGCGACAGCGATTCCCTGCCTGCCATCCCGGTATCGGTGGTTTCCACGACCGAGGATCCGGGGAGTCTCTCAACGGATGAGGTGATAAGCCAGGGGGATTCGATCTGCGCCGAGGTGAACACGGCGGTCGGCTCACTATCGACCAGCAGCACCGATGCAGGCGGACAGCTCGCCCAACGCGCCGACATCTATCGGGGCATGCTCGAGCGCCTTCAGGGCCTCGGTGGCGCCGACAATGCCGACTATGCAGATGTGCTCTCGTCCGGAAAGGCCCTGGTCCTCGCCTCGAAGGAGGCGGCGACCGCTGCCGAGCAGAACAACGGGGCGAGCTCAGCGGTCGCCGAGGCGACAGTTGCCTCTGCGCTCGCAGACTTCAAGGCGGCGGCATCGAACTTCGGCTTCACCGAGTGTGGAGACACCGCAACGTCGCCGATCGTTCCCGGAACTTCGAGCGGAGGCACCACGACTGTTGCACCGGCACCGGTGCCGGTAACGCCCGCTGCGCCCGCTGGTGACACCGGCGGAGTTGCACCTGATACCGGTACCGGCGGCACAGGAGGCACGGGAGGCGACAGCGGCGGAGGCTCCGCCGGCTCCGGCGGTATCGGCCCCGGCTGATTCAGGCGGCCGACGACTCGACCCAGGCGCCGTAGAGGCTGGCGTAGACCCCGCCGGCGGCAATCAGCTCGTCATGGGTCCCGGACTCGGCAATGCCGCCCGCCTCGAGGACGATGATCATGTCGGCGCGCCGGATCGTCGAGAGCCTGTGGGCGATCACGATCGCGGTTCTGTCAGACAGCAGGCGATCAAGTCCGCGCTCGATCACGCCCTCGGTCCGGACGTCCACGTTCGAGGTCGCCTCGTCGAGGATCAGGACCCTGGGCTCGGCGAGCAGCGCTCGCGCAAAGGCGACGAGCTGTCGCTGTCCGGCGGAGAGCTGAACGCCACGCTCACCGACCTCGGTGTCGAAGCCGTCGGGAAGTCCGACGATGAACGGGGTTGCGCCAACGGTTGTGGCGGCCGACTCGATTTCCTCATCCGAAGCCTCCGGGCGGCCGAAGGAGATGTTGTCGCGGACCGTTCCGGAAAACAGGAAGCCCTCCTGGGGGACTATTCCAAGCTGACCCCTGAGCGCGGTCTGCCTGAGGTCCCTGAGATCGTGCCCGTCGATCAGCACGCGGCCCTCCTGGGGGTCGTAGAAGCGCGAGACGAGCTTTGCCATCGTCGACTTCCCGGCCCCGGTCGCGCCGACCAGCGCCAACGTCTGTCCGGCCGGGATCTCCAGATTGACGTCGCGCAT
Source organism: Solirubrobacterales bacterium (assembly GCA_038207745.1). Lineage (GTDB taxonomy): Bacteria > Actinomycetota > Thermoleophilia > Solirubrobacterales > 70-9 > JBBQZL01. The sequence continues at coordinate 11,470 of JBBQZL010000073.1, forward strand.
CGCCCACTCGACCCTCTCCCCGCGCGCCTCGCGTTCATGGGCGTCCTCGGCGTAGGAGAAGGAGACGTTGTCGATCGTGATCCGTCCGTCCAGCGGCCCGGGGTCGATTGCGCATGGGGCGTCGATCATGTCGGGAGCGGTTTCGAGCAGGTCGAAGATCTTGTCGAGCGCGGCCATGCCCTGCTGGTAGGTCGTGTAGAGCTGCGAGAGCTGCTGGATCGG
>JBBQZL010000074.1:0-11667 GCA_038207745.1 Solirubrobacterales bacterium
GCGAGTTTATATGGGGGGTCGATGAAGACGAGATCAAAGCCCTGATCCGGCGATTCGGCGAGCCACTGGAGGGCATCGGCACGAACCAGGTCAGTGCGTTCCCGCAGGCCGAGGTGCTCGATGTTCCCAAGTGCGGGACGCGTGTCCCGATCGACAAGGATTGCGTGGGTGGCACCCCTGGAAAGCGCCTCGATCGCGAGCGCGCCGGTTCCGCAATAGAGATCGAGGACCCGTGCCCCGGTGACGTCGCCGAGCGCCGAGAAGATCGCCTCCCGCACCCGATCGGAAGTCGGTCGGACCCTGCGCCCGATCGGTGCAACGAGGTTGCGGCCCTTGAGGTCGCCGGCGATCACCCTCATGCCCTGATACCCACCGAGGTCAGCTCACCGAATCGTGACCTGACCGCGTCCATCGCGATCGACATCTCCGGGATCTCGAGGGAACCCTCCCGCCTGAGCAGATCGACTACGTCTTCGCGGGCTTCGACCAACAGCAGGTGATCCTCGGGAAGGGTCGCGAACGCGAAGCGTGGAATTCCGCTCTGGCGCGAGCCGAGCACCTCGCCTTCTCCTCTCAGCGCGAGGTCGACCTCGGCGAGACGGAAGCCGTCACTCTCCCCGGCGACCGCCTCGAGGCGCCGGCGGGCCAGTTCACCCGCGTCGGTGCCGAAGAGGATGCAGTGGGACTCGTGTTCGCCCCGTCCCACCCGGCCGCGAAGCTGATGTAGCTGCGAGACACCAAAGCGCTCTGCCCCCTCGACGATCATCGTCGTCGCGTTGGGCACATCGACTCCGACCTCGACAACCGTGGTCGCGACCAGAACGTCGGTCCGCCCGGACGCGAACTCCGCCATCGCGGACTTCTTCTCCGGGCCCGACATCTGGCCGTGGAGGAGGCCGAGTTTGAAATCGCTGAATTCATCGCGGCTCAGCCGCTCTGCCTCCGCGGCGGCGGCGCGAGATCCGAGGCTCTCGGACTCCGAGACCAGCGGACAGACGATGTATGCCTGCCTTCCCTCCGAGAGACGCTCTCTGACGAACTCGTAGGCACCCTCACGGCGCTCGTCACCGACCAGCCAGGTCCTGATCGGGAGGCGACCATCCGGCAGCCCGGTGAGCGTCGTCACATCGAGGTCCCCGAAAGCGGTCATCGAGAGCGTTCGGGGAATCGGCGTTGCGGTCATGTGGAGGACGTGCGGTGGGCGCCCTCCCGTTCCCTTCGAGTCGAGAGCGGCACGCTGATCGACACCGAAACGATGCTGTTCGTCGACCACGCAGACCCCGAGCCCGGCGAATCTCACACCCGGCTCGATCAGCGCGTGTGTGCCGACGATCAGGCCGAGCTCCCCGGAGGCAAGCTTTGCAAGCAATTCCTTCCTGCCGCGGGCGGAGGTCGATCCGGTGAGAAGGCCGAACTGGATCGGCTCGGCGGCCAGCAGCCGGTCCAATGTCATCGCGTGCTGCTCGGCAAGCGTCTCGGTCGGCGCCATCAGGACCGCCTGCCCGCCACTCTCGAGCGCCCTCAGCATCGCGTACATCGCGACCACCGTCTTGCCCGACCCCACCTCCCCCATGAGCAGACGCTGCATCGGCGTCTCCGAAGCCAGATCTGCGTCGATCTCGGCGAATGCCGCCAACTGATCCGAGGTCGGCGAAAACGGCAGTGACCTCAGCCACCGCGCCGTCAGCTCTCCGGGCTCTGCGACCAGCAGTGAGGCCCGCGTCTCCTCGCGTCTGGCCCTCACCGAGGCCAGCGCCGCCTGATGCAGAAAGAGCTCCTCGTAGGCCAGCCTCCTCCGAGACGCCTCTGCCTCTGCCCCCGAGTTCGGGAAGTGGACACCCCAGAGGGCATCGGCGATCCCGGGCAGCTCCCGGCGGGCGCGAACCCGCGACGGAAGCGTCTCGGGTGCATCACGCGCCATGCCAAGGGCCTGCCAGACCCACTCGCGGATCTGCTGGGTGCGGATCCGCTCCGACGCCGGATGGACCGGGACCAGTCCTGTGGTGTGGATGCCGGCCGGAGGTCTCCTGCCCGGAGCGGCGTCGCGTCGCCCGGGGCGCTTCGCGTTGTCGATCTCCTCGGGGCCGAGAAACTCATGGGCCGACACCCTGACGGACCCCCGGTCGGGAATTCCGTGAATCAGCATCCGGGCGCCGGGTACTGCCCGTTCGGCAAGCCACGGCTGGTTGAACCAGACCGCCTTGATCGAGCCCGTCGCATCCGATACGACTGCCTCGAACAGCGTCATGCCGCGGCGACGCGTCTGCCGGGCCCTGGCGCTCTCGACCGACACGATCACCGTCGCCTCCGAGCCGATCCGAAGCTCTGCGACGGTCCCGATCCGCGAGTGGTCGCGGTAGCTGCCGGGGGGATGAAACAGCAGGTCGCCTATCGACGCCAGGCCCGCCGCCTGCGCCTCGGCCGCGATCTTCGGCCCGATGCCCGCCAAGGCGGTGATCGGTGTCCCCAGCAGCGACGGCCGCGGCCACCGGACCCGGGCATCGAGCATCATCTTTCGTGCAGAGCCTGGCTCGGCCACGGAGCCCGACGACGCCCCGCCGAAGATCCGCGGCGCTTCACCGAAGGCAGGCGGCTCGCCGGACGGTGCGGGCTTCACGCTCGGGATCCCTACGGCGAGTCCAGTGCGGATGAGGTGCCGCGATGGCGGCGATACATCTCCAGAGCCCAGGCGTATCCGGCGCGGTCCTGCTGGCTCTCCTGGAATTCGACCCACTCATCCGCGAGCCGATCCGGCTGTGGGTATGGGAATTGCTCGGGCCTGGTGAGGGGAAACAGAAGCGCGGCGGCAGTCAGATCAGCGACGCCGAACCGGTCACCCACAAGGTAATCGCGACCGCCGAGCCGGGCCTCGATCGTGTCCAGGGCGGCGACGGTTTCAGCACGGCCGGCCTCGGCGTTGGCGTCGTTGACCTCCAGCGAATGCCCGATCGCACGCTTCAAGAGCGGATATCCGAGCTTGAACCCGATCCTCGGGGTGCGGCCCAGCCCGTTGGTCAGGTGCGCCACCGCCAGCGCCTTGTCAGGCAGCAACGCGTGAAAGTAGGCGCATCGGATTCCGGGGCCGAGGTTCTGATCGAAGTCGGCGGACAGGTCCAGGGCGAGCTTTCTTTCCTCGTCCCCGGATGGATAGAGCGGAGGTTCAGGACTGATCCGCTCCGCCTCGGCGATGATCTCGCTCGAGTCGCCGATCGTCTTGTCGTCCTCAACCAGCAGCGGTGTCGTGCCCTTGCCGCCAAGGTGCCAGGAGTGAAGCGAGTGGACCCCCGGCGTAACGGAGACCCTGCGGTGCGGAATCTGCTTGTAGTCGAGCGCCCAACGGGCCTTCTCGTTGTAATGGGAGATCCGGAGCTGCCAGAGAACCGGGGGGTCATTCGGGTGAGATGAGACGTGATCGACGCTCATCGCTGGCCGGCCATCAGCCACCACCAGTTGGACTGTCCTCCGTGGTGCAGTTCAAGCTCGATCTCTCCTTGGGTGTGCGAGTTGACCTCTTCAAGTGGAATAGGAGCGTCCCGGCCGCCGATCACCGTAACGATCTCAGAACCGTCGGCGAGGCGTTTGATCGTCGTCGCGAGGGTGGAACCGGCCCCGCCCCAGGCGATGATCTCCCCGTCGACGAACCCGACGGCGTCACCCTGCATGAACCTGCCCTGGGCATCGTCGCGGCCGGCCGGTGCGACCCCTCCGGTCGAAATACCGTCAAGCGCGGTGGTGATCCGCTCGGCGTTCTCCTCGGCCGCGATCGACGGATCGAACTCGATCAGCGCGAGCAGGCCGGCCTGTTGTGAGGTCGAGGGCACCACTCGCGCCGGCTTTTCCGAAAGCTCACTGGCGCGCTCGGCAGCCATGATCACGTTTGAGGAGTTGGGAAGCACGAGCACCTCATCGGCCGGGACGTCGTGGATTCCGGCGAGGATCTCGTAGGTGGATGGGTTCAGCGTCTCGCCTCCATCGACCACGTGGGCGCCGAGGTCGGCGAAGAGGCTGCGCAGCCCGTCGCCGTTGACCACCGCGAGCACACCGGTCGGCGTTGATTCCAGCCGCGCCCGTCTGGCGGCAACCTGCTCCCGCATATCGGCGACGTCGAGTTGCGCGACCTCCACATCGTCGCCGAACAATGCGATCGCGGCTTCCGGCTCGTCCGTGTGGACGTGAACCTTGAGGGTCACCTCGTCGCCGACGACCAGGACGGAATCGCCGACCGTCTCGAGCGGCTCGATGAAGTTTCTTGCGACGAGCCCGGTGCCCTTGACGATGAAGTTGGTGCAGTACCTGTAGGTGCTGTCCTCGTGGTTGGGACCGGTTATCCGGGCCGGGTCATAACGGGCTATCTCAGGGACCTCCGAGTCCTCGCCCCGGAGGCCGGCAACGACTCCGGCGAGGATCAGGACGAGGCCCTGCCCGCCCGCGTCCACAACCCCGGACTCGCGGAGGACCTCGAGCTGCTCGGGCGTTCTCGCCACGGCCCTTTCTCCGTCGGCGATCGCCTGCTCGAGGACGGCGGCAAGCACCGCGTCCTGCTCCGCAGCGGTGACATCATGACCCAGCCTCTGACTGTCGGGCCCGAGGTGGGCAAGCTGTCTGGAGATCGAGTGTGCCATCTCACGAAATACGGTCAGCATCGTCCCCTCCGCCGGCTCCCTCACCGAGTCGTACGCGGCATCGGCTGCGCTGGCGAAGGCGGAGGCGACCAGAACCGGGTCGACCAGTTCGCCCGGGCGGCTTGCGAGCTCCTCGGCTGCCCCACGGACGATCTGACTGAGGATGACGCCGGAGTTGCCCCTGGCGCCCATCAGCGCGGCGCGCGCCACGGCCTGGACGAGCTGCGTTCGATCGGACTCGTCGTTCAGCTCGCCGTCGAGCCGATCGAGCTCCTCCATCACCGCCCGCATGGTCATCGCCATGTTGTCGCCCGTGTCTCCGTCGGCGACGGGAAAGACGTTGAGGTCGTTGACCTCCTGCCGCCGGTTCTCCAGCGAGGCGTATGCGGCCCCGACGACTCGCCGGAAGCGCTCTATTGACGGGTCTGTCATGGGGGATGGCCATTCTAGGAGGACGCCGGTCGAATGCGCACCCGCCTCACTGTGTGCGTGATCACAAACGGCCGTCCCGGCGCTGTGAAAGGGTGCCTCGCCATGAGGAGACTCGCCACCTGGTGCATCGGCCACCGCAGATACGTGATCGCCATCTGGCTCGTCGCTCTGATCGGCGCCGGTTTCGGCGCGAGCAAGGCCGGCTCCGACTACTCGGACAATTTCAATCTCCCCTCATCCGACTCCGAGCGCGCCCTGACCCTGCTGCAGACCAAGTTCCCCTCACAGGCGGGTGCTACGGCGACGATCGCCTTCGGGGCCAGGAATGGGACAGTCGATCAGCCTGCCGTGAGGAAGTCGCTCGAAACAGCATTTGCCAAGATCGAGAAGATTCCGCATGTCGTCGGTGTCGTCAGTCCATATGCGGGTGACGGGGCCGGGCAGACCTCGAAGGACAGGACGATCGCCTTTGCCACGGTCCAGCTCGATCTCGAGGGAAGTGAGATCAAGGCGGCGCAGGTTGAGCCGATCATCGACGCCGCCGAGGCGGCCGGGAGTGACCAGGTCGATGTTGCCCTGGGGGGCATACCGATCCAGGTCGCCCAACAGGCCCAGGACCAGGGCGGGACCGAGATGATCGGCCTGTCTGCGGCGATCATCATCCTGCTGATCACCTTCGGGTCGGTCGTCGCGATGGGGCTGCCCCTGGTCACCGCGCTGTTTGCCCTTGGCACCGGCCTCAGCCTCGTCGCCATCTCAACCCACGTCTTCAGCGTTGCCGAGTTCGCTCCGCAGCTCGCGGCAATGATCGGACTCGGCGTCGGAATCGACTACGCCCTCTTCATCGTCACCAGATACAGATCGAACCTCCGCGAGGGAGCCGACGTGAAGTCCGCGATCATCCACTCCGTCGATACGGCGGGCCGCGCGGTTCTGTTCGCCGGCGTCACCGTGATCCTCGCCCTGATGGGGATGCTGCTGCTTGGCGTCACCTTCCTCTACGGAGTCTCTGTGGCCGCAGCACTGGCGGTGCTCTGCACGATGATCGCCGCCCTGACGCTCCTGCCCGCGCTGCTCAGCCTGGTCGGAAGACGGATCAACCGTCTGAAGATCCCCGGGCTCGGCAAGGAGAAGGACACCAAGGACAGCCGCTGGTACAGGTGGAGTCGCTTCATCCAGCGCAACCCGCTCAAGTCGGCGCTTGCGTCCGGTGCCGTGTTGCTAATGCTCTGCGTGCCGGCGCTCTCGCTGCGTCTCGGCTCGAGCGATGCCGGAACCGACCCGGCCAACACCAACACCCGGCAGTCGTATGACCTGCTCGCCAAGGGCTTCGGGCCCGGATTCAACGGACCGTTCCTGATCGTCTCGAAGCTGCCGTCCAAGGATGATCTGGCCCCGGTCAAGGCCCTTGCATTGAAGATCTCCACCGAGCCGGGCGTCGCCGCGGTCACCCCGCCGACTGCGAACCCGGCAGGCGACACCGCGGTTTTCCAGGCCTACCCGGCCACCTCCCCCCAGAGCGCCGCGACGAGCACTCTGCTCGAGGTGATCCGCGACGGCCCGATCCCGAAGACGGAAGCCACCACCCCAGGCCTCTCGGTCTACGTCGGTGGTCCGACCGCAATCTACGAGGACCTCGGAAACGTGCTGACCGACAAGCTGCCACTCTTCATCGGCGTCGTGGTCCTCCTCTCCGCGCTGCTGCTGATGGCGGTCTTCCGGTCGATCCTGGTCCCGATCAAGGCCGTGGTCATGAACCTGCTCAGCATCGGTGCCGCCTTTGGCGTGGTCGTCGCGATCTTCCAGTGGGGCTGGCTCGGCGGCCTGATCGGGATCCAGGCCACGGGTCCGATCGAGTCCTTCCTGCCCGTGATGCTGTTCGCAATTGTCTTCGGCCTGTCGATGGACTACGAGGTCTTCCTGATCTCCCGGATCCACGAGGAGTGGACCCACAACCACAACGCCTCCGATGCGGTTGCCGATGGGCTCGCCTCAACCGGCCGTGTGATCACCGCCGCCGCGGCGATCATGGTCACGGTCTTCGCCTCCTTCGTCCTCGGCGATGACCGGGTGATCAAGCTCTTCGGGGTCGGGCTCGCCTCCGCGGTCTTCATCGACGCGGTGATCATCCGCACCATCCTGGTCCCGTCTGTGATGGAGCTGATGGGTCGCAGCGCCTGGTGGCTGCCGGGCTGGCTGGATCGGATCCTGCCGAACATCGCGGTCGAGCCGATCTCGAAGGACGACCGGGAGAAGTAGTCCCGCAGAGCCGGCCCGTCGAACCTGGCGCGAAGGGCGCCACCGCCTTCGCGGTCCCGTGCCCCTCCGGGCATGCAGAAGCCGACCACCGACAAGACGCTGCGCTGCGCTCCCGCCCTGAACCCGGGCGGGTCAACCATCCGTGAGCGCCAACATCGGCGCTCCGGAGTCAGGCTGCCTTGACGACCTTGTTGGCCTTCAGGCAGCGGGTGCAGACGTAGACGCGCTGGGGACCCTTGCCCTCGTCGATCCGCACCTTCTGGAGGTTCGCGTTGAAGCGCCGCTTGGTAGCGACCATGGAGTGGCTTCGTGACTGGCCGAAGGCCGGTCCCTTGCCGCATTTGTGACATACCTTCGCCATTGGACGCGGAATCGTACCGGGATCTGCGCCTACGTGAGTTGGCGGCGCATCAGCGCCATTCGCATCACTGTCAGCGCGGCGGCCCGGCCCTGGTCCCTCTTGCCGCCTCCGGCTCGCGCCAGAGCCTGCTCCATCGTGTCGCAGGTGATCACGCCGAAGGCGCAGGGCACCCCGGTCGCGAGCTGGACGTCCTGCAGCCCGCGGGCGGACTCGGCGCAGACGAAGTCAAAATGATCGGTCTCGCCGCGGATCACGACCCCGAGGCAGGCGACGCCGGAGATCGAGCCGGTGTCAGCGCAGAGCTTCGCGGCAAAGGGAAGCTCGAAGGCACCGGGGACGCTGTGGACGTCAATCGAGCCGGACCCGACTCCGCCGATCTCGTAGCCGGCAAGAGCACCGTCGATCAGCCGTGTGGCGAGGTCCTCGTAGAAGCGCCCGACGCAGACCGCGAAGCGAAGCGGTGCCAGATGCTCCCGCTCGGCGTCCGTGAAGGTCTCGAGGAAGGTGTCCTGAGGGTCAGCCACCGCGCGAACCACCCTTGCTCCCGGCCTCGGCGTCACGCGCCTCCTCCTTGTGGATCATCTCCTCATCGAGTGCGAGGCCCTGGTGGTGCAGGCTGTGTCCGAGCTTGTCGCGCTTGGTCCGCAGGTACGACTCGTTGTGAGGATTTGACCGGGTCTCGATCGGAACCTGTTCGCTGACCGAGAGACCGTGGCCTTCGAGGCCGACGATCTTTTTCGGATTGTTGGTCAGGATCCTGATGCTGGTCAATCCGAGATCGCGGAGGATCTGCGCACCGATGCCGTAATCGCGCAGATCGGCGGGCAGGCCGAGCTTGAGGTTGGCATCAACGGTGTCGAGCCCCTCCTCCTGGAGGCGATAGGCTCTGAGCTTGTTGAGCAGCCCGATGCCGCGCCCCTCCTGCGAGAGATAGAGCAGCACGCCGCTGCCCTCGCGCTCGATCATCGACAACGCAGCTGCGAGCTGGTCGCCGCAGTCACATCGCAGGGAGTGGAAGACGTCCCCGGTCAGGCACTCGCTGTGGACGCGAACGAGCACATCCTCCTTGCCGTCGACGTCGCCCTTGACCATCGCGACATGGTGCTTGTCGTCGACAAGCGAGCGGAATCCGACGGCTGTGAAGTCCCCGAATTCGGTCGGCAGCGCGGTCGCCACCACCCGCTCGACCAGCATCTCCTTGCGGCGCCGAAACGCGATCAGATCCGAAACCGTGACCATCTTGAGGCCGTGTCGCTCGCTGTAGGGGATCAGGTCGGAGACTCGGGACATCGTCCCGTCCTCGTTCATCACCTCGCAGATCACCCCGGCCGGCGTCAGCCCGGCGAGGCGCGCCAGATCGACGCTTGCCTCGGTGTGGCCGGTGCGCTCCAGCACTCCGCCGTCCTTGGCGCGGAGCGGGAAGACGTGGCCGGGGCTGACGATGTCGGACGGCCCGCTGCTCTGATCGATCGCGACCTGGATCGTCTTTGCCCGATCGTGGGCTGAGATGCCCGTCGTGACGCCCTCCGTGGCCTCTATCGAGACGGTGAAGGCGGTCTCGAGCGGGGCCTCGTTCTTTGCGGTCATCAGGCGCAGGCCAAGCTGATCGCAGCGCATCGAGGTCAGCGCGAGGCAGACCAATCCACGCGCCTCCTTGACCATGAAATTGACGGCCTCGGGGGTCGCGAACTGCGCTGCCATTACGAGGTCGCCCTCATTCTCACGGTCTTCGCTGTCGCAGACCACGATCATGCGGCCGCGGCGGATCTCCTCGAGCGCCTCCTCGATGCCGGAGAATGGCGAGGTCTTGCCCGACTGCGCGGCGCCCCGGTCGGTCGTATCGGTCTTGGAATCAGCCATAAGTCACCCTTCGATCTGCTTGTCGATGAATCCTGACATCAGCCGCTCGACGTATTTTGCGATCACGTCACACTCGAGATTGACGACCGTGCCGGGCGCGACCTGACCCAGGTTGGTTCGCTCCAGTGTCTCCGGGATCAGTGTGACCTCGAGCCAATCGTCATCCACCGCCGAGACCGTCAGGCTGACCCCGTCGATTGTGATCGATCCTCGCCCGACCACGTATCGGGCGATCTCTGCCGGGAGCCCGACCCTGATCCGCCTGGAGAAGCCGTCGGGCTCCATGGAGACGACCTCACCGGTTCCGTCGACGTGGCCCTGGACGATGTGGCCACCAAGTCGATCGCCGACCGCCATCGCAAGCTCCAGATTGAGGCGCCCGCCGATCGGGGTCGGCCCGAGCGAAGTCAGCGCAAGGGTTTGATTCATCGCGTCGGTGGTGAATCCCGAATCGTCAACCTCCACAGCGGTGAGACAGGCGCCGTTGACCGCAACCGAGTCTCCGGGCTCGATCTCCGGGGCGAGCACCGTCCCGATCCTCAGGCGGGCTCCGTCACCTGATGGGTCGCGGGACTCGAGCGTCCCGAGATCTCCGATCATTCCGGTGAACATCTCACCACTCTCGCACTCGCGCCTGGATCAGGATGTCCTCGCCGATCGGTTCGCTCTCGAGCTGCCCGGCACGGATCGCGTCGGCGACCCGCTCCACACCGTCTCCTTCAACTGTGGAGCGACCGCCACCGAGCAGGATCGGCGCCACAAAGAGGCAGACCTGGTCGATCTCTCCGGCGTCGGCGAATGCTCCGGCCAGTTGCGGTCCACCCTCGAGCATCAGGCTCGTGATCCCGTTGTCTCCAAGCGCGTTCAGCGCTTCGGCGATCGAGCCGGTCTGAAGCTGGATCACCTCGAGATCGGCCTTTTCGAGTTCAGCGATCACCTCAGCACCGGCCCCGGGGCCGGCGATCAGGACGAGAGGGGATTCGGAGGCGGAGCGGACCAGCTGGGAATCAGTTGAGAGTCGGGCAGATCGGTCGAAGACCACCCGGGTCGGCTGGCGAACCGTCGATGCGTCGTCGGCAGGGCGGGCGGTGAGCAGCGGGTCGTCGGCGAGCACGGTCCCGATCCCCACGCCAATCGCGTCCACCTCTGATCGCCACCTGTGGACGAGGGCGCGGCTCTGCTCGCAGGAGATCCATTTCGAGTCTCCGGAACGTGTGGCCACCCGGCCGTCGAGCGAGACCGCACTCTTCAGCGTCACATGTGGGCGCCCGGTCTTCGCATGCTTGCGAAACGATTGGTTGAGGAGCCGGGCCCGTTCCGCGATCGGGCCGTCGGCAAAGACGACGCCGACGCCCTTTTCGACCAGCGTCGCGACCCCCTTGCCGGAGGCCTTCCCGGACGGGTCATCGGAGGCGATCACCACCCGGCTGATCCCGGCGTCCAGAATCGCATCGGCGCACGGAGGCTGGCGGCCCTGATGCGCGCAGGGCTCGAGTGAGACGTAGATCGTCGAGTCGTGTGGCGTCTCGCCGCGCTCGAGACAGTCATTGATCGCCGCCCTCTCGGCGTGCAGGCCACCGAGGGCCGCGTGGAACCCCTCTCCGATCACCCGGCCGTCCCGCGCCAGGACCGCGCCGACGAGCGGGTTCGGGCTGACCGCGCCGCGGCCCCGGCCAGCGAGCTCGATCGCATCAACGAGATACGAGAGGTCAGCCTCACTCAAATTGGATTCGGTCATCGTCTCTTCAGTCAACGGGAGCACGGTTTCGAGCATTGATTGACGAATCAGTCAACCTGAAGCGTAGCGCCCGGAGAGCGGTGGGTCGACTCCCCCGCCACCGTTCGCACAGATACCCTGAGCCTCCCTGTGAAACTGATCATCCAGATCCCCTGTCTCAACGAGGAGACGACGCTGCCGGCGACCGTCGCAGATCTGCCGCGGCAGATCGATGGAATCGACGTGATCGAACTGCTCGTCATCGACGACGGCTCAACCGATCGAACCGTCGAGATCGCGAGGGAGATCGGCGTCGACCACATCGTTCGATTGACCAGCAACCGGGGCCTGGCGGCGGCGTTCCAGGCAGGCACGGACGCCGGTCTCAAGCTCGGCGCCGACATCATCGTCAACAC
>JBBQZL010000075.1:0-11642 GCA_038207745.1 Solirubrobacterales bacterium
CCTGCTCGCCGCCGGCTTCTCGGTGAGACGCGGCCTGCTCGGGCCGGCGCTGGGAGTGGCGTTCTGCCTTTGCTCGCTGATCTACGCGCTCGAGGTGTACCGCCTGCCGCGCCTGCAGCGCGAGGACCTCAGGAACGCCGCGGCCGAGATCGGCCCGCCGCGGCTGCCTCGGGCGATCGTCACGATCCGCCACGTCGCCAACTGGCCACTTCGCTACTACCTCGATGTTGCGCCCGCCCGCCCGCCGCTGCCGCCGTTGCGCGAGATCGAACTGCTCGGCTCGGCAACCGCGATCGACGCCAACCGCGATCTGCTCCCCCCGGCGTTCCGGCTGGTATCCGAGAGCGCGGTCTCCTACAACTTCACCCTGGCACGGCTGCGGGCGCCGCGCCCGGTGCGCGTACCGCTGAGCCTCCTGGGACGGGGTGAGCTGGTCGGGGGCGGCGTCCGCTCCGCGGTGCTGCTCGACGCCTCGGCCGGCCGCTGAGTGAGCCGCGCGGCCTACCCCGGGGGTTCGGGATCGCCCTAGCCCTGCCCGGGGGGCTTGGAGCCGGCTGCCCCGGTCGCCTGCGTCCCCTTGGAGCCGCCGAAGCCGGCCGGCTTCGGCGGCTTCGGCTTGACCGGCTGCAGGGCGTTGATGCTCGAGTAGCCGGTCAGATAGATGCGCCGCCCGTCGGAGATCACCGGGCTGTAGGTGCCGGCCTTGTAGGAGAAGACCTTGCGGCCGCTCTTCATGTCGAACCCGATCGTTCCTCCCGGATCGAACTCGGCGGCGTAGACGATCCTCCCGACCGAGGAGAGCGAGCCGATCACGGGCCCACCCGCGGAGTGGCTCCAGCGCACCGAGCCGGTCTTGGCGTTGAGTGCATAGATGTTGCCGTCGAAGGAGCCGATGAAGACCGTCGGGGGAACCCCGGGCGCGCTCGGAACGGTCGGTCCCGAGTAGACGTAGCCCCCGGTCGAGAAGCTCCAGGCGAGGGTGCCCGTCTTCAGGTCGTAGCTGTAGACGCGGTCGTCGTTGTTGCCGGCGTAGACGCGGCCGAAGGCGACCGCGGGCGTCGAGTAGAACTCGCCGCCGGAGCCGAACCCCGACCCGAGCGAGCCGCTCTGCCAGATAAACTTGCCGGTGCGCGCGTTGACCGCGTTCATGTCGCCACCGTAATCGCCGACGTAGAGGACGCCGTCCTGGTAGGCGGGCGCCGACTTCACCGGCCCGGCGAGCGTCGTTGCCCAGCGGGTCTTTCCGTTGTGGGTGTTGAGGGCGTAGAGATTGCCGTCCTCGCAGCCGAAGTAGACGGTGTGGCCGATCACCAGCGGCGAGGACTCGGTCCGGCCGGGGAGGTTCTTCCTCCACAGCAACCTGCCGTTGGCGGCGTTCAGCTTGACGATGTGGCCCGGCTCGAGGTTGACGATGTAGAGGCGGTTGTGGGAGTAGGCCGGGGAGGAGGCGTTGAGCCGGCCGATGTGGCGCTTCCACAGCACCCTGCCGTCGTTCGCGTCGAGGGCGTAGGCGAAGGCGCTGTTGTTGACGAAGTAGAGGTGCCCGTTCGCGTACACGGGAGGAAACTCGAGCAGCGGCTTGTCGACGTAGTTCCAGAGCAGCTTGAACGGGGGCCGCACGCCCTTCACCGGGAGGTAGCGCGTCCGCGCCCGGTCGAACCCGAAGATCGGCCAGTTGACCCGCTTGCTTTTCGGCTTCGGCGGCGGCTTGGGCTTGAACGGCACCGAGGCGTTGTGGACGTCGGCCGGTGGCTTCAGCAGCTCATATGCCAGCGCCACTCCGCCCCCCAGCACCACCAAGACCCCGGCGATAGCGGCGATCCGCCGCTTCGGCTCGCGCCACCAGCGCGACTGCCCGATCCGCCGTGGGTCATACCAGGCGCGCCCGCCACCGTCCTTCGCTGAGTCTTCGGGTCCACTCATTCGCTGGGGGAATCCTAGGGGATGGCTCCTCAAGGCCACCTCATCAGCAAACCCGCGCCGGCTTGCCGGGCGACACCAACGGGTTCCTCCCGGTCAACTCCTTCAACCAACCTGGTGGACGTCCCATACACACCTCCATGCTCGGGGTGCTGCGACGACTCCTTGAACCCAAGCAATTCACCTCCTGGGCGTTCAGCCGGAAGGTGAAGGAGGCAGGGATTGCTCCTTTCATGGGCTCGGTTGGCTCGGCCTATGACATCGCCATGATGGAGAGCTTCTGGGGCCGGATGCAGGTTGAGCTCTTCAACCGCAAGCGGTGGAAGACCCGGATCGAGCTGGCCAATTCGATTCACGACTACATCGAGCTCTTCCACAACACCCGCCGGAGACACAGCTCTCTGAACATGCTGACCCCGGCTGAATACGAACTCAACTACTCAATGTCAACCGCCGCCTGATTCCAGAGACGCGTGTTCACTTTTTCGGGGGAAGATCACTTGTCTGACCGACAGGCGGCCAGCCTGTGCTCACCTGCTCTACCCCCTCCGAGATCCGTATGGCAGAGCGGAGGGTAGACCGGATAGCCCGCGCGATTGCATGCGAAATCGCGATCAGCTCGCCCGCTCGCGGATGATCTCGGCGAGGTTGATCCGTCGCATCGCCCGGAGGGCCGGAATCTGCGAGATCAATGCGACGATCACGATCGCGATCGCGGATAGGACGAGCGTGGACAGGCGCATCTCGAGGTCGAAGCTGAACTGGTCGTTGCTGAACGAGGCCATGAACAGCGCCGCGACGGCGTAGCCGGCGATCAGCCCTGGAGCGATCCCGATCAGGACCGTGATCAGGTTCTCGGCCGTGACCAGTCGCGCCAACATCCCATGCGGAGCTCCCGAGGCTCGCAGCGTCGCAAGCTCGATGCGGCGCTCGGAGATGCTGGAGGTCATCGAGTTGAAGATCAACGCAAATGCCATCATTCCACCGAACAGGAGCATCATCCCGACAAAGACGTAGAAGAGGCCCAGGTACTGATCGACTGCCGACTGAATCGCCACCGAGTCCTGGTACGCGCTGACGCCCGGCAGCCTGCTCAAACGGCGCCGCATCTGGTCCCGGTTCACCCCCGGTTCGAATCTCACCAGCGCGGAGTTGCCGTCGCCGATCGAACCGGATGATGCCCTTGTGGCGCTCGCAAGAGTCGTGTAGACAAGCGTTCCGAGCGGTTCGGCGAGGAAGCCTTCGACCGCGGATCGCTCGTCGATGCCCAGCGCCGGGGCATCGGCCCGGATCGATTCTCCGGCCTTGATCCCGAGCTTGCCCCGCAGGGCCTCACCGGCAAGCAGGCCGTGCTTGGGCAGGGTCGTCGACCCTCCTCCTTCGAGGAGAAACTCGTGCATCTGCGTGTCCCGCCTCAGAGCGACGAGGTCCGTTTGATAGCGCTCGCCGTTGGCTGCCAATTCCACCGAGGCATTGAGCGCCGGCTCAACGAGATCAACCCCCGCGGTCCGCCGCACTGCCTCAAGCTCTCCAGCGGAGACTCCGTCCTGATAGGTGAGCTCGGCGTCCTGGCGATCGATCTGACCGAATTGGCGTTCGACCAGGATCTGGACCGTGTCGACCATGCCCCACGAGACGAGAATCAGCACCAGCGCCAGGACGACACCGCTGGCGGTCGAGAAAGCGCGCCGCCGGTTGCGACCGAGCGAGCGCAACGTCATCCGCCACCGGGCAGGCAGGCGTCGCAGGGGCGGCGCGATGCGCTCGAGCAGGCTGATCGAGCCACCCTTTGTCGGTGAGTAGCTTCGCATCGCCTCGGCAGGTGCGACCCGTGAGGCACTCAAGGCGGGCAGCGCGGCCGCGATCGCGCCGGTGATCAGGCCGAAGGCGACGCCGACGATGATCGTAGCGGGCCGAATAGCGGTTGCCGAGATCGGGATCGAGAGCTCGCGTGTGTAGGCGTCCGTCATCGGGCCCGCGATCAGCACGCCGGAGACGGATCCGAGTATCCCGCCGACGGCGCCCACGATGAGCCCGAAGCTCAGGTAGTGCCTGAGCAACTGGCCCCGCGAGAAACCTTCGGCCCGGAGCATGCCGATGGTCGATCGCTGCGCGGTCACGAGCCGGCGCATCAGCACCGTGGTGGCGAGCGCCGCCGCGGTCAGAAACAGCAGCGGGAAGAGAACCGCGAGCTCTCCGAAGCCGCTGACGTCCTCCTGGAGCGCGGAGTTGGAAGGCTGCTGCGCCTGGGTCATCACGTCGGCGGCGCCGTCACGGTTGGCGATCCGGGTCAGACGTCGCGTCAACACGGAGTTGTCGTGACCACCGGAGTAGTGGATCACGACTTGGTTTGGGCCGTCCAGTCCGGCAAGCTTCCCGGCCAGCGGCTCAGGGACAAAGAGGACCCCGAAGTCGTCCGGAGATACGAAGATCTGCTGGCGACTGGGGGCGGGCCAGAAGTACTCCGCGGAGGCGGCGGTCCCGATCGAGCGCAGTCGATGGGGCACGCCCGAGGCGTCCAGAGTGGTCACCGCGTCCCCGGGAGTGATGCCGAAAGTGGCGGCCATGTGTTGCTCGATCAGGACTCCGCGGGGCTGGTTTGGCGACACGTAGTCCCCCGCCTCGATGCTGACCCGGTTGACGCTGGGTTGAGCGTTCGCCGGCATGCCGACGATTCTCCCGAGCAGTTTTGTCCTACCCGCCTGAAGAGGCAGATCCGCCTGTATTCGGGTTGAGACGTGGTCAACTCCGCCGGCACGGCGCGCCGTGCCGGCGATCGACTTCGTGTCGCCGCCGGTGATCGTCAGGTTCGCGAATCGAAGTTCGGCGAAGGCCTCCTTGTAGGAACTCTCGAGGTTGCGGTAGGCGTCGTAGCTGGCGCCGAACAGGACAACGCCAAGGAAGATCGTCACTCCAATCGCCACAAACTGACCGCGTTGCCGGCGCATGTCGCGCCTGACCTTACGGCGCAGAACCCTCACGCCGAACTCGCTACCACTCGAGGTCCTCGACGGGAAGCGGATCAGGGTTGGCCTCGTCGGAGACGATCATCCCGTCGCGCATCCGCAGCACCCGATCGGCAATGCGGGCGATCACCGCGTTGTGGGTGACGAGCAGCACCGTCTGCCCGAGTTCGGTGCTGACATCTCGGAGCAGCCTGAGCACGGTGCGTCCGGTTTCGAGGTCGAGCGCCCCGGTCGGCTCGTCTCCGAGCAACAGGCGCGGTGCGCCGGCCAGCGCGCGGGCAACCGCGATCCGCTGCTGCTCTCCGCCCGAGAGCTGGGAGGGGAAATGGTCGGCACGCTCGGCGAGCCCGACCCTCCTGACCATCTCGCGAGTCCGGTTTCCGTTACCGGTGAGCTCAGCTATCAGCTCGACATTCTCCGAGCCGGTGAGAGTTGGAATCAGATTGAAAAACTGGAAGATGAGCCCGACGGATTCGCGGCGAAAGCGGGTTCGCTCCTTCTCGTCAAGCTCAGCCAGATCAACACCGTCGACCCGGA
The DNA here is from genome assembly GCA_038207745.1 of Solirubrobacterales bacterium. Lineage (GTDB taxonomy): Bacteria > Actinomycetota > Thermoleophilia > Solirubrobacterales > 70-9 > JBBQZL01. The sequence goes on from JBBQZL010000075.1 coordinate 5,424, forward strand.
TCTCGCCTGCGCTCGGCGGTTCGATTCCGGCGATCAGGTTGAGCAGCGTCGTCTTTCCCGAACCGCTCGGGCCCAGCATCACGACGAAACCGCCGGCTTTGATCTCGAGATCGACACCGCCTACGGCTCGCACCTCCGCGGCGTCCTCGCCATAGGTCTTGACGACCCCGCGAAGCTTGATCAAGGGCTCAGTCGTGTGTTCGTCTTCAGTCATGCGCCGATTCCCTGATCAGCGTACGCGAGTCCGAGCCGGGACATGGTGCCGATCGCCTTCGGGACATGCGGTGCTTTTCGAGATCCTCATCGCTTCGCGGCCGACCTGCTCGCATCAGCCTGGCAGCATCAGCTGTTGATGTCGCGAAGACGAAAGAGCAGCCCGGCAGCGACGACGAAGAGGGCTGTGTACACGAGGACGACCAACGCACCGTGCGCGTTTGTCATGATCTCGCTTCCACCATGCATCACAGCGAAAAGTGAAGTCGCGAAACCCCATTGGCCGGCGTCGGGGACAACAACCTTGAGGACCGTTTCACCGATCAGTACGTAGACGATGCCCAGAGAGATCGCAAACGACGGCGATCGCAGAATCACGCCAAGAGAGCCTCCCAGGATGCCGAGGCTGGAGATAACCAAGGTGGTATTGGCGAAGGCAACCACAGCTGCGCCGAGATCGAGATCCGCGTCGCCCGACGACGCCGCGAAGGTGGCCGCAACAGCAAGCAGAGTCGCCGCAGCGGCGATCGCGACGGCAAAGATGACGATAGTCACGACCATGCCGGCAAGGATTCGGCCACGGCGTGGTTCGCGCACCAGCAGATTCCTGATCGTGCCGGTGCTGAACTCGGCGGCGATGGAATGGCCGAACAGCGCCAGCATGAGCACGCCCATCCAGATCGCGGTTTCCTCGAGCGACGCGATGGCATCGTGGCTGGAACCAGCCACCTTCCCGGCCTTGCCGATGACGTTGTCGGACGACGATGTCTTCAGCGCAAGGTATACGGCCACAGCCGTCGTGAATGCCAGGCAGAGCCCGACGACCCCGAAGAGCACGCCAGGGCGGGCCAGCTTTACGATCTGGCTGCGAACCACCCTGATCATCGGGGCTCTTCCGCCTCTGTCAAGGCGAAGAAGGCGTCTTCAAGGCTGGCGCGCTCCTCCTCCAGGCCAATCAGCGTTATGCCACCGCTGCTCGCTATCCGGTTCAGCGATCCAGCCTGGTCCGGCCCCGCGAGCACTCGTACCTTGCCGCCTTGGGCTGCGGCCTCGAAATCATGCTCTCGGCACAACGCGGCGAGTGCTTCCAGATCCTCCTGCTCTTCAGGTACGAGAAGAAGCTCCGCCCGCTGCCGGTGGAGTAGTTCCTTCACCGATCCCTGAAACCGCAAGTGGCCTTCGTAGATGAGCGCGACCCGGTCACAGACCGCTTCGATTTCAGCAAGCAGATGGCTGGATACCAGAACTGTCCTTCCAGAATCTCCAAAGCGGCGGATCATCGCGCGCATTTCGCGCATGCCGGACGGGTCAAGGCCGTTGGCCGGCTCGTCCAGCAGCAGCAGATCCGGATCAGGAAGGAGCGCGGCGGCCAGCCCGAGGCGCTGCTTCATCCCCAGCGAATACGTGCGGACATGATCGTCGGCACGATCGGTGAGTTCAACGTCGCTGAGCACGTCGGTGACGCGCCTGCCTGGAATGCCGCCAAGCTCAGCGAGCACCGCAAGGTTCTTGCGCCCACTGAGCATCGGGTAGAAGGCGGGCGTCTCGATCATTGCGCCGACGCGCGAGAGGTACCGCTCCGGGCGTTCCAGCGATTCTCCAAGAACAGTCCCTGTCCCCGAAGTGGGCGAGATCAGTCCCAGCAGCATTCTGAGGGTGGTCGATTTTCCAGACCCGTTTGGGCCAACAAATCCTGTCACACCGGAGCTCAGTTCCAAGTCCAGCCCGTTGACCGCGATTCGTGACCCAAATGCCTTCGTCAGGCGGTGGGTTTCGACTACGAGCGGATTCCGGGTTCCGGTGTTTGCGGTAGCCACGATCGCGAGGTTATCCGAGAAGTGGAGGGCAGCCGTGGGCCCGCCTGCAGCGTAGGCGCATTGGATCCGGCCAGGGGGAAATCGCAGCAACGACGAGCCTCAGGGGTACCCCCGGCCGCGGGTGAGCCACACTGGGGATCAACCCGTGTTCGCCTCTTCATCGGACGCCTGCATCTGCTCTGGGCCAGGGCTCCACCGGCCTCCTCCGCGACCGGTAGCTTGAGAGGAATTCGGATGACGGCAAGCACAAGCGCAACCGTGAGATCTTCCCGCTCCGGCCCGGCGCGCGCCGGTGTCGTGCTCGCCACGCTGATCGTCGTCGCCGGGGTGGCGAACCTCAATCTCGCGTTGGCGAACGTGGCGCTGCCGGAAATCGGGAAGGCTCTCGATGCCAGCCAGACGGGATTGAACCTGGTTTCGATCAGCTTCTCGCTGGGTCTCGCGATGTCGGTGCTCTATCTGGGCGCGCTCGGTGACCGGCATGGCCGCAAGCGGATGCTCGTCCTCGGGATGGCGCTTTCGATTCCGGCGAGCCTCGTCGCAGGGCTCGCGGGGTCGGTCGAGGTGCTTTTCGCCGGGCGGCTCCTGGGCGGGATCGCGGCCGGTATGGCCTTTCCGACGACGCTCGCGCTGATCACCGCGCTGTGGGCTGATGGTCCGCAGCGGACGCAGGCGATTGCGATGTGGTCGGGCCTCGGTGGGGCGATCATGGCACTGGGCCCGCTGGTTGCGGGCGCGCTTCTGGAGCACGTCTCATGGGGTTGGGTGTTTCTCGTTACGGTGCCGCTGGCGGTGATCGGGCTGCTGATGGCGTTGCGGCTGGTCCCGCCCACGTCGGTGAGACGACCGAGCCCGTCGACAACCTCGGAGGCGTCCTGTCGGTGGCGCTGATCGGCGCGCTTGTGCTCGCGATCAACTTTGCGGCGCTGCCCGGGGCGACCGCGGCGGCGATCGGTCTCGGAGTGCTTGCTCTTGTTTCGGGCGTCGCGTTCGTCATGCGCCAGCGGCGTGCGAGCAACCCGATCTATGACCTGCACGTCGCAGGCCGCCGGGTATTCTGGGTCGCCGCGGTCGCGGGGGTGATCGTCTTCGGGACGCTGATGGCGACGATGTACATCGGGCAGCAGTTCATCCCGAACATCCTCGGCTACTCCACGTTCCAGGCCGGGGCGGCGATTCTGCCGGCCGCGCTCGCGATGGTCCTGGCAGCCGTCCCCTCGACAAGACTCGTCACGACACACGGGTCGCGCCTGACGCTGCTGCTCGGCTTCACCAGTTGCCTGCTCGGTTTCGTGGTGATGCTGCTGCTCTGGGGCGAGGGCACTCCGTACTGGCAGGTCGGCCTCGCATATGCGCTCGTTGGTCTCGGCGTTGGTCTGGCGATGACGCCGGCGTCACACTGCGGCGATCGCCGGCCAGGTGGCGTCCTCACCGCAGCAGGCGAAAATCACCGACCAGACCGAGAGCGCCCTGCAGAAGTCCTACTCGAGCGCCCAGGCACTTGCCGATCAATACCCGCATTACCAGCAGCAGATCGTCAATGCCGCGAAGACCTCGTTCCTCGACGGCGCAAACTGGGCCTATGCGGCTGGGATCATCACGACGATCCTGGGGATGCTTCTCATCGTCCGCATGTTCCCTGGGCACGAGCGCGAGGGCGATCTGTCTGCCGCCTACGCCGCCGAGGACACGGCGGGCGCCACGCCGGCGGTACCAGGCAGGCCGCTCGAGGCGTAGACCGCCTCGGCGTGACGACAGCGGCTCCCGCCGCCGCAGGCCGTCACGGCGCCGCGACGCTGACGGAGCCAGCCCGGGACGGTGGTTGCCGGACCTTGCGATCCGATCAGTCCGTCCTACTTCTCTTCGGAACCGGAAATGCCGGGCGGGACGACTTCGCCCCGGTCGATGTCCTGGGATAGGTGCTGCTTCGCCTCGAGGCGTCCTTCGCCGAGGACGCCAGAACCGGCTGCATAGGAGATCGCGTCTCCGCCGCGTCCCCGCAGGACGTAGGCGCAGCCGACGGCGATCATCGCGCCGGCTATCGGACCTGCGACATATACCCAATAGCTGCTGAAATCACCGCTGACCAGCGCCGGCCCGAACGAGCGTGCCGGGTTCATCGACGTGCCACTCACCGGCGCCGACCACAGACCGGCAAGCGCGATGTAGCCGCCGACGCCGAGCGCGGCGATCGCGCCGACGTTCTGCGCCGCCGACGCGGTCCCGAGGATCACGCTCACCAGGCCCGCGGTCAGGACGATCTCCATCAGAAACGCCTGCCAGTTCTCGTAACCCGCGCCGGGGAGCGTCGCGCCGAGGTGCTGGATGTTCCCGAACACCGCGAACAGGAACAGGCAGGCAAGCGTGGCGCCGACGAGCTGGATGATGATGTAGCCCGGCACGCGCTTCCACGGGAAGTCCCCGCGCATCGCGAAGGCCAGCGAGACGGCCGGGTTCAGGTGGGCTCCGGAGATCGCGCCCATGAAGAGGATGATCGCCATCACCATCAGGCCCGGCGCAACGACTGCCGCGGCAAGACTGATCTGACCCTCGCCGTGCAGGATCCCGCCACCGGCGGCGACAAGCACGAGAAAGAACGTCCCGAGCAGCTCCGAGAACAGCCGGCGCCACTCGCGCCGCGGATTGTCGAAGTCATCGCGGTCCCCGAACTCGAGCATCAGACGGTGCTGCCTGCGCGGAGCGAGGGGCAGATCCCCGATCGAAGGGCCGTCGCGGTCGGGGGTGAGGTCGTTCATCGGACCAACCTACCAATGGCCGCAGAACCGGAATCCAGGGCCTGCAAGTGATTCGGCGTCGACGCGTCTGCAGCCACCAGGGCCGGGCAGGTCGGATGTCACCTCTCTATTCGGGTTCGATCGGAGCCGGGGTTAGAGCTGCTGCGGCGATGACGAGGACGAAGGCGGCCAGGCGCGCGATCAATCCCAGTGTGGATTCGGGAAGCGGATCACCGAAGATGATCGGGCCGGACGCGATCGTGACCGTGTTCGCGGCAACGCTGGTCACGGCGATCACCGGTACCACGGGGCCTATCTGAAGGCTCTTGGCCGAGACCAGAAGACCGACAAGCGAGGCCAGGAGGATGATCAGCGCAAGGGGATGCAGGAGGACCGCGAGGCCTTCGTCGAGCTGGCCGCTGAGGCCCTTGATCGCGATGTCCGAGGCACCCCAGAGAAGGCCGGCCGCGGCGCCGAATACGACCCCGGTGTGTGCCCGCCTAGGGGCGACCGCCGCAACCGCCAACCCGAGCCCGGCGACGACCGCGATATCGACGGCGATCGCCCAGGCGTCGAAATCGGAGTGCGCGCCATCGGCCGCCCCCTCGATCGTCGCGGCCAGGAAGGCGAGGCCGAGCGCGGCCAGGGCGACGCCGACCCATTCGCGCCTCGTCACCGTGATCCCGAAGAGCCGATCGGCCACGACTGTCAGCAGCACGAGCCCACCGGCGATCACCGATTGGACGAGCGAGATCGGTGCCAGCGCCAGGGCGGCCACGTGAAGGCCCCATGACCCCATCGCGATCACGATGCCGAGCGTGTACCAGCCGGATCTGAACAGCACAATCGTGCTGTGGACAGGCCGGCGGAACTCGACCCGCGGCGCCACGATTGCACCCTTGTGCTTGTAGAGGAAGCCGATCGTCGCGGTCAGCGCCGTGGCCACCGCCAGCAGCAGGCCCACCCGCACCGAGAGGCTCATCCAGCCCTGGGTGGTCCTTCGGCCTCCTCGGCCTCGTTCGCCGCATTCGCGAGCTCCTCGACCGAGGCCGAGATGCCCTCGGCAACCACGCCCATGTCGCTCATCGTCCCCATGTCCCCGATAAGCCCGAAATCGATCCCACCGTGGTAGCTCATGATCGCGATCGCCAGGCCATGCCGGCGGGGCAGGAAGGCGACGGGAAAGGCATCGAGCATCTCCCGGCCCAGCACATAGAGGGGGAATTGGGGGCCCGGAACATTGGTCACGATCAGGTTGAAGAGCCGGGTGGAGAAGTTGACCCGCGATGCCTGGGCAAGCAGGGTCGGCGGGGCAAAATCATTGAAGCGCGAAATCACCTCGGCGCCAAGAGCCTGCTTCGATTCCTTGATCCCGGCCATCCCGCTGCGGACGATCGCGAGTCGCTCCGCGGGATCGGCGACGTAGACCGGTAACGGACCCCGCATCACGGCGA
>JBBQZL010000076.1:0-11401 GCA_038207745.1 Solirubrobacterales bacterium
GCCCGCAGGTGGTGCTGGCCGATCTCCCCGAGGCCGCATACCGCAATCCTCATCAGGTCTCACCGAGCAGTGCCGCGACCTGTTCGCGGGCGAGCCTGGCAGCTGCCTCAGGGTCGGATTTGAGGATTTGCTCGTAGTAGCGGTAGGACTCGAACTCGACCGACATCGGACCCTCATAACTGATCGCATCGAGTGCCTCGAAGAACTCGTGCCATGGGACCTTTCCCTCACCGAGCATGCAGAAGTGGAAGTCCTCGCCATCCATCCCCGGGCGCCCGAAGGCATCCTTGAGGTGGACGTGGACGATCCGTTCGCCCCATCGCCGGGTCAATTCCGGGATCGGGTCGCCACTGAGGACGAAGTGGCTCGGGTCAAACGTGACCTTGACATCGACCCGGTCCAGCACCCGCTGTGCGGTCTCGGCGCTGTGCGCCAGGTTCCCCCAGCAGGGCTCCAATCCGATCTCCACCCCGAGCTGCTCTCCCCGCGTCACCGCCTGCTCGAGGGAATCAAGCGCAACCGACCAGGCCTCCTCGTCATCGCGGGCAACCGCGCCCGGCTCCCAGAGATTGGGGCCGGTGAGGAGATTGACTGTCCCGATTCCGGCGTCGGCCGCCCGCTCGATCGCATGGAGGGTCACCGACAGCGCCGCAGCGCCCCCGGTGACGAGGTCCTGCTGACAGGCGAGCGCCGAGGCGGGTGCGAGAAGCTGGTCCACGTGGGCCATCGTCCACTCGACCGATTCGTAGCCGGCCGAGGTCAGCGACTCGACAACCTCGTCGGCCGGAAGCTGCTCATAGCCCAGTCCAGCGATGAATGAGATCGACCGCTCCGATTGATGCGACCCGGTATCCCCCGCGCTCAAAGAGTCACCTCCACATCATCAAGGGCCCTGGCGAAGATCTCGGTCATCTCGGCGATCTCGTCCTCGGTCACATTGACCGCCGGCTTGAACTTGACGACGTTGCCGTTGGATCCGAAGACCGGTCCACTCTTGCCGATCATCAGGCCGCGCTCGAGGCAGGCAGCCATCAGCTTGTCGGCCTCTTCGAAGGCGGGCTCCTTTGTCTCGCGGTCGCGAACCAACTCGACTCCGACCATCAGCCCCTGCCCGCGGATGTCGCCGATCAGCTTCGAGTCCTTCTCGATCTCCTTCAGACCGTCGACGAGGACACCGCCCATCCGCTCGGAGTTATCGGCCAGATTGTCGCGCTCCATCACCGCGATCATCGCCAATCCCGCAGCACACGCCATCGGGTTGCCCGCCTGTGTGAAGCCGTACTCCCATGGCAGGAGTTCCGAGTACTCGGGTGTCGTGATCGTGGCCGAGAGCGGAAGCCCGCCACCGAGGGCCTTGCCGAGAATGATCATCTCCGGCTCGACCCTGGTCCGCTGGACCGCGTACATCGGGCCGCAACGGCAGAGGGCGCCCTGGATCTCGTCGATGATCAGCGGAACGTCACGCCTCTGGGTGATCTCGTGGGCGCGCTCGAGGTATCCATCGGGCGCGGGGACCATCCCGCCATTTGCCTGGAAGGGCTCGACGATCACGCCGGCCGGCCCATTCGTGTGTCCCTTGTCCAGGGCGAAATCGATCGTCTCCGCACAGGCGAGGTCGCAGGTCTCCCGCTTCAGGTTCAGCGGACAGCGGTAGCAGTTGTATGCAGGCACCCGCATCTGACGCGGCAGGTACCGGTCAAGGCCCTTGTTGGAGCCTTCGACCATCCCGGGATTCACATAGGTCAGCGCGATCGTCGCAAAGGTCCTGCCATGGAAGGCAGCATCGAGGCAGACGAAGTCCGTGCCGCCCGTGGCCCGCATCGCCAGGTGCATCGCGCCCTCGACCGCCGACGCCCCGGACAGTCCGTAGAGGACCTTCTGAAGCCTGCCCGGAGCCAGCTCGGCCAGCTTCTTCGCAAGAGCGGTACGGGCCTCGCTCTCGAAGACCGGTGATACGTAGTCGATCGTGTCGAACTGGTCGATCATCGCCTGCTTGATCTCGGGATGGCGGAAGCCGAGATTCAGTACCCACTCGGCCGAGATCGCGTCGAGGTACTGCTTGCCATCGGCGTCGGTGACCCGTAGCCCCTCGCCGGTGACGAGGCCCATGTCGACGTCGCCCATGCACTTGATCACGTGGTCATCGGAGTCCTCGCGCAGTTTCCGCGCGGCGCTGGATCCTTGTCGGGTGGGCTGCTCGTCCATGCTTCTCCTCACTCGGGCAGATAGGCCGGCTTCGGGAGATCCCAGTGGCCAATGTTGACTCCCTCAGTGTCCTTCGGATCTCGAGAAAGCTCAAACTCGACCAGGTACGGGCCCTCGGATGCCATCGCCCGTCCCATCGCGTTGCCGACCTCGCCGGCGCTGGTCACCTTCTCGGCTCCGCAGTTGAAGGCCTTCGCGATCTGGACGAAGTCGACCGGCATCAGGTGATCACCCTTGCGGGCCCGGAACTCGACCGAGAAGGCCCGGTCCTCCCCGAACATCCCCCGCTGGAAGTCTCGGATCGAGAGCCAACCCGTGTTGTTCAGACAGCAGATGATCGCCGCGGCACCGGTTTCGGCTGCGACCGCGAGCTCCTGGATCGTCTGCTGGAGGTCACCGTCGCCTGCAAATCCGACCACCGGGCGGTCGGGCTGGGCAAGCTTTGCACCGATTGCCGCCGGCAGCGTATAGCCCATGGTCGAGTAGCCGCCGGGGCTGATCCATGTCCGCGGTTCGTACGAGAGGAACTCCTGAAAGGCCTGGATCTGGGGATGGCCGGCCGATGCGATCGCGATCGCCTCACGCGGAAGCGCGTCGCGCACTCCGTGGAGCACCCGGCTCATCGAGAGGTTGTCGGTCCAGCGACCCCTGAGCGTGTCGTGCCAGGCCTGCCTCATGGTCGCGATCTCCTCTCGGTAGGCGTCGCGACTGACACCCCCGGGTCCGCCGCGATCCTGGAGGGCACCGAGCAGATCCGCAAGGCCGGACTTCGCGTCGCAGACCACGCCGATAGCGGTCGGGTAGTTCTTTCCGATCTCGGTCGGATCGATGTCGAGGTGGATGATCTCGGTTGGCGGAACCGAAAACGACATCCCGTCCACATACGATGAGGAGGTCTGCTCGGCGAACCTGGTTCCGACAGCAAGGATCACGTCAGCCTCGCGGGTCATGTGGTTGCCGACCGCAGTCCCGTTCGAGCCGGTGTGCTCGGCGGCGAGCGGATGATCCTCGGGGAAGATCCCCTTGCCCATCATCGTCACCACGACTGCGGCGTCGAGGTACTCGGCAACCGCGCGAACCTCAGCGGCTGCGCCGGCGGTGATGCAGCCGCCGCCGGCAAGCAGGACCGGTCGCCTGGCCGAGAGCAGCTTGGCCGCGGCGGCGTCGATTGCATCCGGATCGGGACGGGAGGCGCGGAGCTTGAGACTGCGCTGCGCGGGATCGGGCACGGGCAACTCGGTCGTCTCGGCCTGGACGTCCATCGGCAACTCGATGTGGACCGGACCGGGACGACCGGAGAGGGCGGTGTTGAATGCGCGCGGCAGAACATCTGCAAGCAGGTCGACGTGCTGGACATCCCAGTTGCGCTTCACCATCGGCCGGATGATCTGCGGGAAGACGTTGTCCTGCTGGCGCTCCAGCTCCTGGAGCACGCCGCGGCCGAGCATGTAGGTCTGCGGCCCACCGGTGAACGAGACCAGCGGGATCGAGTCGATGAAGGCGGTCGCGAGGCCGGTTGCGACGTTGAGCGAGCCGGGACCGATCGAGGTCATCGTCGCAAGTGACCGACCCGATGCCCGGTAGTAGGCATCCGCCATGTGCGCAGCGGCCTGCTCATGCCTCGGCGCGATCATCGTGATCCGGTCAGCGCGATCCTTGAAGGCGTCAAATGCTGCCATGTCCCCATGGCCCGGGATTCCAAAAACATACGGAACGCCCTCGGCGATCAGATACTCAGCGACGAACTCTCCACCTGTCAACTTCACTGCACCGCTCCTCTGGATCGTGGGTGACAACAAAATGTTCCCGCCGGGCCCGGATGGGAGGCCGGGACTGCAGGGGACAGATTCGCCGGATCCCGCCACCTCGAGCGCCGGCCTGCCGGCGCGAGGACGCGCGGTGGAATCAGTTCCGCCAACATGGACGATCCCGCTCGTCCGGACGTTGAATCATTGGCTGCCATGCCACACCTCTCCTCTAAAAGGGCGTCGTGATTACGATTTCCACATGCAGCGGGTAACATGTTACCTACAATCACGATGACATGCACGCGATTCCCAGACCTCAGCTCTGACAATTGATTTCCAAAGTCGAAAACCACCCTCCCTCCCGGGAAGCCGGCGCGCTTGTCCGAGGGCTGGCTCCGCTGCTCCCGTCGGGAGAGTTGGTCACAGAGGGTCCGCAGCTCCGCGAGTCCTGCCAGGACGGGACCGGGAACCGCGGGATCTCCGGTTCGGCAGACGCCCTGGTTCTCCCCGGGACCACTGCCGAGGTGGCGGCGACCTTCCGCTGGTGCTACGAGCACGATGTCCCGATGACCCCGCGCGGCGGCGGTACCGGATTGGCCGCGGGGGCGGTGCCGGACGGCGGGATAGTCCTTTCGATCGAGCGGCTCAACACCCTTCGCTCGGTTGATCCGGAACTCTGGCGAATGGAGGCGGAGGCCGGAGTCCGGACCGCACGTATCCAACGGGTCGCGCGCGAAAACGGCCTTCTATTTCCCCCCGATCCCGGTGCCGGCGAACAATCAACTCTGGGCGGAAACATAGCGACCAATGCCGGGGGTCCGCACGCCTTCAAGTATGGGGTGACGGGTAGCTGGGTGACCGGGGTCGAGGTTGTGATTCCGCCCGGAGAGGTCGTCACCCTCGGCGGCCCGATCAGAAAGGACGTCGCCGGATTCGACCTGCTTGATCTGATCATCGGCTCAGAGGGAACGCTTGGCATTGTCACCGCCGCATGGCTGAGATTGGTGCCCGCCCCCGAGGCCCGCTCGGTCACGGTCGGCTTCTATGAGAACTCGGCCACCGGCTGTGAGGCGGTTGCGACGGTGATGGCCTCCGGCATCCAGGCAACCGCGCTCGAGTTCCTCGATGCCGGTGCGGTCACGGCGAGCATCGGATCATTTCCATTCGAGGTTCCCGCCAATGCCGGTTTCGCGGTTCTCGCCGAAGCGGATGGCCATCCGGACGAGGTCGTGAGAGTCGCCGATCAGCTGGGCGAGGCGATGCAGGGAGGCGCGGTCGGCGAGGTGCTCCGGATAACCGATCGCGGCTCTGCCTCGGCTCTCTGGTCCTGGCGCGATGGAGTTTCGATTGCGGTGACGACCCAGAAGGGCGGCAAGATCTCCGAGGACATCGTCGTGCCGGGTGACCGGTTGCTCGATGCAATCCAGGGAACGGTCGAGATCGGCCGCCGACATGGGCTGGAAGCCTGTTCATGGGGACACGCGGGCGATGGCAACATCCATGCCACCTTCCTTGTCGATCTGGAGGATCCTGACCAGATGGTGGCCGGTGACGCGGCAGCAATGGACGTCTTCCAGATGGCGATCGATCTCGGTGGATCGATAAGCGGCGAGCACGGGATCGGGAGTCTCAAGACCGATTGTGTCTCCAGCGCGCTCGATCCGGCCGCGGTTCGCCTTCAGGCCGCGATCAAGCGGACGTTCGACCCGAAGCTGCTGCTCAATCCGGGCAAGAAGATCCCCCTCTAGCGCACCACCCTCCAGCGCAGGACACGTGGCATGCCGGTGTTTCCCGAGCGGATCGATCGCCCGGAAGCCGACGCGGGTTGAACCCGGCCGGCTCCCCTGTTGAACCGGATCGACTCGAAACGGGTAGTCCCCCCTGACAGACGACAGCGCCCGATGGCGCCCCGGCCTCACGCAAAAGGAGCCTCCCGATGAAACAGACCCGGTATCTCTCCCTCGCCCTCGCCGTCGGCGCGATCTTCGCGCTCGCCATCGCCGGCTGCGGTGGCAGCTCCGGCGGCAGCAGCTCGTCGGGCGGTGGAGTCGGCTACGGCGCCGGCGACAGCAACAGCAACACGTCGGATTCGACCAGCTCCAGCGGCGGCTACGGCTCCACCACAAGCACCTCGGCTGCAGCGGGAGTGGTCGTCAAGACCGCAAAGAACCCCAAGCTCGGGAAGATCCTGGTCGACTCCAAGGGCAACACGCTCTACATGTTCAGGAAGGACAAGGGTGGCAGGTCCGCCTGTTACGGCAAGTGCGCCGTCGCCTGGCCTCCGGTGCTCACCGAGGGCGCGGCAAAGGCCGGATCAGGCGCCTCACAGGGAAAGCTGGGGGTGAGTGACCGCACCGACGGGACCACCCAGGTCACCTACAACGGCCTGCCGCTCTACCTTTACGCGGGCGACACCAGGCCGGGCGAAACGAATGGAAATGACATCACCCAATTCGGCGCCCAGTGGTACGCATTGAACGCGGCAGGCGGCGAAGCAGGATAGAACTGCCGAGTGCGGTCGCAATCCCGGATTGCACTGATCACCCCCGGTTGAGATGACCCTGACAAGCGACTCTGAGATCCGCGATGCGTACCGGGCACACTCGGGCGAGCTCTATGGCTTCGCCCGGCGCTCGCTTCGCGATGCCGGGCTGGCCGAGGAGGCTGTCCAGGAGACCTTCCTCCGGGCGTGGCGTGCCGGGGATAGGTTTGACCCGGAGATCGCCTCCCTCAGGACCTGGCTCTTCGCGATCATCCGCAATGTCGTCATCGACATCAGCCGGGCCGACGCCAGGCGGATCCTGCCGGCCGTTGAAGATGACGACGATGGCGATGACCCATTTGAGAGGGCCTTGACGTCCTGGCAGGTGGAGGAGGCGATGCGGCGGATCGGTGACCAGCATCGCGAGGCGCTGGTCCAGATCTACTTTCGTGACCGCCCATACGACGAGGTCGCGGCAGAGCTGGGTGTTCCCGAGGGAACCGTCAAGAGCCGGGTCTACTACGGCCTGCGTGCATTGGGCAATGCCCTCGAGGAGCTGGGTTTCGATGAGTGACGAATGCCGTCGATACCGCGAGAGCCTCGGCTCGCTGGCGCTGGATCGGCTGAGCTCCGAAGAGCGACGGGAGATCGAGGCCCATCTGGAGCATTGCGCGGTATGCACCGCGGAGGCGCGATCGCTCGAGCGGACCGCCGGCCTCCTGCCCCTGGTCGATCCAGCGAATCTCATCGACGCTCCCCCATCTCCGCCACCCGGACTCGAGCGTCAGATCGAGGCCCAGATTCACGCCGAGCGTGATTCGCATCGCGTCCGGCGCCGGCGCTTCGTCTTTTCCGGTTTCGCGGCCGCCGGGGCAACCGTTGCGGCAGTCCTGGTCATCGCCCTGTCGGGGTCGCAGAGAAGCCAGGAGCCGCAGCCCCAGGATCTGACCTTCAGTTCGCTGCCGGCCGGCATCGCGATCGACGGATCGCTGAGGCCGAAGACCACCGGCACCGAGATACGACTCAATGTCTCCGGGGTCAGATCGGGAACCCTCTGCCGTGTCTACGTCCGCCGAACCGACGGCAAACTGACCCCCGCCGGCTCCTTCCGGTATCGCTACGACGACGCGGATCAACCCCCGGTTCTCAGCACCGGCGTCGACCTCAGCCAGATCAGGCAGGTGGAGGTCAAGGCCGGCCCCCAGACTTTCGTGCAGCCGGTCGGCTCCTGAGCGCCGATTCTGTTCTCGCCACACGCAGGTGCGAGACTTGCCCGTGTGATCGACGAGAGGTTCATGACAGCGCTGCATGTCGAGACCTTGCGGCGAAGCGAGCTGCATGCCGAGCACGATCCGCATGTCCTCTTCCAGTCCTCGACGATCGGGGCTCTGCTGGCAGGCGCCTATGACGGGGACGTCAGCTTCGGCGAGCTTGCCGAGCATGGTGACCTGGGACTCGGGACGTTGAATGGTCTCGATGGGGAGATGGTCGCCGTAGACGGTCACTTCTATCGCGCTGACATCGATGGTTGGATCAACGAGATACCGATCGACTCGAAGACGCCCTTCGCGGTCGTCGTCCCCTTCAGCGCCGAGATCGGCTTCAAGCTCGACTCGCCGCTGGGCCACGTGGAACTGCTCGAGGAGCTGGACCGGCATCTCCCCCCGGAGACAGCGGCATGCGCGGTCCGGATCGATGGAGAGTTCGAGTATGTCCGGGCACGGTCGGTGCCGCGACAGCATCACCCATACCGGCCCCTCGCCGAGGTCGTCGAAGAGCAGCACGTCTTTGAGTTCCATGATCTCGCCGGATCCGTGGTCGGCTTCCGGTTCCCCGAATACAGCGGCGGCGTCGAGGTCAGCGGCCACCACCTCCACTTCATCACCGAGGACCGCTGCCGCGGTGGACACCTGATCGATTGCCGTACAGGCCCCGTCTCGGTGAAGCTCGATCCGTCGACGGACCTTCACGTCGAGCTCCCGCCCGGAGTCGACCTCTCCGAGCCGCATCTCGACGGTGGACTCGATCAAGCCCTCAGGCGGGTCGAGGGTTAGCGGACCCGCAGCTGGAAGTGCAACCCTGGACGCAGCGCCGGAACGGACGATGGTCGGTCATGCCTGGTCCCTCGACTCCCGGCCGGCGCTGCTACGTTGCGGCGGGTGACAGACGAAACCCCAGACCGCCCTGAGCTGACCGGCTTCGAGAAGGTTTCGACGATCGGCACGCTGATCATCGTGATCTCGATCGTCGTGACCATCGTCAACTCGCTTGCCGGTGGTCCACGGTTGATTTTCGACCTCACCACTGTTGGTCTGGCGCTCGGCCTGGCGGCAGTCGGGCTAACCGCATATCTGGGCAGATCCGGGAGGTAGCGGTCAGGGCCGCCGGGCGGTCAGGCGCCTTCGATCTCAACCCAGGAGCTCGACCAGCCCGCGGGCGATCAGCGCAAGGCCGAGCACCAGGGCAACGATGACTGCGATTCGCCCACCCCTGCGGCTGAGGAACTCGCGAAAACTCCTCACGGCGTCTGGGGTCCGGTCCGGCGCAAGCAGGTAACCGAGCAGCGGGATCTCCAGCAGCATCAGCATGATCACGTTGAAGAGGATGACCATGCCGACGGTCCCCGCCGTCGGCAGGTCCTGCTTGTCGATCGCGCTGAGGCCGGCGATGTAGGAACCGCCCGGAAGGGTCAGAAGCGCGCCGACAACAAAGGTGTCCCTCGCGGAACCCTTGCTGAGCATGCGCCGCCATCGCGGCTCCTTCTTCGGCTTCCCGGCCTTCTTCTGCCCGCGTCGCTCGGAAAGTCTCTCCTGGCGCCCGGTGCCAACCACGAAGGCGACCAGCAGCAGGATTGCGCCCAAGGCCAGATCGATGGCCGGATTGACCGTGTGCTTCTGGGTCCCGACCGCGCCGGAGTCCTGGAGGCTGAAGACGATCACCATCCCGAGGGTGAGGCTGGTGACATATGCACCGATCAGATAGCCGAATAGAAGCCTCTTCGGGCTCGGCAGGAGAAGCATCAGGGTCGAAGCGGCAAGCAGCGTCGGATTGAACGCCGCCAGCAGGGATAGTAGGAGGACTTCGCCCATCGACCTCAAGGGTATCCCGGGCCATCGGTCAAATCGCGACTTCGTATGGATATCGTGACCCCGACATGTCCTCGGATTTCATCTTCACGATGTACAAGGTCTCGCGAAAGCACCCTCCCAACAAGGAGGTGCTCTCCGACGTTTCGCTGAACTTCCTGCCGGGGGCGAAGATCGGCGTGCTCGGATATAACGGCGCCGGCAAGTCGACGCTGCTGAGGATCATGGCCGGCGTCGACACCGACTACCGCGGAGACGCCCAGCTTCACGCGGGCGCGTCAGTCGGAATGCTCGAGCAGGAGCTCCATCTCGATGAGTCCAAGAACGTGCGGGGCAACGTCGAGGACGGCGTCCGCGACCAGAAGGATCTGCTTGATCGCTTCAACGAGCTGGCCGCCAACTACTCCGACGAAATTGCGGATGAGTTCGCGAAGCTGCAGAGCAAGATCGATGCAGCCGACGCCTGGAACCTCGACACGATGCTCGAGACCGCGATGGATGCATTGCGCCTGCCACCGGCTGATGCCGAGGTCACCAACCTGTCGGGAGGCGAACGACGGCGGGTGGCTCTCTGCCGCCTCCTGCTCCAGGCGCCGGACCTGCTCCTCCTGGACGAGCCGACCAACCACCTCGATGCCGAATCGGTCGCCTGGCTGGAGCGACACCTCGAGGAGTACAAGGGCACCGTCGTCGCCGTAACCCATGACCGCTACTTCCTCGACAACGTGGCCGGATGGATCCTCGAACTCGACCGTGGCCGCGGCATCCCCTTCAAGGGCAACTACTCGTCCTGGCTGGAGCAGAAGCAGGAACGACTGGCGCAGGAGGAGCGCAAGGACTCGGCCAGGTCGCGGACGATCGCAGCCGAGCTCGAGTGGGTTCGCGAGAACCCGAAGGGTCGTCGCAAGAAGTCCAAGGCGCGGCTTGCCCGCTACGACGCCCTGCTTGCCGAAGACCGCAACGTGAAACTCGAGAACGTCCAGATCCACATTCCGAGCGGGCCGCGTCTCGGCAATGTCGTGATCGAGGCCGACCACCTGCGCAAGGGTTTTGGCGACAAGCTGTTGATCGAGGATCTCTCCTTCACCCTGCCGCCGGCCGGGATCGTGGGCGTGATCGGGCCCAACGGCGCAGGCAAGACGACGCTGTTCCGGATGATTGTCGGGGACGAGAAGCCCGACTCCGGCTCGCTTCGCCTTGGAGAGACGGTGGAATTGGCGTACGTGGATCAATCCCGGGATGCGCTTGACCCCACGAAGAATGTCTGGGAGGAGATCTCCGGAGGCGATGACCTGATCAAGGTCGGCGACCGTGAGATGAACTCACGCGCATATGTCGGCGGCTTCAACTTCAAGGGCTCAGACCAGCAACGCAAGGTCGACGCGCTCTCAGGTGGCGAGCGCAACCGTGTCCACATGGCAAAGCTGTTGCGATCCGGTGGCAATCTGCTCCTGCTCGACGAACCGACCAACGACCTCGACGTCGACACCCTGCGCGCGCTCGAGGAGGCGCTCCTCGCCTTCGCGGGCTGCGCGGTGGTGATCTCCCACGACCGGTGGTTCCTCGACCGCATCGCGACCCACGTGCTCGCCTTCGAGGGCGACTCCCAGGTCACATGGTTCGAGGGCAACTTCGAGGCCTACGAGAGCTGGCGGCGCGAGCGCCTCGGCGCCGAGGCCGACCGCCCGCACCGCATCACGTACAAGAAGCTCGTCCGCGCCTAGCGCGCGCGGCCGAAGCGCGGGCTCGGCCGCAGGTGCGGCGCGGCGGCCGCCGGACTAAGCCGCCGCACGGAGGCAAACCGCGTCACGACGCGCAGTCGCCGGGCGCCCGTCTCGGTGCCCTCGAGCCCCGCCCAGCGCACCTCGAGCGGCGTGTAG
>JBBQZL010000077.1:0-11395 GCA_038207745.1 Solirubrobacterales bacterium
CCCGCTCTGCTCTGCAGAACGCGGCCAGCATCGCCGGTCTGTTGCTGACGACCGAATGCATGATCACCGACCTGCCGGAAAAGAACAAACCCGCGATGCCCGACATGGGTGGAATGGGCGGCATGATGTAACCACGGGCCGACCGCGGCGGGGCCTCGTCCCCGCCACGTCGAGCCCTCTGCGCGCCCATTGCTGGGTGGCAGAACGGTTTTCCGTCACCGTGAGGTGGCGGAGTGATTTGTCAGAAAGGGCCCGGGCGATTCGCCCGGGCCTCTTCTTTGCCCGATCACGCCAAAACCCAGGTTCGGCGCCATCCCGATCAACCCGATTGCCTCTGCCCCGGAGTCGCACCGATCACGCCCAAGCCTCCAACCCGCCCTGATCACGCCCAAGCCTCCAACTCGCCCCGATCACGCCCAAGCCTCCAACTCGCCCTGATCGCCCCGATTCACAAGACCGGGGCGACTTTCCTACCGTCTGGGTAGTTTTGTCGTCCCGGTCCCGTGCAGTGCCGAGATCGGGCGGATCCGCCCGCGACATGCGCGGCCGGTTCCGGCCGGCTCCGTCGCTGGCTATGAGGTTTCGCGGCGTCGTCAGTCGGCAAGGACTTCATACATCGTCCGCGGATTGACGCCAAGTGACTCGGCATCGGCGGTGCCACGTTCGGTGACCATCGGCACCTCCATCAGCTCCGCCTCCTCCCAGGTTGCGAAGACGGCCTCGCCGAAGATCCCTCTGAGCGCGATAAGGCCACCCCGCACCACCGGCAGGGGCACGTGGACCAGCGGTCTCGGTCGCCCCGCAATGCGGCTGACGAGGTCCGACATCTGGTCGTAGTCGAGCATCTCGGGTCCGGCCAGTTCATAGCGGTCCTTCGGTGCGCTCTTGATCGCAGGGATCACGCACGCGGCAACGTCCCGGGCCCAGATCGGCTGGTAGAGCGATCTTCCGTCGCCGGCGACCGGCATCACAGGCAGGAATGAGAACCGGCGAAGCATTGTGATCCAGGGGTCAGAGCGGTCGTAGACAATCGATGGGGCGATGATCGTCGTCTCCATCGGCGACGAGCGCACAGCGTCCTCGGCAAGGGCCTTGGCCCTGAAGAAGCGGGTCCGTTGAACCCTGCTGGCGCCGATCGCGCTGAAGAAGATGAACTGCCTGACGCCTGCCTGCTCGGCCGCCCGGACCAGGCGGACGGTCGCCAGTCCATTCAGCTCTTCGATCCTGCGTGGGGGCTGATCTCGAATCGTCGCCGCCAGGTGGACCACGGTATCGACGCCTCTCAGAGCCTGGCGCAGCCGATACGGATCCGAGAGCTCGCCGAGGTCGCCCATCGTGATCTGGACGTCGACCCTGTGGGCGCCGAGGCGCCGGGGCTCGCGAACCAGGCATCGAACCTGTTCGCCCTGCTCGAGAAGCATCGGCAGGAGCTGGGAGCCGATGCTGCCCGTGGCGCCGGTCAGAAGCAGCATCAGGAGTGGTTCCGGGGATTCGCGGTTGTCTTCAGGTGAACACTCAAAATCTGTCTGAACCCTAGATGGTTGATCCCGTGGAATCGACGCGGGGAACGGAAGCGGGCGCGACTACCTAGAATGATGCCTCAGGCGGCATGCCCGATCTCTGTGTCGTCCAACGTCCCGAATTGATTAGGAGAAGCGTCTTCGAATGGCATATGTAATCGCAGAGCCGTGTATCGGTGAGAAGGACAACTCGTGTGTCGAGGTCTGTCCCGTCGACTGCATTCACCCGACGCCGGATGATCCTGATTACGAAGCCGAGAAGATGCTCTACATCGATCCCGACGAGTGCATCGATTGCGATGCCTGCGTCGAGGCCTGCCCGGTCGACGCCTGTTTCGCCGAGGACCAGCTCCCGGCAGAGTGGGCCAAGTACGCGCAGATCAACGTCGATTACTACAAGAGCAAGTCCTAGCGCGGGCCTGCCTCGATGCCGCGGGTCCGGTCCCGCCGGCTACTGCATCATCGGCAGCGCCTGGCCGCTGATCGGCGTCGGTTCTGCCGTCGGCGGGGCGCTCTGAAGCACCGGTAGCTCCTGTGGAGTTGCCGCGATGATTCCCCGCGCGGCCTGGCGGATCGCCTGCGAGGCGGGTGCATCCGGCCTCGAGGTGACCAGCGGCGTGCCGTCATCGGCGTGCTCGCGGAGTTCCTCGGATATCGGGATCTTGCCGAGTAGCGGGATGTCGAGCTCGTCGGCGAGAAGCTGACCGCCGCCTTCACCGAAGATCGTGAAGCGCTCACCCGAGGGGGACGTGAACCCCGACATGTTCTCGATCGCGCCGATGATCTCGAGGTCAACCTTGCCGGCCATCTCTGCCGCGCGGGTGGCGACGGTCTGGGCTGCGGGCTGTGGAGTCGTGACAATCAGGAATTTGGCCTGCGGGAGAAGCTGGGCAAGCGTCATCGCGACATCACCGGTTCCGGGAGGCAGGTCGAGCAGCAGGTACTCGAGCTCGCCCCAGGCAACGTCCTCGAGGAATTGCTGGATCGCCTTGTGGAGCATCGGGCCTCGCCAGACGACGGCAGCATTCTCATCGACGAAGAAGCCGATCGACATCACCTTGACGCCATCCGCTGATACGAGCGGCAGGATCTTTCGCTCCGCGTTGACCTCGGGGCGTTCATTGACGCCGAGCATGCGCGGCATCGAGTACCCGTAGACGTCGCAGTCGAGTGCGCCGGCCGAGTGGCCTTCCGCCTGAAGCGCGGCGGCGAGGTTGGCGGTCATCGTCGACTTGCCGACGCCGCCCTTTCCGGAGGCGACGCAGATCACGTTCTTGACCTGGGCAAGCGCGCCCTCGGGCAGCTTTGAGCGGCCGAGGACCTTCTGCAGGTCACCCTTCTCGTCGTCGCTGAGGACATCGAAGCCGACGGCGACGGCATTGACACCCTCGAGTTCGGAAACCGCGTTGACGACCGCCTTCTCGAAATGGGAGCGGATCGGGCAACCGGGGGTGGTCAGCGAGACGACGACGTCGACGCGGCCACCCTCCTTGAAATCAATCGACCGGACCATGCCGAGATCGACGATCGATCTGCGCAGCTCCGGGTCAATCACGACCCGCAGTTTCTCTGTGACCTGTTCAACGGTTGGAGCGCTCATGAATCCCTTCGTTTCGATGCCTTGGGTGGACATCTGATTCCAAGTCTCGGACTCGGGATTGTCGCAGAGGGGGAGAGTCGACCCACCCTCGTTCCTTGATCAACGGTCAATGCCCGGCAAAGGAGAGGAAATCGTGCGTTTGAGTTTGGGTCGTTTTCGGCTGGTGATGGTCGCTGCAGCGCTGACCATTCTGATCTTGGTTGCAACCACGAGGGAGGCGAGCGCGGCAAAGTACTCGGTGGCCCAATGCGGATGGGATATCGGTCAGGAAGCTGATTGGTCAGACACCGCAGGCGCAGGGAAGTTCTCCCACAATTCCTCATGTGCGAGCGCCCCGAGCGGAGACCCGTGGAACGGGGTTCAGATGCGCAGCTTCACTGTTTCCTCCGGGGGCCAGGTCTCCGGGACCAAGCTCGCCCGCTGGCGCTGGGTGGCGCCACCCGGAACCGGGATCACAAATGTCCGCGGTACCTGGTGGCATGTGCTTGCGGATGAATTTGAGCATCGGCTCGGCGGCACCCGGGGCTCCGGCGCGTTCACGGTCATGGAGCGTGCGGAGGACTCACACTCCGGCTTCGAGAGCTTCGCGATGGGCTTCGGTGCGGCCCAGGACACATTCGAGTCCCGACTGCTCTGCGCCAAGCCCGACTCGAAGACATGCGATCTCAGCCGCGGCTCATATGGCGGGATAAGGGCGCTCAACATCACCCTGGAGGAGAACTCCGCACCGACGGCATCGATCGCCGGCGGACTGCTTGATCCCGGCTGGAGGACGGGCGCTCTGCCGATCACCTTCAGCGAAAGTGACCAGGGCTCCGGCATCCGATTCAGCGAGACATACATCGACGGCGCCCGGGTTGCAAGCACGGAGCAGCCCTGCGCAAAGACGCTGATCGGCGGTGAGTGGAAGGGGACGAGGATGCGCCCGTGCGAGCTCGCACGATCGGGCTCCCAGACTGTCAACACCATGGCGATCAGCGATGGGCCTCATCAGCTCCGCCACTGCACGACCGATTTCGCCGACAACGTCGGTTGCACAGCGTTCAGGTCGCTCTACACAGACAACACGGCGCCGGCTGCCCCGCGGTCGCTGGGTCTGGCCGGCGGCGACGTCTGGAGCCGCGTCAACTCATTTGCGGCAGGTTGGACGAATCCGGATCAGGGTGCCGCGGCGCCGATCGCGGGTGCCTTCTTCCGGATCACCGGACCAGGCGGGTTTGATTCGGGCGCCGTTTACCGCGGCGGAACCGGGATCACGTCCCTTGACGGCCTGACGGTTCCGGGCCCGGGCACCTACGCCCTCACGGTCTGGCTCCGGGATGAGGCCGGCAACACGGCGCCCGGTTCCGCGACATCCGTCGCGCTTCGCTTCGACGACATCGCGCCCGGTGTCGGCTTCCGGGCCCCGGAGGAGGGTGATCCGGAGACGATCCGGGCCCAGGTCTCGGATGCACATTCCGGGCCCGCGGGGGGAGCAATCCAGTACCGCCGGGCCGGTCAGACCGAGTGGACGGGCCTGCCCACCGAACTCAAGGCAACCGGCGCGGGGGAGGCGGATCTCGTTGCCCATTTCCCGTCTGATCAGGTCACCCCTTCCACCTACCAGTTCCGGGTCGAGGCGCTCGATGGCGCTGGGAATCCGGCTGAATCAACCAATCGCATCGACGGTACACCGATGACCCTGAGGGCGCCGCTCAAGTCAGAGACGCGGCTCTTCTCCCACCTCGAGAGCGGTCGCCGCTCCGGTGCCAGGGTGTTGGCCGGCTTCGCATCGCCCGTACGGTTGAAGGGCCAACTCGCCCATGTTGGCGGCAGCGGTCTGGAGGGTGTGGTGCTGAGCGTCGTGACCACACCCGCGAAGGGCACCAGACACCGGTCCCGGGTGCAGACAGTCCGGACCGGTGCGGGCGGCAGGTTCCAGCTCGGGCTGACGAAGCTCACCTCGAGCCGGATCGAAGTTCGATACGCGGGCGATGCGTCACTTGCAGCGGCACGCAGCTCCCAAATGTTCCTGCGGGTCCGCTCCGTGGTGGCGCTGCACGCCTCGAAGCGCAGGCTTCGCACCGGCGAGATCGTCCGGCTGTCCGGATCCGTCGGTCGGCATTCGGCCCGGATTCCATCGGGTGGCAAGCTGGTCGCGATCCAGTATCTGGAGAAGGCCGCGGCCAGATGGCGCCCGGTCCTCTTTGTCAGGACCAACGCGCGCGGACAGTTCCGTGCCCGCTACAGATTCCGCTACATCACCGGCATTGCGCACGTCCAGATGCGTGCGGTGGCCTTGGCACAGGCCAGGTGGCCGTATGCGACAGGCGCCTCGCGCGAGATTCAATTGCTCGTGACCGGGGGCGAATAGGGCCAGGTCAGGGCGGCGACCCCGGGCGGAGTTCGGCTATTTTGTGGCGCATGCAATCGAATGCCGCAAAGGCCGGACTTGCCGTCGCCCTGATCGCAGTTGCAGCCGTCCTCTTCGTCGTACTCAGGGGAAGTGAAGACAAGGGGCCCAGTTCGGACGCGGTGACCGCGTCGACGGACTCGACGCTCGAGCAAACGGGCAAGAAGGACGACGTGCAGACCCAGCCAAAGCCGGCACCGAAGCCTGAAGTGCCGACGATCCTGATCAAGGGCGGGCAGCCGGTCGGTGGTGTCGAGAAGCTCGACTTCAACAACGGAGACACGATCCGCTTCAAGGTCGACTCGGACGTCAGCGGCGAGATCCACTTCCACGGTTATGACATCGCAGAGAATGTCGAGGCCGGCGGGTCGGTCAGCTTTGTCGTACCGGCGACGATCGAGGGAATCTTCGAGGTGGAGATCGAGGACACCGCTGTTCAGATCGCCGAAGTGACCGTCAATCCCTGAGCCGAATCCGGGCGCCTCAACGGTTGATGCCACCCGGGAAGACCGGCTTCTCGGGTGGATGCGGTGCAAGTGGCGGGAATCTTCGCGAGGAGATCCGTCGAGCCAGGACTGAGCGGCTGAGCGGAAAGTTCTGGATCCGGAAGGCATTCAAGGTGCCGAAGTCCTGGTAGTAGACGAGCATCCGGGCACGTGTCCGGTGGTTGGTCCAGGTGAACAGTCGCTTGACGTAGGCGGGTGAGTCGGTGCCCCAAACGCCGAACTCGGTCAGCGCGAGCGGCTTGTCATAGTGCTTCGCGAATCGCTTGTAGAACCGAGCCAGGTCATTCCAGTAGGCGTACCTGGAGTAGAAGTCAGTGCCGACCCAATCGACGTACCCGGCACCCGGGAAGTATCGAGCCGGCCAATTTCCCTTCGATCTAGGTGACCCGGCCGGAAGCGTGCTCCAGACCACCGCCAGCGGAGCGCTCGGGAATCTGTCCGGCAGTGGCTTCTTGCCGCCACCATTGATCTTGGGCAGGCCGAGCCCTGCCAGCCTTCGATTCAGGCTCGACTTCGTCGCACCACCGTGGAGCAGCAGGTACATGCGCCGAAACGCCTGGCGATACCACTTGGACGAGTAGCGCGAGGATCGCGCATTGCCGCTGCAGTCGACGCCGGCCCATGCGTTGAGGCAGCGATTGGGCTCTCCCAGCGGGCGAATGTAGCCGCGCAGCTTCTGACCGTGAAAGACGTGGTTGAGGTAGATCAGGTATCCGTCACCGCGGCCCATCGCGATTCCCCTCGGGGTGATCACCTCGGTGCCGTCGTCCTCAGTGGTCGAGATGTGAAGCATCGGCCGGGCATGGACGGAACGCCAACGCGGAAGCGCCCGTCCGAGGCTGTTGCCCCAGGGGTGGAAGGTCTGAATGACCGCCGGATGCTTGCCGACCGTGCTTGCGAAGTCGCGGAAGCCCTCGATCGTGCCGGTATCGGTGACCCCGAAGAACCTCTTGCCGTGGGGTGGCTTGAGCAACGAAGCCTGCGCAGGAAGGGATGCCGTGAACAGGCACGAAAAGAGCGCAACAGAGCCGATGATTGCGCCCAGCGCCCAGCGCCTCCCCTGGGGGAGCGCCGGGACAGCTTGTGGGGGTATGCCAAGTTCCAAGATCAATTACAACACGGCCGAAGGGCCCGTGCTGCGGAGTGCCGCACACTACGAGGCGGGATATCCGGGCAGCGCAACATCCATCCCAATACACCCTCTGCCCAGTAGGGTTCAGGCATGTCAGAGGCGATTTTTCACACAAATGCCGGGGCCGTCACCGTCAAGTTCTTCGACGATGACGCGCCAAAAACAGTCGAGAACTTCCGCAAGCTCGCGAGTGACGGCTTCTACGATGGGCTCGCATTCCACCGCGTGATCAAGGACTTCATGATCCAGGGGGGATGCCCGGAGGGAACCGGCCGCGGCGGACCCGGCTACACCTTCGAGGACGAGTTCAACCAGAACAAGATCGTTCGGGGTGCACTCGCAATGGCCAACGCCGGCCCGAACACGAACGGCTCGCAATTCTTCATAGTCACAACCGAAGCGGCACCGTGGCTCGATGGCAAGCACACCGTCTTCGGCGAGGTGACCGGGGGCATGGACGTCGTCGATGCGATCGAGAACACCAACACTGATCACTCCGATGCTCCGAAGGAGCCCCAGGTCATCGAGAGGGTCGAACTCTCCGAGTAGTACCGCCCGGGACGGGCAGCCGAGGCGCTCTGGCGGGCGCTTCGGCAGGTTTTTGCGATTTGACTCAGGTACCCCTAGGGGGTATATTTGGGCAATGAGCGAAAATACGAAGCAGGTTGAGATACCTGTCGAGGGGATCAGTTGCGCCTCCTGCGTGAGCAAGGTCGAGCGCGGTCTCAACGGGGTGGATGGTGTCGCGGCGACGGTCAACTTCGCAACCGAGCGGGCTTCCGTCACCTATGACCCAGCCCTCACCGACGTCGATGAGTTGGTCGAGGCGATCCAGGCAGCCGGTTACGGAGCAAAGGCGCCGGCCGATCAGCCTGTCGCGGACGGCGGCGCAGGGGCGGCAGCCGAGGAGCAGGATGCAGCCGACAGGTACCAGCGCGACCTTCGCCGCCGGCTTGTCGTCGCGATCACCCTGACGGTCCCGATCTTTGCGATGGCGATGATCTCCTCGCTCCAGTTCTCCGGATGGCAGTGGCTGAGCCTGGTGCTGGCGACACCGGTGGTCTTCTGGTCGGGCTGGACCTTTCACCTCACCGCCTGGAGAAGCGCCCGCCATGGTGCGGCAAACATGGACACCCTGATCTCGATCGGGACGCTGGCCGCGTATGGCTGGTCCGTTGTGGCGCTGGTTTTTCTGGGTGCCGGTGAGCCGGGCATGGAGATGGCCTTCAGCCTGATTCCCGATCGCGGCGCAGGTGCGAGCTCGGTCTACTTCGAGGTCGCAGCAGTTGTCACGACCCTTATTCTCACCGGCCGCTTCTTCGAGGAGCGAGCCAAGCGGGAGGCGGGAGCCGCGCTCAGGGCCCTCGGCGAGCTGGGCGCCAAGGAGGCCTCGCTGCTCAGGCCCGACGGCAGCGAGCGGATGGTCCCGGTCGCGCAGCTCGTCGTCGGTGATCTCTTTGTCGTCAGGCCGGGCGGTCGGGTTGCCACCGATGGTGAGGTCGTAGAAGGCGCCTCGTCGGTCGACCGGTCGATGCTGACCGGGGAGTCGCGCCCGGAGGATGTCGGCCCTGGCGATCAGGTGATCGGAGCGACGATCAATATCGGTGGTCGCCTGGTGGTCCGGGCAACCAAGGTCGGGTCGGACACCGCGCTTGCCGGGATCACCCGGTTGGTCACCGAAGCCCAATCGGGCAAGGCCCCTGTCCAGCGGCTTGCGGATCGGGTCTCGGCGGTCTTCGTGCCGGTGGTGATCGGCCTGGCCCTGGTCACTCTTGCCGGCTGGTTGATCGCGGGCGAGGGTGCTTCGTTTGCCTTCACTGCTGCCGTCTCTGTGTTGATCATCGCCTGCCCCTGTGCCCTCGGTTTGGCCACACCGACGGCGATCCTGGTCGGGACCGGCCGAGGTGCCGAGCTCGGGGTCCTGATCGGTGGGCCCGAGGTGCTCGAGTCGACACGCCGGGTCGACACGGTTGTCCTCGACAAGACAGGAACCGTCACGACTGGCCGGATCTCGCTTGACCGTGTCGTGGCCGACGGAGTTGAGGAAGCTGATGCAGTGAGGTTGGTTGGCGCGCTGGAGGCAGCCTCGGAGCACCCGGTTGGCGGCGCAATCGCCGAAGGAGCTCGTGTCCGGTTTGGGGTGGATCTGCCCGGCGTGGATGGCTTTGTCTCACATGCCGGCCTCGGTGTAGAGGCCACAGTCACGGGACGGCGGGTCGTGGCCGGTCGGCGGCGGCTGCTCCAGGCCCAGGGATTTGCGATTTCAGAACTACTTGCGGAAGCGCAGGAGCAGGCCGAGTCCGAGGGCCGGACCGCCGTGCTCGCCGGTTGGGACGGATCTGCAAGAGCGCTGTTTGTTGTCGCCGACCAGGTCAAGGAAAGCTCGGCAGAGGCGATCGCAGGGCTCCGCCGGCTTGGCATGCGGCCGGTCCTCTTGACCGGTGACAACCGGGCGAGCGCTGAGGCGGTGGGCCGAAGCGTCGGGATCGACGAGGTGATCTCCGAGGTCCTGCCGGCCGAGAAGGCCGATGTGGTCCGGCGTTTGCAGAGCGACGGCGCGGTTGTCGCGATGGTAGGTGACGGTGTCAACGATGCGCCGGCCCTGGCGATCGCTGACCTTGGCATCGCGCTCGGCACCGGAACCGACGTCGCAATCGAGTCCTCCGACATCACCCTTGTCTCCGGGGATCTGCGCGGCGTTGCGACCGCGGTCGGCCTTGCCCGGCGAACCCTGAGGACGATCAAGCAAAACCTCTTCTGGGCCTTTGCCTACAACGTCGCAGCGATTCCGCTGGCGGCTGCCGGTTACCTCAGCCCGATGGTCGCGGGAGGTGCGATGGCGATGTCGAGTGTGCTCGTGGTCTCGAATTCGCTGCGGCTTCGCGGCTACCGCGGCGGCCGGTGAATACGGCGCCATTTTGGATTCAGGGCAAGTTTGAAATATGCATGTCCGCCGATGCAGCCGCCCACTATGCGGCGTCGGCGGCCAGATGGCCCTCGGTCACGCCCATCTCATCGCCGGCCGCCTGGAGGACCTCGCCGAGGGCATCGACGATCTCATCCAGTTGGGAGGTGTCGCAGACAAGCGGCGGCGCGATCTGGATCACCGAGTCGCCGCGGTCGTCGCCGCGCGCGATCAGGCCGGCGTCGAGCAGTCGACCGGGGACGAAGCCGCGAAGGAGTCGCTCACGTTGGTCGGCGTCGAAGCGGGTGTCTCCGGAGTCGGCGACCATCTCGGCCGCCCAGAAGAATCCCTCTCCCCGGATGTCCCCGACGATCGGCAGCGCTCGCAGCTCTTCCATTCGCTGCTCGAGATATCCCTCGTTCTTGCGGACGTTCTCGAGCACGCCGTCACGCTCGAAGATCTCGATATTGCGAAGTGCGACACGGGCCGACGACGGGTGACCGCCGAAGGTGATGCCGTGGAGAAGGGTTGATTTGCCCTCATAGAGGTGGTCGGTGACCCTGGCGTTGGCGAGTACGGCGCCCATCGGCAGGTATGCCGAGGTGAGTCCCTTCGCGATCGTGATCAGATCGGGTTCGGCGCCGTAGCGCTTCGATGCGAACCACTCGCCGAGGCGCCCACATCCGGAGATCACCTCATCGCAGAGCAAGAGGATGCCGTGGCGATCGCAGATCTTCCTGATGCCCTCGAAATAGCCGACGGGAGGAGTCAGGCATCCGCCCGCATTCTGGATCGGCTCGGCGATGATCATCGCGACCGTCTCCGGGCCCGCCTCGTTGATCGCGGTCTCGATCTCGGCGAGAAGCGCCGTACAGAGGTCAGCCTCACTGCGTTGATCGCGAAAGGCGTTTGTGTTGGATACTCGAAGTGCCTCGATTGCCGGGGACCCGAACGGCTCCTTGAAGCCGGGGACGCCGGTGAATGAGAGCGCTCCGAGCGTCACGCCGTGGTAGGCGATGTGGCGCGCGATCACCTTTGTGCGCTGTGGCTGTCCGTTGGCGACGTGGTACTGGCGAACGAGCTTCCATGCGGCCTCGACCGACTCAGAACCACCGTTGGTGAAGAAGGCCCGCTCTATCCCCTCGGGCGCAAGGTCGGTGATCCGTTCGGCAAGCTCGATCGCCGGCCTGTGGGCGGTCCCCCAGTTGGTGTTGAAGGCAAGCCGGCCCATCTGGTCGGCCACGACCTCGGCGAACTCGGCCCCGTAGGAGTAGCCGAGCTGGGCGCAGAAGAGCGATGAGAGGCCATCGATGTAGCGGCGTCCATTCGTGTCATAGACG
>JBBQZL010000078.1:0-11320 GCA_038207745.1 Solirubrobacterales bacterium
CTTCACAGAGCCATTTCGGGCCACGCGCCGTCTGACATATCTGGTTGGACGGCGTCGTGTGGTATTTTTTCGGGTCGCGCGTTGTTGTCGACCCGTTGCCCGCATCCGCGCAGTTCTAACCCCCCTCTGACCGCCTGAGGAGTCGCCGCCTTGGCACGATCTATCGCTGCCCCCGTAGTCCGCAGGAGTTTCTCACGACTTCAGAACCCACTCGAAGTCCCACACCTGATCGACATCCAACGACGTTCCTTCAGGGAACTCACGGATCCAAAGAAAGGTCTCCTCAGGGAGACCATCAACGACATTTCCCCGATTGAGGATTACACGGGAAATCTCGCGATCGTTTTTGGTGAGTTCGAGTTTGATGATCAGTCGCGCACGATCGAAGAATGTAGGGAGAAGGACCAGACCTACTCTCGGCCGCTGAACGCGACCGTCGCCTTCCAGAACAAGGAAACGGGCGAGATCCGTGAGCAGACCGTCTTCCTCGGGGATTTCCCGTGGATGACTGATCGCGGAACATTCATCATCAACGGCACCGAGCGTGTCGTCGTCACCCAGCTCGTCCGTTCACCGGGCGCCTATGTGATGAACCCGAAGGATCGGGAGAAGCAGGTCTTCATCGCCAACCTGATGCCGGCCCGCGGGTCCTGGCTCGAGTTGGAGATCGACAAGAAGGGACGCGTCTTCGTCCGGATCGACCGCAAGCGCAAGCTGCCGGTCACCGTTCTGCTGCGCGCCATGGGATATGTGGAGGACAAGCAGCTCCTCGACATGTTCGACAACTCGGTCTACATGCAGCACACGATTCTCGGTGACACCGAGGCGACCAAGACCGAGGAAGGTGCCCTGATCGAGCTGTTCAAGAAGCAGCGTCCGGGCGAGCCGCCCTCGGTTGACGCCGCCAAGAACCTGCTCGAGCAGCTCTTCTTTGATCCGAAGCGCTACGACCTCACCCGGGTCGGCCGCTACAAGCTCAATGCTCGTCTCGATCTCGACATTGATCTCGACACCCGCGTTCTCACCCACGACGACATCATCGCCCTGGTCAAGGAGCTCGTGAGCCTCCCGAAGATCCTCGGTATTCCCGAGACGATCGACGAGGAGAACCCGATCAAGGATTACGCCGCGGAGGCGCTCACCTACCCGCGCGAGCTGGTCTCCGACCACCTCGACGAGTACGAGCACTTCGGCAACAGACGCCTGCGCACCGTCGGCGAGTTGATCCAGGAAGCGTTCCGGATCGGTCTCTACCGGATGGAGCGCGTGGTTCGCGAGCGGTTGACCACCGACGACACCGACGCAACGACGCCACAGTCGATCATCAACATCCGTCCCGTGGTTGCTGCGCTGAAGGAGTTCTTCGGTTCTTCCCAGCTCTCGCAGTTCATGGACCAGACCAACTCCCTGTCGGGCCTCACCCATCGCCGTCGCCTTTCGGCGCTCGGTGCCGGTGGCCTGACCCGTGAGCGTGCACCGATCGAGGTTCGCGACGTGCACCCGACCCATTACGGGCGGATGTGCCCGATCGAGACCCCGGAGGGCCCGAACATCGGCCTGATCGGCTCGCTCTCCTCATACGCCCAGGTTTCGGAGCACGGCTTCGTGACGACGCCGTACCGGATCGTCCGCGGAGGCGTGGTCACCGACGAGATCATTCATCTCGACGCGACCCAGGAAGAGGAAAAGATCATCGCCCAGGCAAACGCCGAGGTTGATCCGAAGACGAACAAGCTGAAGGGTCCAGGCGTCTTCTGCCGTGCCCGTGAAGGCGAAGTCGTTTCGGCGTCACCCAAGGAAGTCGACCTGATGGACGTCTCACCGACGCAGATCTGGTCGGTTGCGACGGCGCTGATCCCATTCCTCGAGCATGACGACGCAAACCGTGCCCTGATGGGCTCGAACATGCAGCGTCAGGCCGTGCCGCTTCTGAAGCCCGACCCGCCTTTGATCGGCACGGGCATGGAGCGCCGCGCCGCGGAAGACACCGGCGACGTGATCCTGGCCGACGAATCCGGGCAGATCGCCTACGTCGACGCCGAGAAGATCGTTCTCACCTCGAGCAAGAACAAGTACGAGTACCCACTCCAGAAGTTCCTGCGCTCGAACCAGGGAACGATCATCCACCAGCGTCCGATCGTCAACACCGGACAGAAGGTCAAGAAGGGCGATGTGCTCGCCGATGGCTCTTCCACCGGTGGCGGCGAGATCGCACTCGGCAAAAACCTGATGGTCGCCTTCATGTCCTGGGAGGGTTACAACTTCGAGGACGCGATCATTCTCTCCGAGCGCCTGGTCAAGGACGACGAGCTCACCTCGATCCACATCGAGGAATACGAGATCGACGCCCGGACGACCAAGCTC
This sequence comes from Solirubrobacterales bacterium, assembly GCA_038207745.1. Classification (GTDB taxonomy): domain Bacteria; phylum Actinomycetota; class Thermoleophilia; order Solirubrobacterales; family 70-9; genus JBBQZL01. The sequence continues at coordinate 2,365 of JBBQZL010000078.1, forward strand.
GGTGACGAAGAGATCACCCGGGACATTCCCAACCGTTCAGAGGAAAGCCTCCGCAACCTCGACGAGCGCGGCATCGTCCGCGTCGGCGCCGAGGTTGTCTCAGGTGATCTCCTCGTCGGCAAGGTCACGCCGAAGGGCGAGACCGAGCTGACCGCGGAAGAGAAGTTGATCCGCGCGATCTTCAAGGAGAAGGCCCGCGAGGTTCGCGACACCTCCCTGAAGGTGCCGCACGGCGAGGGCGGAGTCGTCATCGACGTGCTCACGTTCAGCCGTGACGGTGGAGACGACCTCTCCCCGGGAGTCAACGACCTGGTTCGCGTCTACGTTGCGACCAAGCGCAAGATCTCGGAGGGCGACAAGCTCGCCGGACGACACGGCAACAAGGGTGTTATCTCCAAGATCGTCCCCGAAGAGGACATGCCCCACCTCGCGGACGGCACCCCGGTCGACGTGATTCTCAACCCGCTCGGAGTGCCGAGCCGGATGAACATCGGCCAGGTGCTCGAGACTCATCTCGGATGGGTTGCAGCCAACGGTTGGTACGACGATGGCTCGGAGTCCTACAAGCAGTCGAAGGAGAACGGGTCAAACCGCGTTTACGTGGCCACCTCGGTCTTTGATGGCGCATCGGTCAAGGACGTCGACAACGCCCTGGTCCAGTGGGACAAGGAGAACGTCGAGCGCGGAATCGACTTTGGTGTCGACAAGAGCGCCATCGAAGGTGCCCGTTGTGCCGGCACCGTCCAGCTCTACAACGGACGCACAGGCGATCCGTACGAGGGCAAGGTCACGGTCGGGTACATGTACATCCTGAAGCTGCTGCACCTGGTCGACGACAAGATCCACGCACGCTCCACGGGCCCGTACTCACTGGTAACCCAGCAGCCTCTCGGCGGCAAGGCCCAATTTGGTGGCCAGCGCTTCGGAGAGATGGAGGTCTGGGCCCTGGAGGCCTATGGCGCCGCATACACGCTGCAGGAGATGCTCACCGTCAAGTCGGATGACACCGTCGGTCGCGTCAAGGCATACGAGGCGATCGTCAAGGGCGAGAACATCCCAGAACCGTCGATTCCGGAGTCGTTCAAGGTGCTCCTCAAGGAGATCCAGAGCCTCTCGCTGGACGTCAACGTGATCTCTGAAGCCGGAGATATCGAGATTGCCGATGAAGAAGATGACCTCCTCAAGGCAGCTGAGGAATTGGGCATGGACCTGACAGGGGTGCGCGCCGCCGACGGCAAGAATGCCGCCGCCGACGAGCAGATCCCCGAGGCGTCAGCAGCAGCGGACGCCACCGAAGAAGAAGCAGCAGCAGAGAAGTAGCGGGAAGTCGGTGACCGGGTTTGCCACCCGGTCGCCAACCACCTGCAACTTCACTCAATAGAGAACGGACTGAGAATTGATCGACATCAATAACTTCGACGCCATTGAGATCGGCCTCGCATCCTCCAAGAAGATCCGCTCATGGAGCTGGGGCGAGGTCACCAAGCCCGAAACCATCAATTACCGCACGCTTAAGCCTGAAAAAGAGGGCCTCTTCTGCGAGCGCATCTTCGGTCCGACCAAGGACTGGGAGTGCTACTGCGGCAAGTACAAGCGAGTCCGTTACAAGGGCATCGTCTGCGAGCGCTGCCAGGTCGAGGTAACCCGCTCCAAGGTCCGGCGCGAGCGCATGGCGCACGTCGACCTCGCCGCGCCGGTTTCCCACATCTGGTTCTTCAAGGGCGTCCCGAGCCGGATCGGCTATCTGATCGATATGGCCCCCAAGGAGCTCGAGAAGGTTCTCTACTTCGCCGCGTCGATGGTCACCTTCGTCGACGAAGAGGCCCGCGCCAAGGACATGATCGAGCTCGAGAAGAACGTCGAGAAGGTCATCGAGGAGTACGAGTCCGAGCGTCACAAGCGGACCCAGGAGCTGGAGGAGTCCAAGCTCCGTCGCGTCAAGTACATCGATGAGGGTAATCAGGACAAGTTCTCGGACGACGATCACATCTGGGCGGAGAACCTCGAGCTGACCAGCGCGCAGATCCGCAAGCTCAAGGACGCGGATCGCGACAAGATGACGAAGGAGCTTCGCAAGAACTTCGACGCCGAGATCGCAGACACCGAGACCTATATCGATGAGGCGATCGAGCGCATGCAGGAGGTCTGGAAGATCTTCTGTGACATGAAGGTCAAGGACGTCGTCAACGACGAGACCGTCTTCCGTGAGCTCAAGGACCGCTTTGGTTCACCGTTCGGCTGGGGTGAGTACTTCCGCGGTGGCATGGGTGCAGAGGCGGTGCGCGACCTGCTCGAGCAGATCGACCTCGACGCCGAGTGTGAAGAGCTGCAGCAGATCATCAGCACGACCAAGCCGGGCCAGAAGCAGGCCCGCGCGGTCAAGCGGCTGAAGGTCGCCTCCGCGTTCCAGAATTCTGACAACCGCCCCGAGTGGATGATCCTCGACTGCGTGCCGGTGATTCCACCGGAGCTGCGGCCGATGGTCCAGCTCGACGGTGGTCGTTTCGCGACCTCGGATCTCAACGATCTCTACCGTCGGGTGATCAACCGCAACAACCGCCTCAAGCGGCTGCTCGACCTCGGTGCCCCCGAGATCATCGTCAACAACGAGAAGCGGATGCTCCAGGAGGCCGTCGACGCATTGTTCGACAACGGTCGCCGTGGACGTCCCGTGACCGGACCGGGCAACCGTCCGCTCAAGTCACTCTCGGACATGCTCAAGGGCAAGCAGGGTCGTTTCCGTCAGAACCTGCTCGGCAAGCGAGTCGATTACTCGGGTCGTTCGGTGATCGTCTCCGGACCCAGCCTGAAGTTGCACCAAATTGGACTGCCGAAGCTGATGGCACTCGAGCTGTTCAAGCCATTCATCATGGCCCGACTGGTCGAGCGCAAGGCCGTGCAGAACATCAAGGCCGCCAAGAAGATGGTCGAGTCGATGATTCCCGAGGTCTGGGACGTTCTCGAAGAGGTCATCCACAAGCACCCGGTGCTGCTCAACCGCGCACCGACGCTGCATAGGCTCGGCATCCAGGCGTTCGAGCCGGTGTTGGTCGAGGGCAAGGCGATCCGCGTTCATCCGCTGGTCTGCGCTGCCTTCAATGCCGACTTCGACGGCGACCAGATGGCGGTCCACGTTCCGCTCTCGGCCGAGTCTCAGGCAGAGGCCCGGATCCTGATGCTGTCGGCGAACAACATCCTCTCGCCGGCGCATGGCTCGCCATTGGCGACGCCGACCCAGGACATGGTTCTCGGCATCTACTACCTGACCTACGCGTCGGAAGATGTCACCGAGATCGATACGTCGAAGCTCGAGAAGAAGCCGCATCCGTTCCGTACAGCGCAGGAGGCCGAGCTCGCATATGAGCACGGCGTCGTCTCGCTGCATGACTACGCCGAGTACCGCCGCGTCGGGCATGAACACTTCACGACCACGGTCGGGCGGATCATTTTCAACGACTACATCGAGCGCGCCATTGCCGAGTCGATCGGCGATGCCTGGGATCCGGAGCAGTTCAACTTCGTCAACCAGACGCTGAAGAAGAAGGACGTCAACGAGATGGTCTTCGATCTCGTCAAGGAGCATGGTGCTCCGGCGGTGTCGCAGGTTCTCGACGCGTTCAAGGATCTCGGATTCCACTACGCCAGCAAGGCCGGGATCACGATCTCCAAGAACAACGTCGTCTCGCCTCCCGACAAGGAGTCGATCCTCGAGGGTTATGAGAAGATCACCCGCGAGATCCAGTCCCAGTACAACGATGGCTTCATTACGCAGGAAGAGCGCAAGGAAGCCGTTACGGACCAATGGAACCAGGCCACCGAAGAGGTCGCGCAGGCCATGGAGCGAAATCTCCATGAGCTGAACCCGATCTTCATGATGGCCAACTCCGGAGCCCGTGGCTCGTTCAAGCAGATTCGTCAGCTCGCCGGCATGCGCGGTCTGATGGCCAATCCAAAGGGCGAGATCATCGAGCGGCCGATCAAGGCCAACTTCATGGAGGGCCTCTCGGTGGGTGAGTACTTCATCTCCACCCACGGTGCCCGTAAGGGGCTGGCCGACACCGCGCTTCGTACGGCGGACTCGGGCTACCTGACGCGTCGACTCGTCGACGTCGCCCAGGACGTGATCGTCCGTGATGAGGACTGCAAGACCAAGGGCTTCATCGAGATGCCGCTCCACAAGGACGACAACTCGATCAACGAGAACCTGGTCGGGCGAAATGCGGCGAAGAAGTTCGAGGCCAAGCGTGGCCGCGAGCTGCTGAAGCGCAATCAGCCGATCACGGCCGAGAAGGTCGCGGAGATCGCCGAGGCCTATGGAGACGACAGCATCACGGTCCCGGTTCGCTCGACCTTCAAGTGCGAGGCCGAGTCCGGGGTCTGTCGCGCCTGTTACGGAATCGCACCCGCAACCGGTAAGACGGTTGTCGTCGGCGACGCGGTCGGCATCATTGCCGCGCAGTCGATCGGTGAGCCGGGCACCCAGCTGACCATGCGTACCTTCCACACCGGCGGAGTTGCCGGCCAGGACATCACCCAGGGTCTGCCGCGAATCGTCGAGTTGTTCGAGGCTCGCAAGCCCAAGGGCCTGGCCCAGATGGCCGAGCAGGAGGGCAAGGCCGCGGTCGAGGAGACCGACAAGTCGGTCAAGATCGCGATCATGGACTCCGGCGGCGAGGAGCATGAGTACTCGTTCCCACCCCGGTCACGCCTGCTCGTCGAGGACGGCGCGAAGATCGAGATCGGGCAGCAGCTCAATGAGGGCTCGCTGTACCCGGCCGACATCCTCAGGATCCGCGGACGGACCGAGACGGAGATGTATCTCGTCGCGGAGGTCCAGAAGGTCTACCGCGCCCAGGGCGTTGACATCGATGACAAGCACATCGAGCTGATCGTCCGTCAGATGATGAAGAAGGTGAGGCTCGAAACCGCCGGTTCGACCGGGCTTCTTCCCGGTCAGATGGAGGAGCGTCAGACCCTCAAGAAGATGAACAAGAAGATCAAGGCAGAGGGAGGCACAGCCGCCAAGGCCGAGGAGATCATCCTTGGAATCACCAAGGCATCGCTGGCCACCGAGTCCTTCCTGTCGGCAGCCTCCTTCCAGGAGACGACGAAGATCCTCACCGACGCGGCTCTGGAGGGCAAGCGAGATCGCCTCGTCGGCCTCAAGGAGAACGTCATCATCGGCAAGCTGATCCCGGCCGCGACCGGACTCCGACACTACCGGACCGTCGCGATCGAGCCGGCCGAGCCGATCGAACCGCCGAGCGAGGAGAGCCTGCTCGACGGCGATGAACTCGCAGCTGAGCTCGGGCTCGAAGGTGGAGGCGACTCCCTTGAGAGCTTCGGTCCCTCATTCGCGGAGGAGCTCGAGGAGCTCGCCCACGAGATCGAGTCGGCCGACGGAGCAGGCAGCACCGAAAAGTCATAGTCGCATCGCCCGGGTGGCCGGGCGCGAGCGAGCATCAGGGGGCGCGGCAGACTCAGGTCCGTCGCGCCCTTCCTGTTCTCCTGGCTGCGCAGCCAGCTATTGTCTGGGCCGATGACGACCGCTGCAGAACTCACCCGCCAGGCAGATCGGACATGCGTGATCGGAGCCGGTCCCTCGGGGATCACCGCCTGCAAGTCGTTGCAGGGCCGCGGCATCGAGTTCGACTGCTTCGAGAAGGGCTCAGAGGCGGGTGGTGTCTGGCGATATCGCAATGACAATCAGATGTCGTCGGCGTATCGATCGCTGCACATCAACACCTCTCGTGAGCAGATGCAATATGCGGCGTTTCCGATGCCGGATGACTATCCCGACTACGCGGGCCACGAGCTGCTCGCCCAGTATTTCGATGCCTACGTCGATCACTTCGGATTCCGCGATTCGATCAGTTTCAGGACCGAGGTCCTCAGCGTTGAGCCTGGAGACGACCACACCTGGCAGGTGACCACCCAGGACCGCGACGGAGAGCGGGAGACGCACGCGTACGCCTCCGTGATCGTCGCCAACGGACACCACTGGGATCCGCGGATGCCGGAGCCCTCATTTCCGGGATCGGGCGAATTCGAGGGCGAGCAGATCCACGCCCATCACTACCGCGAAACCGACATCCTCGAAGACAAGCGCGTTCTGATTCTCGGGATCGGCAACTCGGCCTGCGATATCGCGGTCGAGAGTTCGCGGATCGCAGACAAGACCTTCCTGGCGATGCGCCGCGGCGCCTACATCATGCCCAAGTACCTGCGCGGCAGACCAACCGACGAGCTGAGCGGTGACCTTGCCTCGAGGATGCCGATATGGGTGCAGCGCAAGTACCTCGAACTGGAACTCAAGAACGCTGTCGGCACGATGACGCAATATGGGCTTCCCGAGCCTGACCACAAGTTGCTCGAAGCACATCCGACGGTCTCTTCTGAGCTGCTGCCGAGGCTGGGTCACGGTGACATCACGGTGAAGCCGAACATCGATCACCTCGACGGTGACTCGGTCGTCTTCGTCGACGGCAGCTCCGAGAAGATCGACCTGATCATCTACTGCACCGGCTACCGGATCACCTTCCCCTTTCTCGATCCGGGCGTGATCGATACCGAGGACAACAGGGTTTCCCTCTACCGGCGAACCGTTCCGGTGGACCGCCCGGGCCTCTACTTCATCGGCCTGATCCAGCCCCTCGGCGCGATCATGCCGCTTGCCGAGCTGCAATCCGAGTGGGTGGCCGATCTGGTTGATGGCTCCGCAGTGCTCCCCCCCCGGCGGGAGATGCTCGATGACATCGAGCGCGACGAGCAGGCGATGGCGAAGCGCTATATCGCCTCCAAGCGCCACACGATCCAGGTTGACTTCCATCCATACGCACGGCAGCTTCGCAACGAGCGCCGGATTGGGATCGAGCGCGCGCAGAGCCATCTGGCAGCAGCGCACTGACCTTTGAGCGTCGCGGTCGGCTACCGCCTTCGTGACGGCATCGGGCGAGGACCCCGCGGTGCATGGGGATGCGCCCTCGGCCTGACGGTTCTCGTCCGCGGGCTGGGTGGGCATCCCGGAATCGGCCGTGCTCCGGCGCTGTGAGGACCGCGCCTTGGTCCCCGGGGACGATGGGGAGGACGCCGCGATCGCCTGCGCCGGCGGAAGCCGGAATCCGAGTCGTCAGCGATCTCGGGCTCAGGATTGTCGTAGGACTTCCCGGCCCACCAGACCAGCCAGAGGGATGCAAGCACCGGGATCTTCACGATCACGATCAGGAAGAAGATGGGTAGAAAGCCGTCCAAGATCGGTTCAGTCTAAACGGGGCGGCAGCCGGCCGGGACGAGCTCTCAAGCCCCGGCACGTCCCTCACGCGCCATCCCCCTGGCCCAGGCCTCGAGGGCCTCGGTGTGGGCCTCTTCGATCCCCAGCGCGGAATCGGTTGGGATCAACAGGGTCGGTGCGCCGCGTTCCTGGCGATCACGAGCCCACTCGTAGCAACTGGGGTCGAACGAGTCATCGATCCAGGCCAGCGGGCGATCACCGCCAAACCGGTCGAGTGGCCCCAGCTTCCAGTGCGCGCTTCCGAACCGGGCATCACCCCCAAAGGTGATCACCGGAAGCTCGGGTATTCCGAGCAGGAGCGGAAGGTGGTCGTTGGCCCGCGCCTCCCATCCCGTGGCCCAGACCAGGTCGTAGTGCTCAGCCAGTCGGAGCAGGCGTCCACCCGCTGCAAGCGAGATGCAGTGGAGGGAGCCATCGATCAACTCGAACTTCGCGGTGGTTCGCGCCGGCGGCGAATCAAAGCCGAAGAGGCTGATCACGCCGTCCACGTCGACGGCAAGGATGGGTCGATCGGGCATGGCGGGAGAGTACGCGACCCGTCTTCGTCGTGAATCTGTACCATTCGCCGCCGTGCCCAATACGAATCAACTTGTCAGGAAGGGTCGCAAGCGGCCGAAGAAGAAGGTTACGACCCCCGGTCTCAAGTCCGGACTGGGTCGGAAGAAGCGCGTCTCCGCGCCTCAACGCCGTGGCGTTTGCACCCGTGTGGCCACAGTCACACCGAAGAAGCCGAACTCGGCACTTCGCAAGATCGCCCGTGTACGTCTCACCAACGGCATGGAAGTGACCTGCTACATCCCCGGTGAGGGACACAATCTTCAGGAGCACTCCGTGGTTCTGGTCCGTGGCGGTCGCGTCAAGGATCTCCCGGGTGTTCGATACAAGGTGATTCGCGGAACGCTCGATGCGGCCGGCGTTTCTGACCGCAAGCAGGCGCGTTCGCGCTATGGAGTGAAGCGCTAGATATGCCTCGTCGTACAGCAGCAACGATTCGTGTTGTCGAGCCCGATGCCGAGCATCGCAGCCGGCTCGTCCAGCAGGTCATCAATCGTGTGATGAACCACGGACGCAAGTCCCTCGCCGAGCGGATCGTCTATGACGCGCTCGCAATCGTCGGCGAGCGCAGCGGCGAAGACCCCGTCGAGACACTCGAGGCTGCGGTCAAGCAGCTCACACCCGTCCTGGAAGTCCGTTCCCGTCGCGTCGGTGGCGCCACCTACCAGGTGCCCGTCGAGGTTCCCTCACGTCGCGCAAAGACGCTCGCTGTTCGCTGGCTTGTCTCATTTGCCCGCAATCGCCGCGAGTATTCGATGGCAGAGCGTCTCGCCAACGAGATCCTCGACGCGAACAAGCAGCAGGGTGCCGCCTGGAAGCGCAAGGACGACATCTACCGCATGGCACAGGCCAACAAGGCCTTCGCCCACTACCGCTGGTAGGTCCCCCGCTATCTCTTCGTAGGTGGGCGGGGTCCCCGCACAGATTCGAGCACGACTGGCGAGGGACAAGTCCGGTTGGCACCGGGAGGATGCGCCAGACCCGAAGGAGCGCGAATCCGGGGCTAGCTGTAAGAACCAACCACGTTGTTCCGGTTGAGCTCGGCTAATCGAGCCCCGGGCGGTCTCTTTGCCAGAGATCCGTGAGGTCGCTTCCAATTATAGAAGTCAA
>JBBQZL010000079.1:0-11292 GCA_038207745.1 Solirubrobacterales bacterium
GCCGACGCCAGAACCCGGAGGAAGTGGCACATTGAGATTGAATCCCTCCCCGGCACCTCCGCCGGTCTCGTTGACATCGCCGGAACCAGGGGGGTAACAGCCGTCCTGATGAAGGGAGATGGTGAGAACCGCGGGGTTGTCCCAGAACGCCTCCTCGGTCCCGTTGCCGTGGTGTGCATCCCAATCGATGATTGCGACCCTTTCAGCGCCGAGCGCAGCCTGGGCATGGGCGGCAACCACCGCGACGTTGTTGAGGATGCAAAAGCCGAGCCCGCTGTCGCGCATCGCGTGGTGTCCCGGCGGCCGGTTGAGAACGTAGGCGTTCCGTATCCGTCCCTCGAACACCGCTTCAATCGCGGCGAGGCCGCCGCCTGCAGACAGGGCCGCAATCTCATATCCGCCGTGACCAAACGGAGTCTCGTCGCCGGCCATACCTCCCCGATCGGCGCTCTGCTTGGCAATCCGGTCTATGTAGGTGGGGTGGTGGACCCGCTCGATTTCGTCCCTGGTCGCCTCCCGGGGCCGGATCGCAACCAGGTGTTCGAGCATTCCCGAAACCTCGATCAGATTTCTGATCCGGCGCTTTGACTCAGGATTTTCGACATGCTCTCCCGGCTGGAGCATCCCGACTGGTTCGAGAAAGGCCGCTCCACTGCCCGTGTCGTGCCACATATAGCGCTCATGCCAGACCCATCCGGTGCCGCTCATCTGCGATCACCGGAATCGGGTTTCTGCGACGGGAGCTCGTCGCCAACGGGGGGCGGATCCGCGTAGTTGTAGAGGCCGTCGCGGGGAGCGGAGATCTCGCCGTAGAGGTTCGGTCGTCGCCCGCGCAGAAGCCCCGGTAGGGAACTGAATTGCTTGGGCTCTGCCATCGAGTCATCAGCGGACCGCAGCCAGCGAGAGCGAGCCAGATCCAGGTCAGCGGCAATCACGCCGGGTGAGGCCGAGGCGGCGAGGACCGCCTCTGGACCCGCGATCAGGGCCGCACCCTGCTCATCCCCGAAGAGCTGCTGGGTGAGGGCGACAAAAGATTGATTCTCGATCGCCCGGGCACGGGCGATCAACTGCCAGTTCGGGGCAACCCGGTGGAAGCTGCCACCCGCCGGAGCAAGCAGGACCTCGGCGCCGCGAAGCGTCAGCACCCTTGCAACCTCTGGCAGCCAGAGTTCGGAACAGATCAGCACGCCGACACAGATGCCATTCACCTCAGCTGTCCCGAAGTCGTCGCCCGGCTTGAGATGGGTGCCCGAAAGGACGGGGTGTACGTCCCCGGTCGCCGGATGCGCTCGCTCGTACCTCATCAGACGCCGGCCATCGGAGCCGGTCACATACGCGACCTTGTACCAACCGCCGTCATCGCCTGCCTCGATCCGGCTCCAGCAGATCGCCAGCTCGTTGCGCCTTGCCGAATCAGCGATCGATGCTTCTGCGTCGTACGTGGCCTCCTTTCGGAGCGGTCCGGGATATCCCTCAGGGAAGACCAGCAGCTCGGCATCGAGAGAAGCTGCTTCGTCCGCAAGTGACACGGCCTGCCCGACCCGATCCTCCTCGGGTGCCAAGGGGTCAATCTGAGGCTGGGCAACTGCGAGACGCAGGGTTTCAGGTGAACCGTTCAATTTCTTCAAGTCAACTTCCTCATCCTCGTGAATACTCACGGCCGAGTGATTTGGGCGGTCTGGTCCTTCCGACAAGCCCCGCGTAGACAAAGAGTGTGACCAGATAGGGCAGGGCCAGCATCAACTCCGGCGGGACGTTTATGTCGGTTACCTGCACCCGGAGAGCGAGGGCCTCGAAGAGGCCGAACAGAACCGCGGCGGCGATCGCGCGGATCGGAGACCATCTGGCGATGATCACAACCGCCAGGGCGATGAACCCGCGCCCGCCGCTCATGTTGTCGCTGAATGTGAAGAGCTGGCCCAGCGAGAGAAAGACGCCGCCGAGACCGGCGAGAGCTCCGCAGATCATCATCGACTGCCATCTGATTCTGAAGACCGGGATGCCGAGGCTGTCCGCCGAGCGGGGATCCTCCCCGCAGGCCCGGAGACGCAACCCCCACGGCTTCTTGAACAAGAGCCACCATGAAACCGCAGCAAGCGCGATGGCCAGGTATACAAGGACGCTCTGCTCGAAGATCACCGGGCCAAAGAACGGGATCTCGGAAAACCCGGGCATTGTGATCGAGTCGAATCCATTCACGCTTGGAACATCGCCCCCCTCCCAGATCGTCCGGGCCAGATACGAAGTGATTCCGAGTACGGCAATATTCAGCGCGATGCCACTGACAATCTGGTCACCGGCCAGATTGATTGCCACCAGAGCCTGGATCGCAGCGACCAGCATCCCCGCGAAGATTCCAATCGCCGCGCCCAGCCATGGGTCGCCGGTGTAGTGCGAGCCGACCACCCCGGCAAAGGCGCCCATCAGCATCATCCCCTCGAGGCCGACGTTGACCAGGCCTGCACGCTCGGCGAAGGTCTCGCCGAGCGCCGCGAAGAAGATCGGCAGGGCGAGACGGACTGCGGTGGCGTAAAGCGCTGTGGAGGCGAATATGTCGAGCAGTTCACTCATTCGCAACCCTCATACGGTTGCCTTTCCCCGTCTCGGGCGGCTTCCAGCCAGACTGGCGCGCGCGCTTTCGGCCAACCTGACAAAGAAGTCGGTATTGGAGATGATCAGAAAGAGCACAAACAGACCCAGCAGCATCTGCGCGACCGAGTTCGGTACCCCGGCCGTCCCCTGGGCACCGCTGATCCCGTTGGTCAGAAACCCGACAAAGAGCCCAGCCAGCAAGGTTCCGATCGGCGAACCGCGACCGATCAACGCGGTCATCACGCCAATGAATCCCCATCCGGGGCTGAAGAAGTCGCTCAGCCGACCATCGCCACCACCGAGTAGAGCCACGGCTCCGGCGAGCCCACTCATCGCCCCGGCAATCAGCATCACGCCGAAGCCGACCATCTCAACACGAAATCCTGCAAACCTGCCGGCCGCCTCACCGCTGCCGAGCGACTTGATGCCGATACCGGTCTTGGTCCTCTCGAGCAGGACCCAGGCCACCGCAGAAGCGATCACCGCAATCAGAAACCCGGTCGGGATCAGATCGCCGACGATCGGAAGCTGAGACCTTCCCGGAATCTCCGCGGTGTATGGATACCCGGCGCTATTTGGATCCTGGATCGGACCGCGAACCAGATAGCTGACGATCCAGAACGCGATGAAATTGAGCATGATCGTCGTGATGATCTCGGATAGCCCGAGCCGGGACCGAAGCGCACCTGCGACCCCGCCCCAAAGTGCACCGCCGATGATTCCGGCAATCAGGGTCAGGCAGATCAGGAGCGGGCCGGGCAGGCCGGAGAATCCGAGCGCAACCCCGATCGCCGCCAGCGCTCCCATGTAGATCTGGCCTTCCCCGCCAAGATTGAAGATGCCGGCTCGGAAGGCGACGGCGACGCCGAGACCGACCAGGGTGATCGGAACTGCCTCGATCAGAGAGTTCTTGATCGCAAACGGCGACCCCAGGGATTGACGGAGAATCTCTTCGTATACGAGTTGCAGGTCAAATCCGCCCGCCGCGAGCAGAATGCTGCTCACGGCAATCGCCGCTACAACCGAAACGCCCATGCGGAGCGTCATCATCATCGCCTGCCGGTCAGGCTGGAGCGCGGCGATCATCTGACCTGCTCCGATACCGCGGAACCGGGTTCGTCACTGCCGATCCCAGCCATCATCATGCCGACCCGGCCCCGGTCAACCATCTCGGCGGGAATCGGTCCGGCAAGCCGGCCTCGATAGAGAACGCCGATCCGGTCTGAGATTGCGATCACCTCATCGAGGTCGGTGGAGATGACCAGGATCGCCACTCCCTCGCCTCGCATGCGAATCAGGCGATCGTGGATTTCGCGCTGGGCGCGCAGGTCCAGTCCACGGGTTGGATTGACTGCCACAACAACGCCGGGATTGGACCAGAGCTCACGCGCGATCACGACCTTCTGCTGATTGCCGCCGGAGAGTTCTTCCGCGCGCGCGATCGGATCAGGCGGCCTGACGCCAAACTCCTCAAGCATCCTGCGAGTCCAATCGATCGTATGGCGCTTGCGGATCAATCTTCCCGTCTTCGGCGCCTGCGGTCCGGTGAGCATGTTCTCCCAGATCGGAGCGTTGAGCGTCAGGCCCTGATGGCGGCGGTCTTCAGGGATGCGGCCGATCTGGATATCTTCAGAACCCCACCTGCCGAGCGGCGGCAGGGTCATTCCATCGAGCTGGATATCGCCGGAACTTGGCTGACCAAGTCCAAAGGTAAGCTCCGAGAGCTGGCGCTGGCCGTTCCCCTCAACCCCGGCAATACCGACGATCTCGCCTTCGCTGATTTCGAGACTGACGTTGTCGAGCTGAGTGGTGGACGAGGAATCTCCGGTCGAGCAACCTCGAAGCGAGAGCCGGGGGCGCCCGGGTTTCGTTCGCGCCCTGTTGGAGGCGTACGGGACGGACTCTCCGACCATCGCCTTCGCGAGATCCTCGGCGGTCATCTCGGACGTGCGGTAAACGCCGACGAGCCTCCCGTGCCGTAGAACCGTGGTCCGTGTGGCGATCCGGCACGCCTCGGGAAGCTTGTGTGTGATGAAGATGACGCTGTGACCGCCGTCGATCAGGCGTTCCATCTCCGCAAACAGGCGTTGCACCTCGTCTGGTGTGAGGACGGCAGTCGGCTCGTCGAGAATCAGCACCTTCACGCCGCGCGCAAGGCAGCGGATGATCTCGATCCGCTGACGCTGCGACATTGGCAAGTCCTCGACGATCGCAGCGGGGTCGACATCGAGGGCGATGCGCTCCTCCACCTCGGAGATCGCCTCGCGAAGTCCAAGTTCGGTGCCATCTCCGACTCCGCCGAGGAAGAGATTCTCGACAACTGAAAGCCGGTCGACAAGCAATGGATGCTGATGCACCATCCCGATACCTGCGTCGATTGCGTCGCCCGGACCGCCAAGCGAGACCGAGGAACCAGAGACCTCGATCTCGCCCGCGTCCGGCAAAGCGAGGCCATAGAGAATGTTCATCAGGGTCGTCTTGCCCGCACCGTTTTCACCGAGCAGCGCATGGACTTCGCCGGCTTCAACTTTGAAATCGACGTTGTCGCATGCGGTCAAGTCACCAAAGTGCTTGACGATGCCGCTCATTCGAACAAGTGCGGGCAAGCCTCTTCCTATCCCCTTATGGATTCTCAGGCTTCGCTGAACTCGGCTGAACTACCTGGTCAGCCGGACTTCGGACCGGAGCCGGGGATGCCGCCACCGACAGAGGGAACATCAGCCTGGCCATCCAGCACCTGCTGTTTGGCCGTGTCGACCGCATCCTGCGTCGCTGTCGGCTGGTCGTAGACTGGGCTGAGACCGACAACGCCGCTGCGGAGTCCATCAACCACAACTGTCCCGCCCTCGAACTTGTCATCAATGATCGACTGGCAGGCCTGACCGATCATCTTCGCCTGATCGACGATCTGGCTGGAGATCACCGTGTCCGGCGCGAGCTCGTTCTGATCGACTCCCCATCCGATCGCGTAGATCCCTTCTTCCTTCGCGCCCTCGATGACTCCGACACCCGCGGCATCAGCGATGTGGTAGATCACGTCGATACCCGATGCGGCCTGGCTTCTCGCTGCTTCCTTTCCCTTGGCCACATCGTCGAAGGTCCCCAGGTAGACCACTTTGAGAGTGGCATCCGGGTTGATCGACTGCGCACCAGCCTCAAACGCCTTCATCTGAGCGGCGAGAACCGGGAACTCAAACCCGGCAATTGCTCCGAGCTTGCCGGACTTTGATGCCTTTCCTGCCGACACTCCGGCGAGATACGCTCCCTGGGTGGAGTTGGGCATCACGCTCTGGACATTGGCGTCAGCCGGTGCCAGAGGATTTGACGTGATAAGGAACTTGACGTCGGGATAGTCCGGAGCGACCTTGGCGGCGATCTCGCCAAATTCGAATCCGTGGCCGATCACGACATCATTGCTCTGGGCCAGCGTTTCGAACGTCTTGACGTAGTCAGGGACAGGCACCTTCTCCTGGTAGGAGATCTGAGCCCCTTCGGATTCACACGCCTTCAGACCTTCGTATCCGGTCTGATTGAACCCCTGATCATTGATCGGACCCGGAAGCACCATCGCAACCTTGACACCCGCGTCAGCGCTTGTCGCATCACTGCCGCTGTTGTTGTCCGCCCCACATGCCGCGACCCCGATCGCAAGCACTCCACATACCGCCAATGTTGCTGGAAACTTACTTCTCAACATGTCCTCCTCCTTGTTTGCTGGTAGCCGGCATCGCCGAAAGCTGCAGCGACTCGTCGAAACTCGTGATCAGGTCCATCGCGTCGCGGGTTCGGAGCGACGGACATTTGACTCCTGCACGGCGCTTCTCGGCCTGCTCCCGGAGTCGCGCCCGGACCGCGTCCTGGTCCACGGTGATGCAGCGCCCGTCGCGAACCACCAGGCGGCCGTCCACGATCACGTCACGGACGCCGCCGCCCGACTCCGAGAGGGCCAGACTGGCCTCGAGGTCCTGGGATCCAGCGAGTCCGTCGCTGTTGCGATCCAGAAGGATCAGATCCGCGACCGCGCCCTCCTCGATGGCGCCTACGTCGGACCGCAAAAGCACCCCTGCACCTCCGGTGGTTGCCATCTCCAGAGCGTCGGCACCGGAGACCCAGGATGTCCCGTCGTTGTGAATCAACGCCGCCAGCTTGATCGCGTGCCAGAGATTCTGATTATCCGAAGAGGCAGAACCATCGGTACCGAGCGCAATCTTCACTCCGGCCGCAAGCATCTCGTCAACGGGTGCGCGACCGCTGCCGAGCCGTTGATTCGCAGCGGGGTTGTGGACCACGATTGCGTTGTGATCAGCGATAAGTTCAATGTCCGATCGATCGACCCAGACGCTGTGGGGCAGCGAGCAACTGGGACCGAGAACGCCGAGGTCCGCGAGATCCCCGATACCCCGCCTGCCAAAGCGATCGGCACAGGTGAGCGCCTGCATCCGCGTTTCCAACAGGTGGATGTGCAGGCCGGTCCGGTGACGATCTGAAGTCTCCGCCAAGCCAGTCAGAAGCTGATCCGAGCACCATTGGACGCCGCCGGGTCCAGCGAGGATGCTGATGCGACCGCCTTCAGAACCGTGCCATCGGGAGATCAGCTCTTCAAGCAGCGCAATCGATTCCGAGGCCGGCGGAAGATCGACCTGGCGGGACATTTCAGCGTCACCCAGTTCAAACCCCCGACCTGTGGCGAAGCGACCGGTGAAGTCGAGATCGTTGACGAGTGGTGCGATCCCTGCTCGGATGCCGACCTCGCGGTAGGCACGGATGGCACCCTCTGCGGACTCGATACTCGGCGGCGTCATCCAGAGGTGGTCAACCACACTGGTCACTCCAAGCCTGAGCATCTCGACAGCTCCAGCCATCGCACATGCATAGTGATCCTCGGCGGAGAAGACCCCGGCGGTTCCGAACATCCGGATCAACCAGGGTTCCAGTTTCATTCCCTCGCCGGCACCCCTGAGGCAGTTTTCGGGTGAGTGCGTGTGGGCATTGACCAGGCCGGGCATGGCAAGCATCCCCCGGCCATCGAGAGTGTCGATCCCAGGTCCGAGCGGTTTGCTCCCAGCCGCGGCGATCGATGAGACGCGGCCTTTCTCGAGGACGACGTCCACAGAAGTTCGGTGTACGCCAGGGCGGCTCAAGAGGTCGCAGCCGGTAATTCCGATAGCCCTTGATTTCATCTGCTCGACACCCATCGCGCAGCTACGCCCCTCCTCCGATTCGCCCTCGATCATGTCACCTTTGTTCAACCCATTGAACCCGGTTCAGGATCGTGGCCGCAGTCTAGAGGCGCCGGCGGCCAGCGTCAAGGGCACTGCGGAGAAAGTTCGTCAGGCCGGGCCGGCGGTCGGCCGAGTTGGCGGCGTGATGCCTGATTCGGCCATGATCGAGTCTGCCTGCCCATGGAGCAGTTGACCCGTCTCGGCGAGCATCGGACCATCGAGTTGGGTCGGAAAACCGAGCGCCAGCAGAAGAAGTTCGATCTGTCCACTGGGCCCCCAGATAGGGGCGGCAATCGCGTGGTTCTCGTTCAACTCGCCGAGACTCGACGCCCATCCCCGGACGCGAACCTCGTCGACCTCGTCGAGAAGCGAGGCCGGGCTGGTGATCGTCGCCGGGGTGTGTGCCGGCAACCTGCCCGCCTCAACCGCCTTTGCAGCTTCGTCCCGGTCCATGCCCGAGAGCAGAACCTTGCCGAGCGCACCATCGAGAGGTCCGTAGCGACTTCCGATCGTTATCCCCACGTGAACGTCGTGTGGCGGGTAGAAACGCTCGATCACCTGGGCGTCGCCCTCGGTTGTGCGCTGTGCGACTGCAAACGAGAGCCCGTGGATCCCCGCCAGCGGCGCAATCCGATCGATTGCATTCTTGACCAACTGGATCTGGCGCGTCGCAGCTGCCCCGAGTGGAATCAGGGCCGCGCCCAGGCGATAGATCCGGGAACCCGGATCGCGGCGGACGAAGTTGTCTGCCTCGAGTGTCGAGAGAAGGTTGTGCAGCGTGCTCTTCGAGAGCCCGGTCGAAGCCGCAAGCTCGGCCTGGGTCGCCCCGGACTCCCCCCGGACTCCCAGCTCCTCGAGAATCTTGATCGCTCCGACAACGGCGGGCACGCGGTAGTCACTCATCGGGATTCACCATGTTGGTCCACCCGGAACGCACATGCCTACTCCGGCCGGGCGCGAAACCGCCGCAGGATTATCGACTTTTCGCGCGTCAGCTCCTCGATCGTGTAGCCGAGCCCCTCGCGCCCGCGGCCAGAGAGCTTGGTACCCCCGAAGGGGATCACCGGCGGCCGGTAGTTGTCGGTCCCGTTGATCACCACTCCCCCGGCCTCGAGTCGCTCGGCGATCG
Source organism: Solirubrobacterales bacterium (assembly GCA_038207745.1). Classification (GTDB taxonomy): domain Bacteria; phylum Actinomycetota; class Thermoleophilia; order Solirubrobacterales; family 70-9; genus JBBQZL01. Next base: position 8,944 of record JBBQZL010000079.1, read on the forward strand.
CGAGCGCGCGCTGTGGATCAGCCGAGAAGACGCTGGCCATCAGACCAAAGGAGGAGGCATTCGCGACCTCGATCGCGGATTCAGGGCCATCGACCGGGATCAGGCTGAACACGGGCCCGAAGATCTCCTCATTGCGAGCGACCGCTGCGCCGGCCGGGACACCGGCCATCAGGGTGGGGGCGAAAAAGGCGCCGTCGGCCCTGCCGTCACCGGCGGCGATCACCGCGCCCTCGGCCCGGGCGGTTGCAACCTGCGCGGCGACGCGCTCGGCGGCGGCGGCATGGATCAGCGGCCCAATCGTCGAGGCGGGGTCCGTTGACGGCCCGACTCGCTGCGCCGCAACGACTTCGGCAAGGCGTTCGGCAAGCTGGTCGTGCAACGAGCGCTCGATGATGATCCGCTTGCTCGCCGAGCAGGCCTGGCCGTTCATCAGCAGGCGGCCTCGGGTCACCTCGGCGGCCGCGTGGTCAATGTCGGCATCGCCGAGCACCAGACAGGCGTTGTTGCCGCCGAGCTCCAGGTGCAGGAAGCGGAGATGCTGTGCCACCGACTCGGACACGGCGATCCCGGCACGGGTTGATCCGGTCAGTGAAACGGCTGCGACGCCTGGAGCCCCCGCGAGTGCGGCACCGACGTCCGCTCCGCCGTTGACAGAACGGATCACCGCCTCTGGTACGCCGGCCTCCACGAATGCCTCCCGGAATCGCTCGACCGCGAGGGGATCCTCGAGTGGCGGTTTGACGACCACCGCATTGCCGCCGACCAGGGCAGCCGCGCACTTCTCGACGAAGAGCTCGACCGGGAAGTTGAAGGGTAGGATCACGGCGATCACGCCAAGCGGTTCGCGGCGGGTGTAGGCGAGGTCCCACTCGGTTCCGTGGTTGCCCTCCGTCGGCAGCACGCGGCCAACCATCCGACGCCCCTCTTCGGCGTTGCCGTGGATCAACCCGATCGACGCCCGGACCTCGAACTCGGCCTGCGCGATCGGTTTGCCCGACTCGGACGACAGCAGCGTGGTGAGTTCCCCCCGGTCGGGGACCAGCAGCTCGGCCGCGGCGTCGAGCAGATCCGCCCTCTCTGCAACGGGCCGCTCCGCCCACTCGCGCTGGGCCGCCTGCGCAGCTGCAACGATTACGGGTACGTCAACGGGATCAGTGAGGGATACCTCGCCGAGGACCTCGTATTGCTCGGGATTCGTGATCGCGTGGACGTTCATGTCTCGGAACTCGGTTCACAATATAGAACCAAGCCAAGCCTCTGTCTAATCATGATGCAAAAGCGGCCAGACGCGATGGACACCCTCGGTCCCGCCCGCTAGCCTCCACATCCATATGAAGAAAAGGGCAGGGGTCCTCATATTGATGCTGCTGTTGCTCGGCCTCGGCACGACGGCGATTTCAGTCGCGGCCAGAAAAGCTGCCTCCGACAAGGGGGCGACCAAGAAGCTGAGCGCCGCTCTGCCGTCAGGCTCGACCGCCTTCGGAAGCGCCAGATGCGCGAAGAAAACCCACGCAACCGGCGGCGGCTTCGCGGTTGACAACGGATACGACCCCTCGGTCACGCCCGCGACAGGAACCAACTCCCGCCCGCAGAATCTCTTCCCGTCCGGCAATCGGACCTGGTCATCCAGCATCTCATCGACTTTGAACACATCGCCAACCAACACGACGTCGTATGTCAGGTGCGAGAAGAACAGGTTCAGCAGAAATGCCGGGACGATCTCGGGCTCGTTCACCCTGTCGCCGCTCACCGCCAGCACGATCAAGCTGGTCTGTCCGACGAGCACGCGTGTGGTCAGCGGTGGCTACTCCGTCTCACCCTCATTCGACGCGACTGCCCAGGCCGGCACCACCGCCGACCAACTCTGGGTCACCCAGAACCGCCGCACCAAGACAAGAGAGTGGCGGGTTACAGCCGCATATCGCTCTGGTTCGCCCGCAACCGTGAAGGGATACGAGGTATGCGAGCGCAAGAAGGTCAGCCGGCGCACGAAGACCGCCGCGATCTCGGAGCACAGCAGGCTGGTCCCCTTCAGCGACAAGACGCGTGCCTCGTCAACAGCGAGATGCAGCAAAAATCAGCATGCGGTCTCGGGCGGCTTCCTGCTCTCGCCGGAGCTACAGCCCCGTGAGACCGGGGCACTGCCGTTTGCATTCGTCGACGCGTCAATGCCGGTCGGCTCAAATGCCTGGAAGAGCAGGTTGTTTGCACCGATCCAGACCACAACACCAGGCCTGGCTCTGACCACCTACGTCTACTGCCGCTCCAACAAGGTCAAGCGCTGAGCCCAGAGTCGTCCCGGGCCTGAAGCGGGCCAGGAAGGTGCGCCCGAGGCTAGCCGAGTTCGGG
>JBBQZL010000080.1:0-11184 GCA_038207745.1 Solirubrobacterales bacterium
GGGAGCACGACCTCTCCGAGCGCGTCCTGCCGCACCTGCGCGGCTGGCGAGACTCGCGTCCGGTCCGGGTCGGCAACGGCGCCTGGGACCAGACGCAGCTCGACGTTTACGGGGAACTGCTGGACGCGATCCACCTGTACCGCGAGCGCCTCGGCAACCTCCATCCCGAGATCCAGCGCTTCGCCGCCGGCCTCGCCGACGCCGCCGCGGCCCGCTGGCGCGAGCCCGACGCCGGAATGTGGGAGATGCGCGGTGAGCCGCGCCACCACCTGTCCTCGAAGGTCCACTGCTGGGTGGCGCTCGACCGCGCGGTCGAGCTGGCGCCGAGGCTGGGGCAGTTCGCAAGGACCGGGTCATGGGCCGCGGAGCGTGACCGGATCCGCGAAGCGATCCTCGAGCGCGGATGGAGTCGGAAGCGCCAGGCATTCGCGCAGGCCTTCGACAGCGACGAGCTCGACGCGGCGGCGCTGCTGATGCCGATCGTCGGCTTCCTGCCGGCCACCGACGAGCGCATGCGCTCGACGATCGAGGCGATCTCGCGCGAGCTGACGCAGGACGGTCTCGTCCTGCGCTACCGCAGCGACACGGGGCTCAACCCCGACGGCCTCCACGGCGAGGAGGGCAGCTTCGTGATCAGCTCGTTCTGGCTTGCACAGTGCCTGGCGCTGGCCGGCGAGGTCGAGCGCGCCGAGGCGCTGTTCGACCGGCTGGCCGGTTACGCCAATGATCTGGGTTTGCTTGCCGAACAGGTTGATCCGCCCACGGGCGAGCTGCTCGGCAACTTCCCGCAGGCCTTCAGCCACATCGGCCTGATCACCGCGGCCCGGGAGATCGACCGAGAGCGCGAGCGACAGGCCGGCGGGGCCGCAGAGACGGGGATGCGAAGCAGAGGGTGATCGAGCCCATACGCGGCAGTTCGGCGATCGGCACACCGACGGCAATCACCCGATCTCGGCGGCGGCACGATCGCGTACTCCTACGGCGAGCCTGGGTTCGATCGCGGCGGCGTAACCACTCCGGGGAGCGGTTGCCCGAGCGTCGCCAGGACGTGATCGATGAAGTCGCGGTTCCAGACCGGCCCGAATCACCCGCTGACGTAGCTCGACGGCAGTTCCCCGCGGAGAGTCAGAGGCGAGCCGCCGACCGCCTTGCGCCCGGGCGCCGAACCCTCGCCGCCGCTGCCCGAGGCGTCAGCGTTCGGTGAGCCGGACCACGGGTCCGCGCGAAAACGGCGAGCGGTACGGGATCGCGGCGCGCTCGAAGACGAACGGCGGTATCGCGATGTCGGCGAGGCAGATCTCGCCGGCCAGCTTGCCTGCGGTTTCGGGGCGCAGCGCCGCCTTGGGCAGCGCGAGTGTCATCGTCGACTCGGCGTTAATCGCCGGCTCGCCTACGGTGCCGTCCTCGAGCGACAGGCCGCTGGGTACGTCGAGCGACAGCACGCGCGCACCGGCGGTCGCCGCGATCAACTCGGCGGCGCCACCTCGCGGGCTGCCCCGCTGGCTGTAGCCGAGGATCGCGTCGACGAATAGCTCAGGCGTCGCGAGGCGATCCGCGCCGATCGCGATCATCGCGCCCGCGGAGCGAAGGATCGCGAGCTGTTCGCGGGATACGGGCGCGAGCGCGTCCGGTTGGTCGCTGAGGCGAACGTCGACCTCGGCCCCCCAGCCGATCAGGCGGCGTGCAGCGACAAGCCCGCCACCGCCGTTGCCGCCACGGCCGGCGAGGACCGCGATCCGTCGCGCTCGTACGTCTCCGCCGAGCATGGTGAGTGCAACCTGCGCGAGATGAGCCCCGGCGTTCTCCATCATGCGCGGCAGCGACACGCCCAGTTCGATTGCGATGCGGTCGACCTCTCGCATCTGCGCGACGGTGATCCACGGCACGGCGTCGGCATCCAATGGAGGGAACGCGGGCGAAACCTTCCGGACGGGGTCGCTATCCATCCTGGTGAACATAGACGACCTCAAAGCGGCGCTGGGCCGGCATGGGTCTGCTCGGCGCAGCGCTCCTCCTCCGAGCACCACTGCGGACTTCTGAATCCTCTGAAGCCCCCGCGCTGTCCGATTGCCATACCCAACAAGGAGGAATCCGGATGACACAGCACAGACTTCCCCCCGAGCCGCGCACCGGCTCGATCTCGACCGCATTTGTGGTCGCGGGGCTCATCCTCGTGATGGTGAGCCTGGTGGCGGGCATCGTGCTCTCCGCCGATGCGTTCGATGTGCGCGAGACCTCGCGCACGATGGCGTGGCTGTTCCCGACGGGGATCGCCGGGATCGGCGCGCTGATGATCGGCGTGATCCTGCGATTCGACTCGATCCTGACCGCTCTGAGGCTGCGGATGAGCGCGATGCGCGATCACCTGCCGGCCCTGATCAACACCAACGAGAAAGGCAACTGAAATGAGCACTGCAACGATTCGCACAGCTGTACCTGTCGCCGGCTACCAGGCCCAACCGGCGCCGGCAAAGGAGGGACTGCGCATGTCCGACGTCGCGCAGCGGATGTGGCGACCAATGCTGGCGATGGGGGCGATGGTGATCGCCGCCGGGATCGCGCTCGGGATCTTGTCAGCCACACATGCCAATGACTACTTCGGCCTCAGCGCCTCGACAATCGCCGGCGCGCCTGCCGATGGCTCGATAGTCAGCGACCGCGCGTTCTACGAGGCGGTCACCAACGGGTTTCTGCCCCCGCTGCTGTTCCTGGGTCTCGGGTTTCTGCTGTCGGGCGTGACGTTCCTGCTGGCCACGATCCTCGGGACGCTGCGCGACGGCGGGCGTGAGATCCAGCGCGCCGTCGGTGAAAGCCCGGTTGATCTCATCAAGCCACTCACGGCGAAGTTGTTCCCGCCGGTGATGATGATGGGCCTGATGGTCCTGATCGGCGCACTCGTGGCCGGCGTCGTCGTTGCCGTAGACCAGAGCAACTTCTGGCTGCATGCTTCGAGCCAGGTCGCGAACGGTCCGCAGACGGCTGCGCTGGCGTCCGATTTCTCGGACATCCAGTCGACCCGCGCGTGGCTGCAGCCGCTTGACTTCGTCGGCATGGGCCTGATCCTCACGGGGATCGTGCTCGCGCTCGCGACGATCGTCAAGGCCTTGCGCTTCCAGGCCGGCCGCGTCGTCCAGCTCGCCGAGAGCGGTAATGCCGCTTCGTGAGCATTGGCCGAGATGCGCCACGCCATCCGGGGGCGGCCGGTACGGCCGCCCCCGTCTGCGCGCTCGAAGCAAACGCTTGCAGAGCAATCACCAGGTCAAGGATGCAGTCCCTGATTTCCCCGAAGGACGAAGCTGCCGACATCCCCGCGCCGAACCGACCTACTCGGATTCACCGCCGGACTCGGATCCCGATCCGGCAGGAACCAGTTTGCCGGTGCCCGTCGCCGACCACACGGACTTGGCGCCTTCATGCCCGGTTCGAACGTCCCAGACCGTGGCGCCGATACCCGAGATCACAACCAGCGCCGCCAGGATCGTGGCGCCGACCGCTGGCAGCGTTCGACCGCGCCGTTGCAGGATGTCGTATCCGACCAGCGCGATCACAAATGCGGTGAACAGGAAGACGATGTTGCGCATCTGCTCGCCGAGGTCAGCGTGACTCTGGACCAGTGACGTCTCGCGGACGCGCTCCTGAAGGGACTCGCCACTCTGCGTCGCAAGGATGCACAAGAAGGAGAGGACGACACAGGCGATCACAAGCGGTATGCCGAACCGGGAGAGCCAATCCCGTCGCACGACCAGCGCGATCGCGGCGATCACGATCAGCGGCGTGAACACGACCGGCAAATGAACGATCAGCGGATGGGCGGGGATGCCGAAGATTTGATCAATTTCCATGCCGGGACCCTATGGCAAGTCGCATCGTCGCCAAATGCCTTTGCCAAGGCTTTACCTTCGGCCCAGGGCGCTCAGCCCTTGAAGGTGGAGGAGCCGGAGTCGCCATACGGTTCGTCGCGCTCGCGGACGGCCTCCTTGAAGCCTGCCTCGGCGGCGCGCTGCTGAAAGGCGAAGCCCTCCTCGGTGTGGCGGGTGATGCCGTCGAAGACGGTGCCGAGCACCTGTGCCGAGAGCAGCCCTGGGCATTCAGGGATTGGTTGACCAGCAGCTTCATCATCTGGAGCTGGTTGATCGGTGTGAGGGCGATCCGATTGACGAGGATCTCGGTTCGCTCGTCGAGCATCTCAGCCTCGGGGGCCTCGATCGCGAGGCCCCACTCGACCGCCTCTCTGCCGGAAAGCGAATCGCCGGTGAACAGCAGACGCTTGGCCCGCTGCGCCCCCAGCCGATAGGCCCACATCGAGGTGGTCGGGGATCCCCAGACCCGGGCGGGCGGGTAGCCGATCTTCGCGTCGGCCGCGATCACCAGCAGGTCCGAGCAGAGTGCCATGTCGGTGCCACCGGCGACGCAGAATCCCTGCACCTTGCAGACCACGGGCTTGGAGCAGTGAAACAGCGACATGAAGGCGCGGACGTTTCGGCTCATCATCCCGTAGTCGACCATCGGGTCCCAGGTGCCGGAAGGGTCGTGATTCCCGGCCATCACCTCCGGGTCGAGCGGCGACCCGGCCGGCGGCGCTACGGCCTCAACCCCCATCCCTCCCTGGCCCTCAGCCGACTCGACCAGGTCGTAGCCGCCGCAGAATCCCTTGCCATTGCCGGCCAGGAGGACCACGCGAACCGCCGGGTCGAGGTCCGCGCGCTCGACGCATTGCTCGAGCTCGGTGACCATGCCCCGGGTGATGCCGTTGCCGCGCTCCGGCCGGTCAAGGGTGATCCGGGCGACGCGACCCGTCACCTCGTAGGTCATGGTCGCCGGCTCGGTCATCCGCCGCGGTCCCCGCTCAGTCGTCGGCGAACTTGTAGCCGATGCCCCTCACGGTCAGGACCAGCTCGGGCTTCTGGGCGTCACGCTCGATCTTCTGGCGCAGGTTGGAGATGTGAACGTCGCAGGCTCGCTCGTCGCCGTCGAACTCGGTCTGCCAGAGCTCCTCCATGATCTGGGCACGACGGAAGACCTGGCCGGGCTTGGCAGCGAGCAGCCGGAGGAGCTGGAACTCGGATCGGGTCAGGTTGACCAGCTCACCGCGGACCCGGACGATGTGGCGAACCAGATCGATCGACACCTGAGCCGTCTCGATGGTCGCCGCCTCGGCGAGCGGCGAGCGGTCGAGCGCGCGGCGCCGGAGCTGTGCGCGCACCCTGCCGAGCAGCTCACGGACCGAGAAGGGCTTGGTCACATAGTCGTCGGCGCCGACCTCGAGACCGACCACCTTGTCGACCTCGTTGTCCTTTGCGGTCAGGATGATGATCGGGACGGCGCTCCTCGCCCGCACCTCCCGGCAGATGTCGAGACCACTCCGGCCCGGCATCATGATGTCGAGGATCAGGAGGTCAAAAGGCATCTCGTCGCCGATCTTTGCCTCTGCGTCCTCACCGTCGAATGCAGCAGTCACCCGATACCCCTCCTGCTCGAGTGCGTAGCCGACGGAATCCCTCACCGAGGGCTCGTCGTCTGCGATGAAGATATGGGCACTGGTCATCTGCAATCCGTTCTCACTGGTGGTTTTCGATCATGCGATCGGAGTTGAGCTTGGCAGGGCCACGGGCAGACGCACCCAGAAGGTGCTGCCCTTGCCCTCGATCGAGGAGGCACCAATCGTGCCACCCATGACACTCACCATACGACGGGCGATGGCCAGACCGAGTCCAAACCCCTCCTGTTTACGGGATTCGGAGCGTCGATAGAAGCGCTCGAAAACCCTCTCGAGCTCAGCCGACGGGATTCCGATGCCCGTGTCGATTACCTCCAGAACGACCTCCTCGTTCTCATCCAGCCGGCAGCGCACCGTGACGACTCCGGGGGCCGGGGTGTTCTTGAGCGCGTTGGTGATCAGCCCCAGCATCACCTGACGAAGCAGTGTCGGGTCGCCCTGGGCGGCAAGGTCAGGCTCGACCTCGACCTTCAGCTCGAGGCCCGGGCGGGGATCGACGGCGGCCGTCACATCCTTGATCGCGGCTCCGATATCGACGATCTCGCCCTCCCCCTCGCCGATTGCCTCGACCCGGGCAAGGGTGAGGAGCGACTGGGTGAGGCGGTTCATCCGCTCGGCATCGGCAGCCAGCCGGGTCAGGAAGTGGTCCCTGGCCTGAGGGTCGTCCTTGGCGCCGCTCTGCAGCACCTCGATCGCGCCGGAGATCCCGGCCAACGGGTTCCTCAGCTCATGCGCGGCGTTGGATACGAAGTCACGCTCAGCCCACTCACGGCGCATCTCGTCGGTGCGGTCACGCGCGATCGCAAGGACGGCCTGCTCGGCGGGGAGATCGCGGGCCTGGAGCGCGTAGGCGCGGTCGCCGACGCGGACAGCGGGATGGGCCGAGAAGCCGAGAAGTGCGGCGCGGCGAAGCTGCCCGACCATCGGCTCGGGTGGGCGTCCGTCCTCATCGAGGAGGCTCTCCGCTGCCCGGTTGGAGAAGCGGACGGTGCCGTCGTTGCCGACCACCATCACCGCGTCTGTGAGGCCGTCGAAGATCGCGGCAAGGCGATCCCTGTCCGAGGTGAGGACACCGAAGCTCTCCTTGAGCGCGCTTCGCATCGAGTCGAGCGCGCGCGAGAGGTCCCCGATTTCGTCCCGCCCCGAAACCTCGAGTGGGACATCGAGCAGACCATCGGCCATCCGCTCGGCGCTGTTGGCGAGTCTCTTGATCCTCCGGGTGATCACGGTCGCGACAATGAACCCGGCAAGGATCCCGACAAGGGCGGCGAACACGAGTGCACGAAGGCTGTCGCTTCGAAGCTGGTCGATCGCGCTCTGAAGGATCTCGGGGCGCGAGTATCTGCTCAGCACGGCGCCCGAGTCTGTGCCGTTGTCGAGCACCGGCACGGCAACCTCGATCACATCGGAGTTGCCGGCGTCCTGGATGTAGCGTCTTCCGGACAGCGCATCGTCCACGGGCGACGGGTAGGCGTCGAGTGAGTTCAGTTCCGGTGCTCCCGGAGATCGGGCGGCGAGGTTCCGGTTCTGGTCGAAATACCAGGCGTCAAAACCGACCTCGGAAGCGCCGGCAATCACGTCGCGCGCCGCTTTGGGGTCGATACCGATCCGCTCGGCGATCCCGACCGTCCTGCCCAGCGCGAGCTCGGACGCCCGGTCGGAGAAGGCCTGCTCCCCGGAGTCGGTCACGAAGGCGTAGACCAGGGCGGCCGTGATCAATCCGACTGCCGCAAATGCCATCGCGAGCCAGAGCCGCATCCCGAACCTGGGGGTGCGCTTCGTGGATTGCCGCGTCGATCGGATCGGGCCTGTCATGAAGGCTTATTAACACACAGCCGGGCCGGATCCGCCAAGCTGCCTCGGTTCGTCTCGATCTCTGATGGGAGAATCACCCTGGTGAAAACGCTGGTCTTCATTCCGGCCTTGAACGAGGAAGCCTCGATTGCGGGGGTGATTGCGGACGTTCGCGCCCACCTTCCCCAGGCCGATCTGCTCGTGGTCGACGACGGCTCGACGGACCAGACGACGCGAAATGCGAGAAGCCTCGGAGTCCCGGTTGCCCTCCTGCCCTTCAACCAGGGAGTCGGCGCCGCGCATCAGACAGGTTTTCTATACGCACTGCGTGGTGGCTATGAGATCTGCGGACAGCTCGACGGGGATGGACAGCATCCTGCCGCCGAGCTGGCGAGGCTGGTCTCCGAGGTCGAGAAGGGCAGGGCCGACATCGTCGTCGGCTCGCGCTTTCACGATCCCGGTGTCGATGGGAGCGAGTTCCGCTCCACCTTCTCGCGCCGGATCGGGCAGCGGGTCTTCCGGCGTATGGTCAACGCCTCGACCAGGCAGAGCTTCACCGATACGACCAGCGGGATGCGGGCCCTGAATCGAAGGGCGATGACCCTGTTCAGCGAGCGCTACTCACCCGAGTTCGCGGAGGTCGAGTCGCTGCAACGGGCGATCCGCCAGGGACTCAAGATCGAGGAGTTGCAGGTCCAGATGCTGCCGAGGACGGGTGGCGAGTCATTCCTGACTCCGATGCGATCGCTGTACTACATCTTCAAGACCATGATCGTCCTATTGGTCGGGCACCTGCGACCCAAGAATCCGGAGACGCATTGATCGCGGAGGAAGAGGAGAGATGAGCCATCTGATCACCGCCGACCTGGCCGTCCGGTTCACCCCGCAGGCACGGATCATCGCGGCGATCCTCGCGGTCGCCTTCATGGCGATGATTCTCGAGCTGATCCGCCAGCACAAGCTCCAGGAGCGCTACAGCGTGATCTGGTTCATCGCCGGCATCGGGATGCTGGTCGGCGCCGCCTTCCCCGGGATCCTCGAGTTGCTCGCCCGCGTGATGGGCGTCCGGGACGTCGGGATCGCGCTGTTCTCGATCGTGCTCCTGGTTCTGCTGGCGCTGGCGCTGAGCTTCAGCGTGATCATCTCCCGCCAGGCCGAGCAGATCACCCGGCTGGCCCAGGAGGACGCGATCCAGAGGGCCCGCGTGGATGCCGAGGCGGATGCGCTCAGGCGGGACGACGAGATCGGGTCAAACGGTGACGCCGCCGAGGGTGCGCTCGAGCCGGAAGAAGAGCGACTCGAGGGCTAGCTCCTCGGAGACGTTGAGGCCGAGGGTGCGCCGCGTCTCCTGAACCAGCTCCGCCGCCGCCCGGGCCCTCGCGGGCAGGGTCTTCGCGGCGCCGTCCCGGAGCTGCGGGAGGCGGTCCCGATTGAAGACAACGGGCTCCGCATCGACTCCGACCGCAACAAGGTCCCTCAGCCAGGCCGCGCATAGCTCCAGGCCGAGGTCGAGGGTCCTCGTCCGGGCGCGCCTGCCGGCCCGCCTGGCCTGATCCCCGATCTCCTTCTTGGGCATCTTCAGGCCCGCCGCGACTCCGGCCTCGAGATCCTCGAGGCTGCGCTCCTCTGAGGCTTCGCCGACCGCTTCGGCGCGTTCGAGCATGCCGGTCCAGGGGGACCTGCCGAGCTCTCCTTCGAGCGCGGCGGTGACCGCATTCTCGGCGTCCCTGCGCAGCGCCGATCCCCGCTCGCCGGCAAGAAACCGGGCACGCTCGAGATCGCCTGACGAAAGCCGGGCGGTGGCGATTCTCGACTCCTGATCCATCCCCGGCGGCAGCTCGGCCGCGATCACACCTGCCGGAGAGGGTGAGAAGTCAACCGGCTGGCACCGCGAGGCGATCGTCTCGAGAATCGCCCCGTCGCCGGAGCTGATCAGAATCATGTGGTCGAAAGAGGGCGGCTCTTCCAGGGTCTTCAGAAGGGCGTTCTGGCTCTCATCCCGCATCGCGTCAGCCGACTCGATCACGAAGACCCGCTTTGAGCCCTCGTAGGGGCGCATCACCGACTGGCGGATCACCTGCTCGCGAACCTCATCGACCAGGTGCTGGGATCCGATCGGCGCCAGCCAGACCAGGTCGGGATGAGGCGAGGGATCGATCATCGCCCGGCGACGGGTGTCATCGGGGTCGTCAGATCCCGAGGCAAGGAGTTCCGCCGCAAACGCCCTCGCCGCGGCGCGCTTCCCCGCTCCCCTCGGACCGCGGAAGAGGTATGCGTGCGTCGGGCCGGCGGCCAGTGCCGCGGTCAGGGTTGCCCGGACACGGGGCTGATGCTCCGTGGCGGAGGCGATCCCATCGGCGGTGACGCGCTCGATCATCGGTACGCCTGCACCGTCTCGAGCACCCGCGCATGCACCTCCTCGACGCTTCCCGCGGCGTCGAGGACGACGACCCGGTCCGATGCGACGATCGCGATCTCCTCGTAGGCCTCGGCGACCTTGCGCTGGAACTCGAGGCCCTCGGCCTCGATCCGGTCGTTGCCGTCCGCGCGGTCGAGAGCCTTGTCCGGGTCGATCTGCAGCAAGATCGTCAGGTCGGGCCAGAGCCCGTCGGTGGCGACATCGACCAGGCCGATCACCATCGATGCCCCGAGACCACGGGCTGCGCCCTGATAGGCGACGCTCGAGTCCCCGAAGCGATCGCAGATCACGACCTTGTCCTGATCGAGCGCGGGCTGGATCACCCGGCTTACGAGGTCGGCGCGCGCGGCGCAGAAGAGCAGCAGCTCGGCCAGCGAGTCGAGTTCGAGCTCCGGATCGACGAGCAGGCCGCGGATCCTCTCCGCAGCCTCGGTCCCCCCCGGTTCACGGACCAGCAGTGTTTCGGGCCCGAGCGCCTCGGCCAGCATCCGGGCCTGGGTGCTCTTGCCCGAACCGTCGACGCCTTCGAAGGAGATGAACATCTCGGTCAGCCGGATCCAGGAAGTCTCACCGGGCCGGCCGTCGTCGCCTCAGGACTTGGCTTTGGCCGGGGTCCGGGCACGCTTGACCTTGCGGGTCGCGGTGTCCGGCTTTGCGACCTTGGCGCCCGACTTGGCGCCCGTTTCCCCGTCGAGCTCCTTGATCGCCTTGGCAGCGGCCTTTGCGGCCTCCCGCTCGGCACGCTTCTTCTTCATCTCCTGCATCGACGGGCAGTCGTCGTTGAGGCAGAGGTTCCAGGGACGACCGCGGAACGGCTGGACCTTGAGACGCGGAGTTTCGTCGCAGATCGAGCAACGGTCTTCGAGCTTGAAGACGTCGCCACGCTGCGGCAGCGGGAAGGTCTGATCGCATGAGTCCTCCCCGCCGTCGGCTGACCATCCGGCACAACCGACGAAGCGCTTGCCGGACTTCTTGGCGCGGATGATCCGCAGCATGTTCGGCGAGCCGTCCTCCTGCTTGCGCCCGGCCTGCTCGCAGACCTTGCAGGGGCCGAGGATGCGGTCGAGGTCCATGCCGGCCCAGACGACCTTGGCCAGATCCTCACGCTTTTCGGAGATGTTCGCGAAGGTCTTGTGGAGGAACTCGCGGCTCTCTGCAACCACCTCATCCTTGGTCAGGTCACCTGCGGCGATCCTGTCCATCTCGGCCTCGAGCGTCGCGGTCATCTCGGGCGTGGCCATGGTCGGCACGTACTTGTGGAACGCCTCGTACATCGAGATGCCGGTCTCGGTGGGGATCGGCGGATTCGAGTAGACATAGCCGCGATTGAAGAGCTTCTGGATGATGTCGGCCCGGGTCGCCTAGGTGACCAGGCAGCGCGCCTCCATCAGCTCGACCAGCAGTCCGTGGCTGAGCCGCGGCGGCGGCTGGGTCTCCTTGTCGAGGATCCAGGGGTCGCCGTCGAGGGGCAGCT
>JBBQZL010000081.1:0-11156 GCA_038207745.1 Solirubrobacterales bacterium
GGCCCGATCTCCTCGTTGAGGGGAACATCCGGTGCCGGGTCTGCAAAGGCGGAGGCAACCTCACCGAGCGCCTCGACCGACTCGGCGATCTGGTGTGCAGTCCGGTTTGGGTGCTGGATCGCGCCGGCAATCCTGCCGATCGCGCGGCCCGGGAATGAGATCGCTTCACCCGCCCCGATCACCAGCATCTCCGCGTCCGACGGCGCGTGGTCGGCAACCCAGTCATCGGGCTCGGTTGGCGCGGACACGTCCCTGGTCAGATCGAAGAGAACGGTTGCGATATCGACGCCCGAGACACCGTCGACCATCGCGTGGTGGGTCTTGGTGACGAGCGCAAAGCGATCTCCCTCGAGGCCCTGGACCATCCACAGCTCCCAGAGTGGTTTCGAGCGGTCGAGCTGCTGGGAGTAGATGCGGCCGCCGAGAAGTCGGAGCTGCTCTTCGGTTCCGGGGGTTGGCAATGCCGAATGACGAACGTGGTAGCTGAGGTTGAACGTTTCGTCGTCTGACCACAGTGGCCTCCCGGTACCAAACGGCGGGACCACCAGCTTCTGCCGGAATCGCGGAACCAGCGAGAGCCTGCTGCGGACGTGCTCGGCAAGCTCGTCATAGGCCGGCGGAGGTCCCTCGAAGATCAGAATGCCGCCGACGTGCATGTGCGTCGAGGCGCTCTCGTTGGTCAGGAACGAGGCGTCAAGGGCACTGAGACGGTCGAGGTGTCCCTGTGGCATCAGGGCAGCCTAGCCGCGATCAGCCGCGCGGTTGCCGGAGAGCTCCTGATCACATCGACCCGTTCACACCGAGTTTGCGTTTCTCGACGCATTTGACCGCGGCGATTGTCTGCCGCGACCAGTCGCCCGATACCCTGTGGCCATGCCTTCTGATTCAGCAGAGACCGGCCCCAAACGGGTCATCCTCGCCGCGCCGCGCGGATACTGCGCCGGCGTCGATCGGGCCGTACAGGCCGTCGAACGCGCGCTCGACATCCACGGTGCGCCGATCTACGTTCGCAAGGAGATCGTCCACAACAAGCATGTGGTCGAGCAGCTCAGCCAGCGAGGTGCGATCTTCGTCGACGAGGAGACCGAGGTTCCGAAGGGCGAGATCGTCGTCTTCTCCGCCCACGGGGTGGCGCCATCGGTTCACGAGAACTCGGCGAAGCGAGATCTGCAGACCATCGACGCAACGTGTCCGCTGGTCACCAAGGTCCACGTTTCCGCCCGCCGATTTGCGGCGGAGGGCTACACGATCATCCTGGTCGGACACGAAGGCCACGAAGAGGTCGAGGGGACGACCGGCGAAGCTCCGGAGAGCATCATCCTGGTCCAGACGGCCGAGGAGGTCGATGACCTCCGGGTTCCGGATCCCGAGCGGGTCGCCTTCATCACCCAGACCACGCTCTCGGTCGACGAGACCGCTCAGATCATCAAGAAGCTGCGCGCCAAGTTCCCGTCGATTGTCAGCTCCAAATCCGACGACATCTGTTACGCGACGACGAATCGCCAGATCGCGGTCAAGCAGCTCGCCCTCGAGTGTGACCTGGTGCTTGTGATCGGCTCGACCAACTCGTCGAACTCAAATCGTCTGGTCGAGGTCGCCCGCGAACTCGGAACGGCATCGCACCTGATCGACAATCACACCCAGGTCGACGAGTCCTGGCTCGACGGCGTCAGGACCGTGGGGATCACCTCGGGTGCCAGTGCGCCCGAGGAGCTGGTCGAGAGTCTGGTCCAGTTCTTCCGCGACCGCGGTGTCGAAGACGTCTCCGAGCTCAAAACCGTCGACGAGTCGGTTCGCTTCATGCTTCCCAAGGAGATCCGGACGGAGATGGCCGCGCGCTCCTAGGGTATTCCGGTCGAGAAGCTGACCGACCAGATCGAGACATCACCCTCGATCTCGATTTCCAGGGAGTGGTGACCGTGGCGGGTGTGATCGGTCAGGTCGTAAAGGCCGGGGCCGTCGATGCTCACCATCCCCAGCGCTTCGCCATCGAGCGCCAGGGAGATCGTCCCCAGGCCCTCGGCTGTCACGTGTGT
Organism: Solirubrobacterales bacterium; assembly: GCA_038207745.1. Lineage (GTDB taxonomy): Bacteria > Actinomycetota > Thermoleophilia > Solirubrobacterales > 70-9 > JBBQZL01. The sequence goes on from JBBQZL010000081.1 coordinate 2,037, forward strand.
GCCGCCCGCCTCGTACTCGACCACGAAACCGTCGCCGTCGATCTCCGGGCGCCAGGCTCGATCTCCCGCCGGGAACAGCTCTTCGGTGGGCGCGATCACCGTTGCACCCGCGGCGTCGGTTGAGCGCCGCGCCTCCATCGTCGGCGGCAGGGTCCTGAGCACGTTCATCTCGCGCAGCTCATCCTGGATCGCCTCCTCGGTCGCCTCGTACAGTCCTTCGCCGAATTGCACCCAACGCAGTGACCCGCCGAGCGCCCAGAGGAAGAGGCTGGGCCAGCCCTCGCAGCCGTATTCGGTCCACATCGCGCGGCTGTCGTCGATCAGACAGGCCGCAGCGGTGCCGAGCTCTGAGATCCCCCGCTCGATCGCCTCCGTATCGGCCAGGTAGGGAAATCGGGAGACCTGGACGAGAAGGACGGTCAGGCCCTCCGGCTCATAGCGCCTGCGCCATTCCTCGATGTACGGAATCGTCCTGACGCTGTTGAGCTGGGCGAAATCGATGAACGCGACCAGGGCCGGCCCGGCTGCGGTCATCTCTGCCATCGAGCGCGGTTCCCCGCCCACCCATCTGGCGTCCTTCGTCACTTCCGGTGCTCCGATGTCATTTCGTGGTGGTCTCACAACGCCATCGAATCATCTCCGCGCAAGTGGCGGCTTCGACGGTTGCCCTGCCCGATATGATGATCTCCCGGTCTAGGTACGAGGAGGAGTCGAGTGAGCAACGAAATCTGGCAGCGGATCGAAGAGGCACGCGGGCGTTGCAACGTTCTCGAGCATCCCTTCTACCAGCGTTGGTCAGCCGGAGAGCTGACAGGGCAGGAACTGGCTCGCTACTCGGGCCAGTATCGCCACGCAACCGAGGCGATCGCGCGACTCAGTGAAAGTGCTGCGGAACATGCATCGGACGACTCCGAGCGCGCCGGCCTCAGGCAGCACGCCGAGGAGGAGGCCTCCCACATTGCCATGTGGGACGGGTTCATCGTGGCTGTCGGTGGTGATATCGGCGCCGAGCCCACGCCGGAGACGCTCCGGTGTGTTGAGGAGTGGACATCGGAAGCCGACTACCTTTCACAGCTGGTTCGTCTCTACGCGATCGAGAGCGGTCAGCCCGCGATCTCGAAGACCAAGCATGAGGGTCTCTCTGCCCACTATGGAATTGGAGACGGCGCAGGAAACGAGTATTTCCGAGTCCACGAGGTGATGGATGTCGAGCATGCCGGTGAGGCCCGTTCGCTGATCGAGCGTCACCTTGCCGAGGCCGATCCAGAGGCGTTGATCGCCGCCGCCGAGGACGCCTTCGCCGCAAACTGGCGTCTTCTCGACGGGGTCTAGGCGGCTGGGAAGTTCAGTGGTGACGAACGGAGGCGTGGACCCTGCAGACGGCGAAGGTCCCACCCCGTTCCGGCCGATCTCGGTTGGGCCTCCGGGTCCGGGTGGCGGTGCACGATTTGAGGACAGTGTCTCCGAACAGCCGAAGCGGACCAGGAAACCCCGGAGCGGGCGGGCGCTTGATCGCTTTCTCGGCATCCTGATCGGGCTGATCCTCGGGATCGGGGTGATCACCGCCTTCGTCTTTCTGGGCAGTGAGAACCAGATCGACGCGCCCCGGATCACAACCACGGGAAATCAGGGCGTAACCCCTCCGGCTTCCAAGCCTGCTCCGTGACCGGCCGCAACTCAAGGTGATCGGTCTCGACCTCTCGGGGCTGGTGCCGTTTGCCCATGCCCTGGTGAGCAAGCAGGACATCCCGATCCCGACCTGGCTCTTTGCCTGGGCCGCGTCGATCGTCCTGATCGTCTCCTTCTTTGCCCTCGCTGCAGGCTGGCGCAAACCCCGGTTCAGCAAGGATGTCTGGCGACCCGTCAGGCCCACTGTCTCGAGGGTTCTGCTCAGCCCGGTTGTCGAGGGCCTCTGCGGTCTGATCGGAGTATTCCTGCTCTGGCTTGGGGTCTATGCCGGGCTGAAGGGGACCGAGGCCCCCGACCGCAACATCACATTGACCCTGTTCTACGTGACCGCCTGGCTCGGTTTTCCGATCTTCGGCGCCTGCTTCGGGGATTTCTTCAGGGTTTTCAACCCGTGGCGGGCACTGGGCAGAGCCGCGGGTGCGTTTTTTGGTTTGATTTCACGCCAGCGCCCGGTCCACATCACATATCCGGAGAAGCTCGGCCGGTGGCCGGCGGCGGTTGGCCTGGTCGCCGTGGTCTGGCTCGAGATCGTCTTTGGCCCGAGCGGCGGGGTGACGGTCGGGCTCTCGCCATACGACGCCGGCCTCGCAGCGCTCGTCTACTCGGTCTATACGCTGGCGATGATCTCGCTCTTCGGCACCGAGACCTGGTGCCGCAATGGGGAGGTCTTCTCGGTCTACTTCGGGATGTTTGCCCGCCTTGGGCGCTACGAGGTACGTGAAGGCCGGCTCGGAAGCCGTGGGCTGTTCACAGGTACGACCGGCTGGGCTGCGGTGGCCGGGTCCGTACCGCTGGTGATCGCGTCGATCGCGCTGACCAGCTTCGACGGGGCCCAGGACGGCTTCCTGAAGGGGACCAGGGATTCGCTCTTCGACACGCTCGGCAACACCGGGCTCAATCTGACCTGGTCGCTGCGTCTGAGCCAGACGATCCTGATGCTTGCCTGCCTGATCTTCGTTTCCACGATCTACCTGCTCGGCGTCCGCGGCATGCGAACGATCCAGGGAGCCCCATCATTCGCCGCCCTGAGGACGGCATTTGCGCACACCCTGATCCCGATCGCGCTTGCCTACCTGGTCGCCCACTACATCACCCTCTTCGTCTACCAGGAACAGGCGCAGTTCACCTATCTGCTCTCGGACCCGCTCGGCACCGGGAACACCGACCTCTTCGGCACTGCGACCAGTGGCATCGATTACACGGTCCTCAGCGCCAATGCCATCTGGTACATCCAGGTTGCGGCCCTGGTCGCCGGTCATGTCACCGGCCTCACCCTCGCCCACGACCGCGCGCTCGAGATCTGGTCCGACCTCCGACTCGCGGTCAGATCCCAGTACTGGATGCTCGCCGTGATGGTCGGCTTCACCTGCTTTGGACTATTCCTGCTCTCGGCGGCGGCCAGTCGCTGAGATCCACGGGCCGGCCACGTCCTCGGTTACCACTCGCGCGGATTGCCCTCGGGGATCTTGTCGCGAATCAGTTCCGCGTCGACGATCCGAACCGGAGGCCTCGCGGTCGTCCGGCGGTAGCTATCCAGATCTTCCGGACCAAGGCGCGCGAACGCCTTCTCCACGGTTTCGACATACCTGCGCAGGATCACCGAACCCTCCGGCGGAGCCGGCCTCAGGCACTCCTGCCGCGCCGTATACGCGTAGACGACGCTGAAAGGGTGGCGGTTCTCGACATGGCCTGTGACCTCGACGCGGCGGTAGCGCATCTCACGGCGATCGAGATGCCCGAGCTCGACGGGGGAGACCTCGATCAATGCACCGTTGGGTCCCTCGAGCGTGCCATTGGCTCCTTCGCTGACTCCCGGGACGAGATCCGGCTCGATGTTGAGTCCGAGTATCCACTCGGGGACCGTTCCATCCGCAGCCGCGAATGTCTTCTCGAAGCGCTGGTTGTCACGCGCGATCGACCAGCGGCGCCTCCATCCGCCGAGACGAACGGACGTCAGCGCGGTGACCTCACGGCCCAGCGTCAGCTCCGCGCTGGAGGGGTCGACCAGCGAGCCGTAGGCGAAGATGGCGAGCGGACCCCTGTTCAAGGTGCCGGCCGCCGTTGCCTTGTCTAGTCCAGGATTTCTTCGAGGCGTCGCTCGAGCGAGGCGGAGACGTCTTCGCGCACCTCGCCCTCGGGAATCCGCTCCACCAATTCCTGGAGGAACGCGCCGATCACGAGCTGGCGGGATTGATCCTCGTCGAGCCCGCGAGAGGTCAGGTAGAAGAGCTGCTCCGGGTCGATCTGCGCGATCGCCGCGGCATGTGTGCACTTGACGTCGTCGGCCTTGATCTCGAGACCCGGGATCGCATCGGCATGCGCATCGGGGGAGAGGATCAGGTTGCGGCTCTCCTGGAAGGCATCGGTCTGCTGCGCACCTTCATCGACCTGGATCATCCCGCGCCAGACCGCCGTCGAGTGATCGCCGAGTACTCCCCGGAATGCGAGGTCGGAGAAGGTGTTCGGTGCCGAGTGCTCCTGGATCGTGTCGTAGTCGAGGTGCTGGGTTCCGCCACCTGCGTATCCGCCGGTCACCTTCGCCGATGAGCCCTGTCCGGCCAGCTTGGTCTCCATCCGGACCTTGCCGCGACCCGAGCCAAAGCCAAGTGCGGTCCACTCGAGTGAGGCATCGCGCTCGACTTCGGCCCGCTGGGTCGAGAAGATCCAGCTCTTCTCGGAGATGTCCTGGGTGCTGACGTAGTTCAGCGTTGCCGCCGGTCCCACGGAGAGCTCGACCACGGAGTTCAGCAACGAGTCGTTGTCGTCGCCGCTTGATCCGTGGTGCTCCCAGACCTCTGCCTCGGCGCCCTCTTCGAGCACGATCAGCGTTCGCCAGTTGACTGACTCGCCTTCGCCGTCGACGTTCAGCTCGACCTTGACTGGAACCTCGAGCCTGATGCCCCTGGGCACATAGACGAGCACGCCGTCGGTCCACTCCGAGTCGTTGCGCGCAACGAAGGGGTCCCTGATCGGGACGATCGAGCCGAGCCTCTCCTCGATCAAGGCGGGATGGCTCGTCAATGCATCGAGCAGCGAGGTGACGACCACGCCCTCGGGGAGATCACCTGCCGAATGATGTCCGTCAACAGACGACTGCCTGATGTAGGAGTCGATCTCGAGCCCGCTCAGATCGGTGAACTCCCAGCCCTTCAGCTTCTTGGTCGGCAGAGGAAGCTCCTGCGCCAGAGAGGCGCCGCTTCGGCGCCTCTCGGAAAGCCAGGTCGGCTCCACGGCCGTGGTTGCCTCAGCCAATTGAGCCCTCCATCTGAAGCTCGATCAGCCTGTTCAGCTCAACCGCGTACTCCATCGGGAGTTCCTTGGTGACCGGCTCGATGAAGCCATTGACGATCATCTTTGAAGCCTCCTCCTCGTCGAGCCCGCGGCTCTGGAGATAGAAGAGCTGGTCCTCGCCGACCTTTGAGACGGTTGCCTCGTGGCCGATGTTGGCGTCGTTCTCATCGATGCGGATCGTCGGGTAGGTGTCCGAGCGGGACTCGGGATCGAGCAGCAGCGCGTCGCAGACGACCTTCGAGCGTGCCCCGGTTGCGCCCTCGGCGACCTCGAGCAGGCCGCGATAGGTCGAGCGCCCACCGTCCTTGGAGATCGACTTGGCGAATACCGAGGAGGTCGTGTTGGGGGCGGCGTGGATGATCTTTCCGCCGGCATCCTGATGCTGCCCGGCACCGGCGAAGGCGATCGAGAGGATCTCTCCGTGCGCGCCGTCGCCCAACAGGTAGATCGACGGGTACTTCATGGTCAGCTTCGAGCCGAGGTTGCAGTCGACCCACTCGACGGTGGCGTTCTGATGCGCAACCGCGCGCTTGGTGACCAGGTTGTAGACGTTCTGCGACCAGTTCTGGACGGTCGTGTAGCGCACCCGTGCGCCCGGCCTCGCGATGATCTCGACGACTGCCGAGTGCAGCGAGTCGCTCGAGTAGACCGGGGCGGTGCAGCCCTCGATGTAGTGGACGTCCGAGCCCTCCTCCGCGATGATCAGGGTCCGCTCGAACTGGCCCATGTTCTCGGTGTTGATCCGGAAGTAGGCCTGCAGCGGCATCTCGACCTTGACTCCGGCCGGGACGTAGACGAAGGATCCACCCGACCAGACCGCGGAGTTGAGCGCGGCCAGCTTGTTGTCGTTGGCCGGGATCACGGTCCCGAAGTGCTCGCGGATGATCTCCTCGTGCTCCCGCAGCGCCGTGTCCATGTCGGTGAAGATGACGCCCTGCGCTTCGAGCTTCTCGTTCACCTGGTGGTAGACGACCTCGGACTCGTACTGGGCGCCGACGCCTGAGAGGAACTTGCGCTCGGCCTCGGGAATGCCGAGGCGATCAAAGGTGTTCTTGATGTCCTCGGGGACCTCGGACCAATCGCGGCTGTTGGTGTCCGAGGCGCGGACGAAGTAATGGATGTCGTTCCAGTCGATCGTTGCCAGGTTTCCACCCCAGGTCGGAGTCGGGCGGTCCTCGAAATGCTTGTAGGCGCCGAGCCGGTAGTCGCGCATCCACTGTGGCTCGTTCTTGTATTCGGAGATCGACTCGACAACCCCACGATTGAGGCCCTTCGGCGCCTTGTAGGCATAGCCGGTCTCGGGGTCGGAAAAGCCGAACTTCTCCTTGTAGTCGGCGTTCAGTCCGGAGAGCTTCTCTTGTTCTGCAACGGCCTCGGGTGTGGCCAAATCAATCAACCTCCAGGATGATCATCTCGTTCTCGATGTTGACCGGAAAGGTCCGGACCGGCTTGAAGGCCGGCAAGGTCTTGGGGCGACCCGTGGCGAGGTCGAATTTGGAGCCGTGACGCGGGCACTCGACCTGGCATGCCTCGGGGTCAAACGGTCCCTCGGCGAGGGGGCCGTCGTCGTGAGAGCACCGGTCCTCGATCGCGTAGATGACGCCATCGCAGTTGAACACCCCGATCTTTCCGCCATCGTGCTCGACCAGCCGGCGCTCGCCGGGGAGCAGATCCGCGGTGGCACAGACTGAGACGCTTGTTGAACGGGAATCAGGAATGAAAATGCTCCGGTCGTCGGTGGAGCGAAGGCGCGCTTGATGCTCTCGCTGCGTTAATCCTACTTCTACTGTCGGATTTTAGCGATCCGGAGGGTCGGGCCGCATGCAGGGGTCGGAACCGGGCCGGAGCCGAGGCCCCGCGTCGGCCTCAGACTTTCCCGGCCTCGGTCGGATCGCCGTCGGCGCCCTCATCCTCCCAGTCGGCCGCATTTCCGAGACTGGCGCCCTTTACGACCTTGAGTCCGAGCAGCGCGCACTTCATCCGGGTCGCCGAGATATCAATACCGAGAAGCTCGAGCACAAAGTTCTTGTCAAGCCTCAACAGCTCCTCGCGGGACATCCCGGCGATCTCATCCGTGAGCAGGGAGGTGGCTGCGGTTGAGATCGCGCAGCCGCTTCCGTCAAATGCGACTTCGGCAACGCGGTCGTTCTCGTCGAGCCTGATCGTGACGTGCTGCTCATCGCCGCAAAACGGGTTGGTGTCCTCGTACTCGAGGTCAAAGGGATCGAGTCGCCCGAAGTTGTGCGGTCGCTTGTAGTGCTCGAGGATCTGGTCGCGGTAGAGCTCGTCCATGACCTAAGCCTACGGGGAGCGGCACGGCGGGCTTTCCAACGCCCGATTCGGCCACGGCCGGGAGCGCTACAGTTCGCCGACCCCACCCTTTTCCTGCCTTTCACGGCAAAATCAGGTCGAAGAGCACTTTCTGCATTGCCGACCGACCGGTCACGCTCTACAGAGAGCGTCGCGGCGCGGGTGCCGTCGACATCGTCCTTGGCGAGACAATGAGCCGCAGCAACGGTGGTTGGAAGATCAAGGTCCACAACCTCGGCTCTGGCGTCTACTACTCATTCGCACCGAAGTACGCAAGCACCTCGCTCGGCATCACCTGCCGCGCAGACCGCTCGAAGATCGCGGTCGTCGACTGATCTAGAGCTGGAAGATGCGGCGAGTATCGACCAGGCCTTCGACCAGTCGGTCTATCTCCTCGTTGGTGTTGAACGCCGCAAAACTGGCGCGCGTCGTTGCCGCCACTCCGAGCGCGTCCATCAGAACCTGCGCGCAGTGGTGGCCGGCCCTTACCGCGACCCCGTGGCGGTCGAGGATCTCGGAGATGTCGTGCGCGTGGACCCCGTCGATGTTGAAGGAGACGATCCCTGCGCGTTCGCGCCCGGGAGGCGGTCCGAATTGCCTCAGGCCGGGGATCTCGCCGAGGCGCCCGAGCGCATACCCGGCCAGCGCGCTCTCATGGGCATGGATGGCCGGGAGACCGATCTCGTCGATCCACTCGACCGCAACTCCGAGACCCACTGCCTCGGCGAACGGGGGCGTGCCGGCCTCGAACCTGGCCGGAACATCCGCCCAGGTGATCCTGTCCCTGCCCACCCTGCGGATCATCGAGCCGCCGCCCTCGTAGGGTCCCATCGCGTCGAGGATCGCGAGCTTTCCGTAGAGAACGCCGACTCCGGTTGGTCCGTAGACCTTGTGGCCGGTGAAGGCGTAGAAGTCGGCGTCGATCTCGGCCATGTCCAGCGCGAGCTTCGGAGCTGCCTGGGCGCCGTCGATCAACACCCTGGCCCCGGCGGCATGCGCACGTCGTGCGATCTCGGCAACCGGGTTGATCGTGCCGAGGACGTTTGAGACATGCGCGACCGCGACCAGCTTCGGTTCTCTCGTCAGCGCCCGGTCGAGGAACTCCATGTCCAACCCGCCGTCGTCGTCGATCGGCACCCACTCGAGTTCCGCGCCAACCTCACGAGCGAGTTGATACCAGGGGACGATGTTGGAGTGGTGCTCCATCTCGGTGAGGAGGATGCGGTCCCCGGCACCGATGTTTGCCCGGCCCCAGGCATGCGCGACAAGGTTGATGGCCCCGGTCGCGTTGCGGGTGAAGATGATCTCGCGGGATCTCGCCCCGAGATGCCCCGCGATCGTTTCGCGGGCTCCCTCAAAGAGATCCGTCGCCTCCTCGGAGAGCGTGTGAACGCCGCGGTGGACGTTGGCGTAGTGGTTGCGGTAGAGGTCGCTGACCGCGTCGATCACACGCTCAGGCTTCTGGGCAGAGGCACCGTTGTCGAGATATGCGATCGGCTTCCCCGCCACCTCGCGCTCGAGAAACGGGAACTCGGCCCGGATCTCGGTGAGCGGAAATGTGATGGCGGGGGAGGCCACTGTCGCCGGCCGGGTCAGGCCGCTGCGCCTGCTGCGACCTCGTCCTTGATCCACCCGTAACCGCGCTCCTCGAGTTCGGTGACCAGCTCAGGGCCGCCGCTCTTGACGATCCGGCCTTCGAACATCACGTGGACGAAGTCCGGCTTCACCATGTGGAGGATGCGCTGGTAGTGGGTGATGATCAGAACGCCCATATCGGGACCCGCGAAGGTGTTGATTCCCTCTGCGACGGTTCGAAGCGCATCGATGTCG
>JBBQZL010000082.1:0-11131 GCA_038207745.1 Solirubrobacterales bacterium
GATCGTGTCCGGCCAACCGCGCTTGAAGCCTGCAATCAATCCGAGGACGACGCCGAGGAAGACCGAGAGAAAGGTTGCCGAGAAGGCAACGATGAGGGACACCCGGGCGCCGTAGATCGTGCGGCTGAGCACGTCCCTTCCGAGGTCATCGACGCCGAACCAGTGGACGCTGCTGGGGCCGGTCGCCGTGCCGAAGGAGTCGAGTGCATTCTGGTCGAGCTCGTTCGGTGGGGGCGCTCCCAACAACTTGACGATCAGCGGGGCGAAGATCGCGACAAGCACCAGCAGGACCAGGAAGGTCAGGGCCAGCAGAGCTGCCTTGTCCTGGCGAAAGCGGTGCCAGAACAGCCCAAATGGGGATCGATTCGGAATGCCCGCCTGTAGCGCTCCAGGGGTCTGAAATGGGGCGACGGTTTCAAGCGACTCGTTCATCGCCAGCCTTGATCGTCCATGGTGCCGAAGCCCCGTATTTCGTTTTTACCTCTCCTTGACCGCTCGGCGAACGAGATCGATCCTCACCCAAACGCCTCTACCCGATTTCCCCAACTTCACCACAATAACTTCCGTCAGCTCAAGATGCGTCATCAATTCGCGAGCGCCAGCTCGTCATCGTCTGCCAGAGCATCGGGGTCGCGAGAGCAAGGACGAGGAGAATCCCGGCGCCCGCGAATACAAAGGTTGCCCTTGGCCCGTGTCCGGTGGCGATCAATCCGCCTACGAAGTAACCGATGCCAGGCATCACGGCGCCGATTGATTCGAGCACGCTCATCACCCGCGCCTGCATCCGCTCTGCGGTCAGCTCCTGGATTGCGCTGACCAGGCTGACCCACTGGACGCCGTTGCCGATTCCACCGGGGATCGCCCAGAGGCAGGCGATCCCGAGAGTCGGCGCAGCCGACATGCCGAGATAGGCGATGCCGATCGCCGCCGTGCTCACAAGGAGGAGGATGCCGAGCGACATCCGCCGGGTCGCAGCGAAGGTGGCGCTGCCCAGGACCATTCCGACCCCCCAGCTCGTAAGCAGCAGTCCGTATCCGGCATCGCCTGCGGAGAGCGTTTCCTTGGCGTAAATGACCTCGACCGGTATCACCGCTCCGAAGAAGAGGAATGCGGCACCCTGGGCGCTGAGCAGGAGGTGCAGCGGCCGCCGCGACCCTATGTAGGCGAGGCCGGCGCGCAGACGGTCCATGACCCCCGCCTGATCGGGCTCGGCGCGTGGCAGCTTCCTGGTCGTGGCGAGGATGCCGGCGATCAGCAGGAAGGAGCCGGCGTTGAGCAGCAGCGAGGCCTGGATGCCGATCCCGCCCACCGAGATCGCGCCGATGGTCGCGCCGCCGATGATCACCCCGGCAAGCCCGGGGCCGATCGCCGTACCGCCGGTAAAGGCGATGTTGAGGATTGCGTTGCCCGCTCTCAACTCTCCTGATGGCGCGAGCAGTGAAGCGGTCACCGCGCGGATCAGCGACCGTCCCGAAAGGGCCAGGGCACCGTCGATCGTGGCGAGGACGATCACCCCTGTGAGGGTGAAGTTGGTCGCCAGCATCGCCAGCCCGACGAAGGTGACGGCCTCGGCCGCATAGATGACCGAGAGGGCCACCCGCGGGGCCGGGCGCTCTGCGCGGGCGACGATCACCGGCGCGATCAGGGCCGGGAGAAGGCGTGTTCCGAGGAAAAGTCCAGCGGTTGCGATCGCGCTTCCGGTCTCGTCGTAGACCAGAACCGTCAGGGCGATGATCCCGAACCAGTCACCGAGTTCATTGACGGCATAGCTCATAGCCAAGCGCCGGAAGGCCGGGCGCTTAAGGGGATCTTGGAGGCGGGCTCGGCTCACGGAGGCGATGAAACGGTGCTTCGACCTGCGCACAAGTTCTCATTCACGTGCACAGGTTTTGAAGGATTTTGCACAACTTCCGCACAACTTCTGCTACAACCTGTGCAAGCTATTGACGAACTTCACCGGCAGCACGCGGCAACGTGGTGCAGGGGAAAGGAAAAACTATGGGCTGGCGTCACTAGAACCACTTTCAGATGATGAGGTCCGACACACTGGCTCTTGCAGGGGCCTGTGAGTCAAGCAGAGGACGTCTCTTTCGGGGCGTCCTTTGTCGTTCCTGCGCTGATCTGCACACGATTTGCCAGCGCCATCATCGATACTCGGTACGCTCGCGCTGCCCAAGGTCATCGTTTCTGCATGAGTTCGCTCCAGAAGAGGAGCGAATCGGCCGATAACGAACGTGGGACGACCCGGATAGCGCCCAAGCAAAGCCGGAACACGACGGAGCACGATGGCAGCGGAGGACCGAATAACAGCTCGCCCCACAACCCGAATCATCCTCGCCCAGGTGCTGGGACTTGTGCTCGTGCTCGCCGGAATCGTCTACGAGGCACCGCAGTCCGATTGGAATCTGCCGCTGTTTCTGATTCTGCTCGGCTTCTCGATCTTCAGCGACCTCACGGCGGTCACGACCACATCGAAGTTCAAAGTCTCCGGCAGCTTCCTGGCTCTGGTCCTGGCGATGGTGTTTCTGGGTGGTGCCGCTGCGGCGGTGATCGGGATCCTGACCATCCTCGCCGGCTGGGCGCGTTGGCGCGACGCGGGTCACTACCTGCTCAACAACCTCCTCACCTACGCGGCCTTTCCGCTGATCGGTGGCGTGATCTCTCAACAGGTGGTTCTCGAGACCGGGATCACATCGAACCAGCCGATCTTCTACGCCCTCGTCTTCGTCGTCTTCCTCATTGCCCTCGCGATCAACTTCGCCCTGATCGTCTCGTACGCCTGCTACCTGGCCCGCTCCTCCTTCCTCGACAAGGTTCGCACCGCATTGATTCCGGTGCTTCCGTCGGAGCTGGCCGCCGCCCTGATGGCTGCGGGAATCGCCTTCCTCTATGTGAAGGCCGGCATCGCCGCCGTCGCGCTCTTCGGAATCGTTCTGGTCACCTATCAATACCTGATCGGCGCCCTCCTGCTTTCGCAGCAACGGGCCGAGGAGCTCGAGGAGCGAAGCACGCAGCTCGCGAGCTTTCAGGTCGGCATGCTCTCGGCACTGCTCCGCACCCTCGACCTCCGTGACCATATGACCGCCAGGCACAGTGCCTCGGTCGCACGTTATTCAAGGGCGATCGCCCAGCGGGCGGGCTTCTCACGGCGCGAGCAGGAGCTGGTCCACGTGGCTGCCCTGCTTCACGACATCGGCAAGTTCATCCTCCCCGACCGGATCCTGAAGGCAAACGTCTCGCTCTCGGAGGAGGACTGGATGCTGATCCGCCGCCACCCGCAGCAGGGCGCGCGCGTCGTTTCGGCTGTCGACGGATATGGCCCGGTCGCCCAGATCATCCTTGCCCACCACGAGCGCATCGACGGCACCGGATACCCGAGGGGGATCGCGGCGGATGAGATCCCCGCAATGGCACGGATCATCTCTGTCGCCGACACCTACGACGTGATGACTGCCAGGGACTCCTACCGGGACCCGGTTTCCACGTTTGACGCGATCAAGGAGCTGCACGCGGTTTCGGGCACCCAGCTCGACGCGCGCTTCGTGAAGATCTTTGTCGATCTGCTCGAGGACGAGGACATCGACTTCCCCCACGGACAGGCAGTCGATTTCGAGCGCGAACTCGCCCTCCAGGCCCGGATCGAGGATTTTGCCAGTCCGAGCGACGACGCGGATCGGTTCCTGGTTCCCCAGATCTAGACGCACCGCCCGCCCGCAAAGTCGTAGCCTTGGCTTGTGGAATCTGTGCGAGGGAAGTTGCTGATCGCGACGCCGGGACTGTTTGATTTCTTCCGGCGTACCGTGGTGTTGATGATCGAGCACAGCGACGAGGGCGCGTTCGGAGTGGTGCTCAACAGGATTTCCGAGACCAGGATCGCCGAGGCGGTGCCGCCGCTGGCGGTGACGACCGGAGGCGACCAGCTTGTGCGCATCGGTGGCCCGGTGGCCAGCGAGTCGATCGTCGTGCTCGGTGAGTTTCTCGACCCGGACGAATCGCCGCGACTTGTGGTCGGCGACATCGGGGTCGTCGACCCTGCAGAGGACTCGCAGATCGGGCAGATCCAGGTGTATGCAGGGCATGCCGGATGGACCTCGGGTCAGCTCGAGGAGGAGATTGAGCGCGAGGCGTGGCTTGTCGAGCCGGCCCTTCCCCGCGACATCTTCGACCAGGAGGATGTCTGGCCGGAGGTGCTGAAGCGGCGCGGCGGAGATCACGCCCTGATGGCGACGATGCCGCCGGATCCGACGCTGAACTGATCGCCCGCCACTCCCGCCGGGTGTCATATGGTCAGAGGTCATGTCCGGCAACACCGAACACGAACATGCCCCGCTGATCCGGGCGGGGCTCACGGCGGACCCGCTGGAGCTGTTCGCGAAATGGTTTGAGGGCGCAACCCGGCTGATCGAGATGCCCGAGGCCGTCAGCCTCGCGACCGCGGATCAGGATGGGCGCCCGGATGCACGGATGGTGCTGATGAAGGGCTTCGGTCCCGATGGGTTCAGCTTCTTCACGAATCACGAGAGCTCAAAGGGGGAACAGCTGACCCGGAATCCCTGGGCGGCGATGGTCTTCTTCTGGCGCGAGCTGGATCGCCAGATCCGGATACGGGGGCCGGTCGAGAAGCTCTCGGTTGAGGAGTCCGATGACTACTACGCATCCAGGGGTCGTGGTAGCCGACTCGGAGCCTGGGCGTCGCCGCAGAGCCAGGTGATCAAGAACCGGCAGGAACTCGACCGCCGCCTCGAGGAGGCCGAGATCCGCTTTGCGAACCCGGCAGGTGAGATCCCCCGACCGTCGCATTGGGGAGGTTTTCTGCTCCATCATCAGCAGGTCGAGTTCTGGCAGGGACGGCAGGATCGGCTACATGACCGCTTTCTATATATACGGGGAGAGGGTGCCTGGACGATCGAACGATTGGCACCTTGAGCAGGCTTCGGGCGCCGCCGCGTGCCCTCTTGCTGCTCGTGGTCACCCTGGCCTCACAAGCCGATCGTGGTGGGGATGGAAGTGTCCCGGCATATGCAGCCACGGGGGCGGTCAGGCGTGGTTCTGCGACCCGACACGGCACCTTCTCGGCACCGGGCCTCCAGTCGAGCCCGGCAGCATGGTCGGGGGTGATCTTCCAGCATCCCCATGGGTCGACAGCGAGCGGATAGCGGTATTCGACGATCTTGCTGCCCGGCTGGCAATCGTCGGCATCAAATGAGTAGATCAGCGCATCGCGATCAACCCCGAAGATCGCCGACGGACGCACGACCGCCGGCGCGATGGCGCCCACGATGATCAGTCCGACCAGGAGGAAGGGCCAGGTGCGCCGCTTCATCCGGCGCGGTGGCCGGCATCAGCCTCCGGCATCGCCCCGAGAGTAGGCGTACGGAGCCTCTCTCGCAGCCGGCCTGCCAAGACGCCCGCCGGACACCCGGGACCCGGGTGTCCGGCATTGGTATCGAGTTTGTCCTCAGCCGCTTGACTTCAGCGCTGAAACCGTTGCGTCTGCAGCGGACTGGCACGCCGCAATTGCTGTGTCGCGTGCTGCCTGAGGCGCGTTGTTCGCCTGGTCGGAGCACTGCTGGAACGCGTCGCGGGCCTGCGCACACGCGGTCTGTCCAGCCGCCTCGGCCGGCGTTCCCGAAATCACGTCCATGCACGCGTTGTAGACATCGTCGGGCGTTGATCCACCCGTATCGGTTGCGGTCGTGTCAGACGACATGCTGTCGGTGGCGGTGGCCGCGGTGCTCGATGACGAGCTGTCACTGCTGCCGCAGCCTGCGGCGATCAGGCCACATGCCATCACTGCCAGCAATGCAATGACCCATTTGCGATTCTTCATCCATACCCCTTGCTTTTCGTGTCCGATGTGGCCAATTGCCATATCGATGCGCGAGCCTAGCCCAGACCCGAGACGGTTCAAAATACTTCTGTGATCGAGGCAGGTTGCATCCGATACGGTGAAGTCGTCGACCTTTTTACGGTACGCCGATGTTTCTGTGTAATCTGTACGCAGGGCTGCAGGGCAGGGGCCCTATGAAAATGACCTTGGGAGAACTGGGAGAGATTGATGCGCGCAGTCCGTTGCAGCACCGTAGTCGCCGTTGCCATGGCCATGCTCCTGATCGCATTTGGGGGTCTCGCCGCCGCGGCGGCACCCAAGAAGACGGGCAAGGCCGGCTTCAAGGCTCGCGGGAGTGTCAGCGAGGCATATGTCCTCGGTGCCAAGCAGGGCAACAAGCTCCTGCTGGTCAATCGGAAGAACAAGATTGTCCGGTTCGGCAGGGCTGACCGCTTCGGAAGCAAGATCTTCTATGACATCCCCGCCGGCAAGGGATACACCGTGCGTTTCAAGACCGGCAGGAAGATCAAGGTCAAGTACAAGATCAGGATCAAGAGGGGAAAGAAGAAGGGCAAGAAGGTCACGAAGTTCAAGAAGGTCAATCAGGTCAAGGGAACCAGGCGCTTCACGGTGCTTCGGATGGGGGACAACCCCAAGAACTCGTTCTACAAGGGGATCAAGCTCAAGCAGGGTCTCAACTACGTGAAGATGCGCGACGGCGTCGAGCTCGCGATGACCGTTCGCCTGCCCTCCGGTGCAACTCTGGCCGATGGCCCGTTCCCGACCTTCGTCGAGTACTCGGGCTACCAGACCGCCGCACCACACGATCTTCTCGAGTCATTTCTCACCGGCACCCCCGATCCACTCGCCCCGGCGACGTCAACGGCGATCGGTTCACTGATCGGGCCGCTGCTCGACTTTGCAACCGTGAGCGTCCAGATGCGCGGCTCCGGCTGCTCGGGCGGCGGGTTTGACCTCTTCGGCCTGCCGACCACATATGACGGCTATGACGCGGTCGAGACCGTCGGCAACCAGTCCTGGGTAAAGGGCGGCAAGGTCGGCATGGCGGGAATCTCCTTCTCGGGGATCACCCAGCTGTTCACCGCCGGGACGCAGCCACCCCACCTCGCGGCGATCTCGCCGATGTCGGTCACCGACGACACCTACAGCGCCACCGGATACCCGGGCGGCATCTTCAACAAGGGGTTCGCCTTCTCGTGGATCCTTGCCAGGATGGATGACGCGAAGCCCGCTCCCGAAGGCGGACAGGCATGGGCAAAGGCGCTGACAACTGCCGGTGACCGGCACTGCATCGCCAACCAGAAGCTTCGCCTTCAAACGCGAAACGCTCCTGATCTGGTCAAGGACAACCCGTATCGAACACCCAAGCTGTTCAAGTACAGGGCACCCTCGTACTGGGTGAAGCACATCAAGGTGCCGGTCTTCTGGGTCGGCCAGTTCCAGGACGAGCAGACGGGTGGGCATTTCCCGGAGAGCATCGCCAACCTCAAGAACAACCCCAATGTCTGGGTCTCGATGCAGAACGGCGTCCATGCCGACTCACTCGGGCCGAGCACGATCACCCGTTGGGTCGAGTTCATGAAGTTGTTCGTTGCGGATGAGATTCCCGATGTTCCGGCTCCGATCCTCTCGCTCAGCAGCCTGCTCTACAACGAGCTGGCTGATGCTCCGGCGCTGCCGGTCCAGCAGTCACGCTTTGCCGCCTACACCAGCGTCGATCAGGCAAGGAACGAGTTCAAGCAGGACCCGCGCATCCGCCTGCTGTTCGACAACGGTGCGGCGATTCCAGGTTCCCCGGGAGCAATCGGTGCGGCATGGGATCTCGGCTTCAGCTCATGGCCGATCAGCGAGGCGCAGGCGACTTCCTATTACCTCGATGGCAGCGGCGGTCTCAACACGAGCAAGCCCGCGACCCAGGCTCCGGCGCAGTACACGGCCGACCCGGGTGCACGACCGCCCCAGACGCTGATCGGCGCCGGGGAAGCGGATGCATGGAAGGCTCAGCCGCCTTACAACTGGGCGCCCGTTGCGGCCGGCAAGGGCCTCGGATTCACCTCCTCGGCGCTCGGGTCGGACACGCTTGTCGCCGGACCGTCCAGTCTCGATCTGTACCTGAAGTCCTCGGCTGCGGACACGGATCTCCAGGTGACGCTCAGTGAGGTCCGGCCTGACGGCAAGGAGACGTACGTCCAGAACGGGTGGCTGCGTGCCTCTCATCGCAAGCTGGACCCGGCGCTCTCGACCGACATCGATCCGGTCCCGACCCACCTAAAGGAGGATGCAGCTCCGCTTCCGGCGGGCGAGTTCTCGCTGGTCCGGGTGCCGATCTTCCCGGTCGCGCACGAGTTCCGCGCAGGCTCGAAGATCAGGGTCGTCGTCCAGGCGGTCAGTGGCGATCGTCCGATCTGGGACTTCGACACCGTCGACAATGGCACCACGGTCAACACGGTCGCACTCGGCGGCGCAGAAGCCTCGAGGCTCGTCCTGCCGATCGTCTCCGGCACCACCGCGGGGGCTCCGTTGCCGACTGCCACCGCACTCCGCGGTGAGCCGAGCCGCACCTACGCAACCGCCTCCAACGGCGGCTGAGCAGACCGAACAGATGGGCGAGGGCAGCGAGGCGCTCGCCCTGTTCGCTTCACAAGGGGCCGGTTGCCGAGCGCAGCCGGCCCTCTTCTGCGGCGATACCGCCTAGCCCGAGGACTTGCTCTTGCCGTGCAGGTCGACCCCGAACAGCGGACCGGCCAGGCAGACGTTCGCGAGACCTGCCCCGAGTGGCACAAGGCCGACGATTGCAACGATCGCGCCCCCGGTTCCGCCGATCACGGCGAGTCCGACAATGATCAGGGCGATTCCGGCGATGATGCGTGCTGCTCGTCCGGCACCGCTGTTCATGAACGTGACAAAGGCCAAGATGCTCTCCCGGTTGGGGGTTTCAACTCTCTGACCAGCCTATCCGAAGCACAATCCCGGGCTCACCCGTAGATCGGGGGTCCAGATGACCCACCTCTACCCGGGCGACCCAGCCTCAGCAGAACGCGGCCCGCTGCACATCACCCGCAGCCAGACGATCTGCCCAACCTCCTCGCCCATGTATGCCTGTCGCTCGAAGGTGAAGGCGCCATCGGCATCGCGGCCACGAACACGCCAGCCGACGCGCAGGGTGTCCTCGATGTTTGTGGTTTCGGTGGCGTCATTGCGCTCGGCGGGCCTCTCGGGATCGTCGAGCCAGGTGCGCATGGCATCCCCGACTACAGTCGGATCGCCCGCCTCCCAGACCCGCCTCGGCTTCATCGCCCGGAAGTCGATCTCAGGATGCATGAGGCCGAAGGTACCGGCGAAATCCCGGGCTACGATCGCGTCAACGAACCTGACGGTGACGCTCGCGGACATGCCGTTCATGACCAGAGTATTGCGCCCCTCGTGGTCGGTTTCAAGATGGGCCCGGCTGGTTTCGAACCAGCGACCTCTCGCGTGTGAAGCGAACCAAGGAAGGCCATTCGACCGGGCATTTTTTGGCTCTGGATGCCGGATTCATGATCCCCGCCGCCGCCGAGGGCGAGCAGCGGTTTCGCGGCGATTATCGGGGTTTGGTGTCCTTTTGGGCAGTGAGATCGTGATTCTGCCCAATGGCACCGAGTAGATAGGGGCGGTCGTCAAAGCCCCTGGAACAAGTCATTCCTGACGGACACATCCGGCTGTTCGCCTAGTTTCGGAAGCGTGAATGAAGCCACGGCGTGCCCTCGAACCGATATCGAGCTGACCGACTTCGCGGACGAACATCTGGTCTACGAGGGCCGGATGCTTGTCTATTCCGTCAACCGGCTGTGGCAGCTCCGGCAGGAAGTCGGCCCTGAGCGGAACGCGCACCTAGAGTCGTTTGTCGTTCACACTCGATGCTTGGGGGACTTCATCTGGGGCAGCCGGAGGAAGTCCAAGCCCCATGATGCCTTCGCCTCCGACTACTGCCGACCCGGCGAGTGGGAATCGCGCTTCACGCCTGGCGCCTTGCCCCCTGCGCTTGAAGATATTGAGGCCCGGTACCGAGCGGGTCGGGAGGTAGTGCACCTCAGCTATTTCCGGCTCGATGTCAGGGAATCGGGTGGCAAGAACTGGCCGCCCGGTTTGGTGCTGGCAGAGATCGTCCCCCCGCTGCTTGTCCTCGCCGACCTTGCCCTCCGGGAACGCATGAACGACGGAACTCGGGTCGCGCTCCGCGACTTGGAACGGCACGGTCCTGAAGCCGGAGCCGCATCGGTCGCCACCGGGGCCTACTTCGGCGGGACGATCAGTGTTGCCAGCTCGGCGATCCGGCCATAGATTCTGGATCGCCTGTGATCGGGCATCTCCACTCGGTGCCAGGGTCGCCTTGGCGGCTAGTCCGCCAGCGCCTGAAGGGTGTCATCCGCGGATGAGGCCCAATCGTCGGAAGTCCAACGCTGATCTTGATTAGCCCGGTTCTGCTCGTCAAATTCGACGCCCTCCTCCACGAGTTTCTGACGAACGTCGGCCGCCGTGGCCGGAAGGCTTGGGTTGCTCGTACCCCAGCCAGCGCTGACCTTGCCTTGTGCGTTCAGAACACGGTAGACGGTGGGCATATCGTGACCACTTTTGGAAAGCCATCCACCAATGGACTGGGCCGCCTTCGGGCTTTGCCCCGCCGTCGCAACGTCTTTGTACGAAGACCATTTTCCACTTGGAATGGAATCGATGAACGCCTCGGCTTTTTCAAAATCAACGCGAACGCTGGTTCCGCTACTGGCCTTCTGCCTCTTCGCCTGCATGCGAACTTCATACTCGGCGGCTTCGGGAAGCGGTATGAGCGTCGTTGAGGCGAGAATCAGCTCTCCGTGAAGAACGTAGGGTTCTATTTTGACGCAGGAGATGTCCATTCGGAATGCATCGCGTAGCCACAGAACCGTGCTTGTGACTCCAGGCTGGTAGCCCTTGGCGGCGAGGATGATTCTCGGAGCGTCGTCATCATCGAGCGCTTCGAGTCCCTCGTTGGGAAAGTTCGAGAGCTGGTCAGCGGCCTCCGACCTGGAAATGGGTCCATCAGCATCTTTATTCACGAAGTCCAGAAAGAGATCGACGACCTGATCCGACGTGAGCGTGGCCACGTAGGCTGCGTAGCGGATCGCCTGTAGGTCTTGGCCACTGCCTGATGAGTCGAGCTTGATCTCAATGACAACGAGCTTGCCCTTCTTGTCGAGAGCAAGAAGGTCGGGCCGATCCTTGGTCTTATCCCAACCCGAGAACTGGCTCGTGATGACGATGAGA
>JBBQZL010000083.1:0-10972 GCA_038207745.1 Solirubrobacterales bacterium
CCGTCGATGACGCGAAGGACCCGGGCGCGCTGAGCGGCGCCGCCGGCGGTGCCGCGGTCCCCGGCCGGATCGTCTTCGCCACGGCCGGCGATCAGCGCGTAGGCGATCAGCGCGAGCAGCAGCAGCGTCCCGGCGGTGCGGCCCCTGACGCCCGGAACCATCGCCGCCCGCCGCTGCCCTATCGATCCCCGCTCAGGGGATCCGGTGGACGCTGGAGAGCATGATCTCCTTGATCTGGCCGATGATCTCGAGCGCCTCGCTCCACTCGCGCTGCCAGACGTTGCGCCCGAAGATGACGCCGGATCCACCCGCCTGCATCACCGACTTGGTGTGGCCGATGACCGTCTCGTCGTCAGTCCTGGAACCTCCCGAAAGCACAACCAGCGAGCGGCCGGCAGATGCGACGCAGTGCGCGATCGCCTCGTCCTGGGAGGCCTTCATCTCGTTGTAGGGCGCCGGAGCGTCCCTGTCGTGGTCAGATGCCTTGGGCATGTTCAGCTTGACCACGTCGGCGCCCATCTCCATCGCCATCCGGGCTGCGTAATCGATCGCGTAGAGCGAGGTTGCGCCGCCCTTTGCGTCGATCGCCTCGCCGCGGGGGTATGCCCAGACGACCAGCGGCATGCCGAAACGGTCGCAGTCCTGGCGAACCTGGCGCAGCTGGGTGAGGTCCTCGTCCTGCCGGGGTGATCCGACATAGAGCGTGTAGCCGACGGCGTCGGCGCCGAGGCGGACGGCATCCTCGACGCTCGAGTTGCAGCTTGAAAAGGCCTTTGCCGAGGACGGGATATCGGTCTTGCCGTTGACCTTGAGGATCAGCGGGACCGCGCCCGCGTAGTCCGGGTAATACTTCTCGGCCATCCCGATCTGGCATGCCAGAGCCGAATAACCGGCCTCTGCCGCAAGTCTGAACTGGTACTCGGGATCCTTCGAGGCCGGGTTCGGGAAGAAGTCACGCGGGCCGTGCTCGATCCCCTGATCGATCGGCAGGAGCATCAGTGTCCCGTTGCCGGGGCCGAACTCAAACAGCAGCCGGTGCAGCCGCGCGCGCTTGCCCGGCGCAAGGATCGAAAGCAGTGACTTCTGCTCGGTCAGGCTCTTTGCTTCCATGAAGCTGGAATCCTCCTGGGGATCGTGGCACCGTGGGGCACCTTGAGTAGGGCCGCATTATGTCACCGGCCTCTCCAGGGAGGGGTACGATCCGGCGATCCGGGGAATCCGGGAGCCAAATGCTGGAACACAAATTCAAAGGACCCGCGTTCACGGTAGGCATCGAGGAGGAGCTGATGCTCGTCGATGCCGAGCGCCTTTGCCTGTCCCCGGGAATCGGCGCGATCCTCGATGGCCTTCCCGGGGAAAACCCGCCGGGCCAGGTCAAACCCGAGCTGGTGCAGTCGGTTCTCGAGATCGCCACCGAACCGTGTCCGAACCTCGCTGAGGCCGCAATACAGCTGACCGAGCTGCGCGAGAGGGTCCGCAACGTGGCAGCGCGCCACGGAATGCTGCTCGGCGCGGGCGGTGCCCACCCGACCTCGCTCTGGGCGGATCAGCTGATCACCGATGGGCCGCGATACGCGGCGATAATCGAGGAGCTGGGCTGGATCGCCAGGCAGGAGGTGATCTTCGGCACCCACGTCCACATCGGGATCGACGGAGCAGACAAGGCGATCTACGTTGCCGACGGCATTCGGCGGCACATGCCGCTGCTCCTGGCGATCTCGGCAAACTCACCTCTCTGGGAGGGATACGTCACCGGGATGATGTCCACCCGAACCCTGATCTTCCGCCACTTTCCCCGCAGCGGCATACCGCCCCACTACGGGACCTGGGAGATCTTTTCCCGCCGCGTCGAGCTGATGACACGGGCCGGCGCGATCGCCGACTACACCTATCTCTGGTGGGACGTTCGCCCACATCCCAACCTCGGCACGATCGAGATCCGGATCTTCGACCAGCAGACGACGATCGCGGAGACGATCGCGCTCTCGGCACTGACCCTCTGCCTCGTCCATCGCTACTCGCGGAACTTCGATGACAGGAAGCCCCTGGTGGAGGTGCCGACCGAGCTGATCGACGACAATAAGATCCACGCTGCCCTGCGCGGTCTCGACTCCGAACTTGTCGACTTCCCAAGCGATCGCCGGGCACCTGCCGCCGAGCTTGCCCGCGAGCTGATCGCTGAACTCCGCTCCGATGCCGTGGCGCTCGGCTGTGAGCAGGAGCTCTCTGCCGTCACCGCCCTGATCGAAGCCGGAACCGGTGCCAGGCGCCAGCTCGAGATCCTCGAAGGCTCCGGATCTGATCAGCTGATCCGCTTCTTGTGCGGAGAGCAAGGCGCGCAGGCGGCTATGCTCGACCGGTGAGTCAGACCGAGCTCAACGTCATCTGCAAGAACTGTGGACGCGAGGTCAGCCCGTATGTGACGGAGTGCCCGTACTGCGGAGTGCGGCTGCGCAAGCGGGCCCCGAAGCTGGAGCAGCGCGACGGACTGCTGGAGCGAAAGGAGCCTCGGATCAATCCGATGCACCGCCTGCGTGCGCAGAAGAGCAGGCTCGGCGCGATCTCCGGCGCCCGGCCGTACGCCACGATCCTGATCATCCTGGTCTCAGCCGCGACGATCCTGGTTCAGCGCGCTGCCGGCTTGAGCCTCTATGACCTCGGAGCGATCGTCGGTTCCGTCGACGGGGATTGGTGGCGCTTTCTGACCGCCTCCTTCGTCTACGAGGACATCGGATATCTCTTTGTGATCGCCGTGATCATCGCGATCTTCGGCTCCGGTGTCGAGCGGCGACTCGGTCGAGTGCCGGCGCTCCTGCTGCTCTTTGCCTGCGGTGCGCTCGGGATGATCGCGGGGTACGGGATCGAGACCGCGATCGGCGAGGCCCCCCTCGCGGCGGGCGGCAACGCTATCGCCCTCGGCGCGGTGACCGCCTGGCTCGCGATCCGCCACTCCGAGGCGCGCCACTCGATTGATCAGGATTACGACGTGATCGGCGTCGCCATGGCTGTCGTCGTGATGCTGGCCCTGCCGATCTTCGATCCCTTTGCCGACCCCTTCGTCGGTCTCGCCGGCGGCGTGATCGGGGCCCTCGCGGGCCTTGCGGCCGTCACCATGAGGCCCCACCACTGAGCCAGCCTGGAAGGATTCGATGAGCAGGGACTATCCGAACATGACCCCGGATCTCCATCGCTACGCGGTCGGGCATTCCGAGCAGGACGAGAGGCTTGAAGCGCTGGGCCGGGAGACCGATGCGCTCGGCTCCGTCGCCAAGATGCAGATGGCCCCCGAGCAGGCGGCTTTGATGACGGTCCTGGTCAAGGCGATGGGGGCCAGACGCGCGGTCGAGATCGGGACATTCACCGGCTATGGATCGATCGCGATCGCCAGGGGCCTGCCAACCGACGGCATCCTTGTCACCTGCGACGTGAGCGAGGAATACACAGCAATTGCCAGGCGTCACATCGAGAGTGCAGGCCTCGCGGATCGAATCGATATCCGGACCGATCCCGCGCTCGAAACCCTGGCTGGTCTCGAGCCCGATCCGCCCTTTGACTTCGCCTTCATCGATGCCGACAAGGAGAGCTATCCGGCCTACCACGAGGCGGTGCTGAGGCTGCTCCGGCCGGGGGGCCTTATCGTCGTCGACAACGTCTTTCGGAACGGCGACGTGATCGACGGCTCGATCACGGACCCCGGTGTTCTCGCGATCCGCGAACTCAATGACACGATCGCATCTGATCCGCGCGTGGCGTCGCGGGCAATGATCGGCGTGGCCGACGGCATCATCCTCGCAACCAAGGCCTGAGCGGGGATGGCCGGTTCGGGGTCACCCGGAGCCGGACCTCGTTACGCTGTTTCGAGTGGCTGAGGACGCATACTCGGAGGAGCAGATCGACGCCGCGGTCGAGCGGCTGACCGATCCCGTGCGATTCCGCGAGGCGGAGCGGATCGTCGCCTTTGCCGCACCCCAGCTCCAGAAGGTCCTCGCAGCAGCCCTGGGCGCCGGTGGTTGGTTTGACCAGGCTCACGAGTCCGAATCTTTGAAGGCGGCGACGGCGCCCGATGCCGATGATCGGATCACGGCGGTGCGGACCCTATTGGCCGAGGAGGCCCGAATGGGCATGATGGTGGGAGTTGCAGTCGGCTGGGCGCTTCACGCCGAGCTGGATGGGGCCGATTCAGAAGATAAGGAGAGCTAGCTCGATGGAGATTCATTACCACGGTCACTCGTGTTTTGAGATCAGGGACGGAGAGACCTGTCTGCTGCTGGATCCGTTCCTCAAACCGAACAACCCGGTCGCGCTGAGCACGGCCGAGGACGTTGACGCGACCCACATCGCGATCTCCCATGGCCATGTTGATCACGTCGCCGACGCGGTCGGGATCGCGAAGCGGACGGGTGCTCCCTGCGTGGCGATCGTCGAGCTCGCCAACTGGCTCCAGGGCCAAGGCGTCGAGAATGTCTCAGACCCCAACCTCGGGGGTACCGTCCACTTTGATTGGGGTTCAGTGAAACTGGTCCCCGCCTGGCACACCAACACGGTCGCCGGGTCCGAAGAGGCGCCGTACAGCGCCGAGCATGGCGTCGTCATGGGTACCGCGGCGGGGTTGATCATCAGGATCGGTGGCCAGACCGTCTACCACGCAGGAGACACCTGCCTGTTCGGCGACATGAAGCTGATCGCCGAGCGTGATCCAGTCGACATCGTGATGCTCCCGATCGGTGGCCACTACACGATGGACCGAAGCGATGCCGCATTTGCGGCTGGTCTGATCGGCGCCCACACCGTTATCCCGATGCATTACGACACCTTCCCGCCGATCGAGACCGACGCAGCGGCATTCCGCGACGAGGTCGAGTCGACGACCTCGTCAAAGGTCGTCGTGATGAGCCCCGGAGACACGCACCAGGTCTGAATCGACCAGGTGACCGGGGTGACGATGGCGAAGGCGCCGCCCAAATGGGCTGGCGCCGAACGGCTGGGCTAGTTGGTGCCCAGCTCCTCGGTGGCGTCCGTTGCCGGCTCGGCCTCCGGGGCCGGTGAATCTGATTTCTCTGCGTCCGGAGGTGTGATCACGGTGCTTGGGGGTGTGACGATCACGACGGCGGCTCCGCCTCCAACCGAGGGGATTGAACCGCTGGAGCCGGTGGCGCCGGTGGGTGTCTCGGTTTCGAGGACGGGATCAACGGCGGCTGCCGCTGCCGGAGCCTCGGTGGAAGGAGTCCCACTCGGATTGGTTGCCGCGGGTTCAGTTGGCGCGGCGTTAACCGGTGCCGGATCGGCGGCTGCGGCGACCGGCTCTGCGGGAGCGTCTGGAACAGCCTCAGCCTGGACTACGGGGACGCTGGAAGCGGTGACCATGCGATGAGCTGTGGGCTGGTGGGTCTGTGCGGTGCTCTCGCGGGCGATCGCCGGCTTGTTCGGGGTGGCGATGACCTGATTGCGAACCTCAACCGCGCCTGCCGTCAGGACCGCCGCCGTGACGACACCGGCAACCGCCTTGGCGCCGATGACGCTGCCGACAGCGCTGATTCCGCCGCCGGTTCCAAATGCCGCACCGGTACCGACCGTTGCTGCTCCGGCACCTGCGCCGGCACCCGCCGCGGAAGCGGCGCTGCCGGCACCGAAGCCGAGCTTGCCGAGCAGGAGACCCTTGAGAGCGAGGATGCCGCCGACCGGGAAGATTGCTGCGAAGGCCTTGGTGTCGGAGCGGATCTGGCTGCGGAAGGCCCCACACTCGTCGCACTCACGGACGTGGCGGCGGACCGGGCCGGTGACCTTGCGTAGACCCTCGGCTGCCTCGGCGAGTTCAAGCCGAACCTCGCCACAGGTGAGGAGGCGAGCCTGGCTTGCCTCGGCCAATGAGATCCTGGCGCGAACCAGCAGCGACTTGACGGAGGGTACGGTCGTTTCCATGGTCACGGCGATCTCTTCATATGAGAGCGCGTCCATCTCACGGAGCAGGAGGGCGGTGCGCTGCGTCTCGGGAAGCTTCTTGACGTCAGAAAGAAGTTGACGGAACTCTTCGCGGTTGTGGACCATCTCATGGGTCGTGGCCGCATCGACCATCGGCACCGTGTCCATCGACTCCTTGCAATCGGCGGTCGGCTTGCGAAGGTGGTTCAGGGATCGGTTGCGTGCGATCCGGTAGAGCCATGGCCGCAGGTTGATCTCGCGGCTGTCGGCGAGCATCGCCTTGTAGGCATTGACGAAGACCTCCTGCAGCACGTCCTCGGCGTCTTCCGTCGAGCCGAGCATCTGGCGACAGAATCCGAGCAGCCGTGGCTGGTAGCGGTCAACGATCGTTTCGAAGGCACCCGCATTGCCGCCCCTGGCAAGCGCAATCAGCCGGTCATCACCCTGCAGCTTGAGCAGCGGTGACCTGCGGGCCAGAAGACCGCGGCGGTTGGCTGTTGTGAGTGCAGAGGCTTCCACGACTGGTCTTGGTCCCTCTTTCCGGCTTCATCAACTGGTGATTCCCTGCTACTGCCTACAAGAACACCGTACCAATGAAATTGTTTCGCGCCATGTCTTTTTTATTTCCGGGGCGTTTCCTCCGGCGTCGTCAGCACAGGTCAGCGCACTCCTGGACGGCTGCCCGGACGACTACGATCCTCGTGCCCGGATGGCGGAACTGGTCAGACGCGGCGGCCTTAAAAGCCGCTGCCCCTATCGGGGGCGTGCGGGTTCGAGTCCCGCTCCGGGTACTAGGGGTCGAGCCGACGACGGACTGACTCGACCTTGCCCTCGAGCGTCTGCTCACGGTCACGGCGCTCGTCGAGTTTGAGGATGGTGTAGGCGCGGGGGATCCCGGACTCGAATGGGACCGCATGGAGCTGCCCGGCGAGCGCAAGTATGTCCTCGACCGATCCCTCGAGGGAGGTGCCCATCGCGTTCATCTGGAACTTCACCTTGTCCTGGGTCGAAAGCCGGCGCTGGATCTCGGCGATCACGTCGCCGGCACCTGCACCTTCGCGCCCGATCGGAAGCACTGTCAGATCTGCGGTTGCCATCTCTCAATGGTAGCCGACGACATGCATCCGCCGAATTGTTTGGCGGAGGCCGGACCCGCGTGTACTCTCACGGCGTGGCGAGGAGAGACACAGCCGAGAGAGGCGCTCGGGGGTGAGTCCCGGCAAGGAACTCAGGGCCGCTGACAGGGTGTCCGCGAAGCGCGCTCGCCGCAACGTGATCCTGACCGCGGCGATCGCAGGTCTCGGCGGACTTCTGTTCGGCTACGACACCGGGATCATCGCCGGGGCGATCCTCTTCATCACCCCGGAGTTCCACCTCTCGAGCTTCGGCTCCGGCCTGGTCGTCGCTGCGGTGCCGATCGGCGCGGTGCTCGGCGCCGGCATCGCGGGTCCGGCGTCGGACAAGTACGGGCGGCGGATCATGATCCTGATCTCGGCCGTGGTATTCATCGTCGGCGCGATCGGCTCGGCCCTGGCCGGGGGCGAAGAGGTCCTGGTCATCGCGAGGATCGTGGTCGGTGTCGCAATCGGTCTCGCTTCTGCCGCCGCCCCCGTCTACATAGGTGAGGTGGCGCCGCCCGAGGAACGCGGCCGCCTGGTCACCTTCTTCCAGCTCGCCGTGACGATCGGGATCGTCGTCGCCTACCTGGTCAGCCTCGCCTTCGAACCATCAGGTGAGTGGCGATGGATGCTCGGGCTCGGCGCGGTTCCGGCCCTGGTGCTCGGTTTCGGGATGCTGAGGATGCCGCAGAGCCCGCGCTGGCTCGTCATGGTCGGCGATGAGTACGCGGCCCGCGCGACGCTCATGCGTATCCGTGTAAATGATCCCGACACGATCGACAATGAGATCGGGGAGATCCACGTCAGCCTCGAGGAGAAGGCCGGCAGGTGGCGCGATCTCCTCAACCCTCTGGTCAAGGCGGCGCTCTTCGTCGGTGTCGGTCTGGCGGTGCTTCAGCAGATCACCGGCATCAACACGGTCATCTACTACGCGCCGACGATCATCCAGTTCACAGGAGTCGACAACTCCTCATCCGCGATCCTCGCCTCGATCGGCGTCGGCATAGTCAATGTAGGGATGACCGTCGTCGCGCTGCGGCTTCTCGACAAGGCCGGGCGTCGCACGCTGCTGATGATCGGAGTGTCCGGAATGGTGATCGCCCTCGCCGTCCTCGGTCTTGTCTTCACCGGCGGTCAGAACACGCTGGCCTCGGTTGTCGCCGTGGTCAGCCTGATGGTCTTTGTCGCCTCATTCGCGATCAGCCTCGGCCCGATCTTCTGGTTGATCAACGCGGAGATATACCCACTCGAGGTTCGCAGCAAGGCTGCCGCCGTCGGGACGATGGCGAACTGGCTGTTCAACTTCGCCGTCTCGCTCACCTTCCTCACCCTGATCGACGGCCTCGGCCGCAGTGGCGCCTTCTGGCTCTACGCGGCGATCGGTCTCTTCACCCTCTGGTTCTGCTGGAAGTTCGTCCCGGAGACCAAGGGCAAACGCCTCGAGGACATCCAGCAGATCTTCAAGGATCGTGCCGGCATCAAAGATCCGCCCGCACCGCCGCCGGAATCGACGACTCCGGTGGCTCCCTAGCCGGAGTCGCGAGCGAGTGAGATCGCGCTGCCGTAGAGAATGTCGTGCTCGGAGACCGTGATCTCATCGAGGTCGAAGGCACGCATGACCTCGATCAGGATCACGACGCCGGCGACGATCGTCGGTGCGCGCTCGGGGTGAAGCCCCGGGATCTTGACTCGCTCGCTCAGCGGTACCGAGGCAAGGCGGGAGAGCATCTTCTGGATCGAGACGAGTCCGAGCCTGTGACCGTGGACCCGCTCGGAGTCGTACGGATCGAGTTCGAGGTCGATTGCTGCGAGGGAGGTCGGGGTGCCGGCAACCGCGATGCCTGCCTCGGCTCTGGCCTCCGGCTGGTTGGCAATCGCGTCCCGGATCAGCTGGTGGACATCGGCTGCGAGGTTCTCCAGTTCGGAGGTGCCTGCGGGGTCCGTGGAGATATGACGCTCCGAGTGGCGCACCACGCCGGCCTGAAGCGAGGCATGGAAGGAGGGGGTATCGCCCCTGCCGACGATGATCTCGGTGGAGCCACCGCCGATATCGCAAACGAGTGTGGGGACTTCAGGCGTTTGTCCGGAGGTTGCCCCCAGGTAGGTGAGGCCGGCTTCCTCTTCCCCGGCAATCACCCGGGCGTTTAGGTCGAATCGCTCCCGCAGCTCGGCAATGAAGGCGCCACCGTTCTTCGCATCCCTGACTGCACTGGTTGCGATCGCCACCACCTTCTCTATGCCCAGCCCCTTATATAGAGCGATATATCCGCCGACTGCATCGCAGACATCCTCGATCGCCTCGGTCGAGAGCTGCCCGGAGAGGTCGACCCCACGGCCGAGCCGGGTAACGCAGGTGTGGCGCTCCAGCTCATGGACATGGCCATCCAGGACTTCGGCGGCAAGCAGGCGGGTCGAGTTTGTCCCGATATCAATCACCGCAACTCTGGTTGGTCGGTCAGACATGTTCGCGCCACTCTAGAGAGTGCGCGTGCGGGGCAAGGCGACCGCCCTGGGAGGGCTGTGTCGCGCGTATGCGTCGGCACTGGCACGGGGCGACAGGCCGCCTCGCTCTAGGCTGGGACCCGATGGACATCGGCTTCCCCGAAATTGTGCTCACCGTTGGCGTGCTCCTGATCGTCGTCTCCGGCCTGTCCGGGTTGGAACACGGCACGGTGTTGTCGGTCTCCCTGCTCTCGGTGGCCGCCGGGATGATCCTCGACGCGGCCGGAGTGGTTCACGTCGAACCGGGTGACCCCGGGGTGATCGCCCTGATCGAGTTGGCGCTTGTCTTCACCCTTTTCAGCGACGGTCTGGTGGTCGAACAGGAGCTTCTCGTAACCCACTTCGGGCCGACGGTGCGAGCCCTTGCGCTTGCGATGCCGGCGACCATGGCGTTGATCGCGGTCGCCGCAAAGGCGCTCTTCAACGAGCTCGCCTGGAGTGAGGCTTTTCTGCTTGGCGCCGTTCTGGGCGCCACTGATCCCGTGATCACCTCAACCGTTGTGACAGCCAAGGCGATCCCGGCAAAACTGCGGCATGTGCTGAATCTGGAGTCAGGCCTCAACGATGGGCTGGCGCTGCCGTTTGTGCTCTTCTTGATCGTCCTCGCCTCCAAGGATGCAGGCGCCGGCACCGAGGCCGCCACCCTACTCGGTGAGGCGGTGGTGGGGGCCTTGATCGGCTTTGGCCTGGCGACGCTGGGCGGCCGGGCAATCGACGATATGCCCGGCGTGGGTCTGGCGTCGAAATATGAAGGGGTCTATGCGCTTGGCATCGCACTCGCCGCGTTTGGCCTGGCCGAAGCGACATACGGAAACGGCCTGGTGGCAACTTTCGTAGCCGGGCTCGCTCTCGGTGTTGCCGATCGCGATACTCCTGATTCCTTTCACGAGTTCAATGAAAGCCTCAGCGCGGTGCTGCAGACGGTCACCTTCTTCG
The DNA here is from genome assembly GCA_038207745.1 of Solirubrobacterales bacterium. Lineage (GTDB taxonomy): Bacteria > Actinomycetota > Thermoleophilia > Solirubrobacterales > 70-9 > JBBQZL01. The sequence goes on from JBBQZL010000083.1 coordinate 10,476, forward strand.
TCTTCGGCTCGCTGCTCATCTCAACCGGCATCCCCACACCTGTTGTCGCGGTGGCAGGTCTGATCATCTTCACGCTTTTCATCGCCAGGCCAGTGGCGATCCTGGGCGCCCTGGCCGGTTCTGAGCTGCCGCGGATACAGCGCCGATTCCTCGCCTGGTTCGGCCCCAAGGGGGTTGCCTCGATGCTGTTCGCGATCCTGGTGCTGAAATCTGACGTTCCCCAACGGGAGCTGATCTTCCAGCTGGCCGCCTTCGTGATCCTGGCCTCGATCATCGCCCACGGGCTCACCGACACCGTCGGCGCCCGCTGGATGGAGCGGCGGCTCAGGTCTGAAGACACGGAAACCCCCGAGGGGATCCGGGACCAGGCCGGGTAGGCCTTCTCAGGATCGCGAGCCAACGCTGGTAAACTGCGCATCCGCCGCGGGGTGGAGCAGCCAGGTAGCTCGTCGGGCTCATAACCCGAAGGTCGCAGGTTCGAATCCTGCCCCCGCTAT
>JBBQZL010000084.1:0-10966 GCA_038207745.1 Solirubrobacterales bacterium
GATCCCAACTTCGGTGCAAGACCATGGCTGCATGATCAACCGGGACGCCCCCATCGATGTCGAGATCGTGATTCCGGTCTTCAATGAGGAACGTATCCTCGCCGACTCGGTTCACCGGGTACATCGATTTCTCACCGCCGAGTTCCCGTTCTCCTGGCGGATTCTGATCGCCGACAATGCCAGCACAGACCTGACTCCCGAAATCGCTGAGCGACTCGCATCCACCCTCCCCGGTGTCGCGGTGATGCGACTGCGTCAGAAGGGTCGCGGCCGGGCCCTTCGCGCCGCCTGGTCCGCAAGCGATGCCCGCGTCGTGACCTACATGGACGTCGATCTCTCGACCGACCTTCGAGGTCTTCTCCCCCTGGTGGCCTCGCTGCTGTCGGGCCACAGTGACCTCGCAATCGGCACCCGCCTTGCCGGTGGCTCCAGGGTCGTTCGCGGTGTCAAGCGCGAGATGATCTCCCGCAGCTACAACCGGATCCTTCGCACCTTCCTCCGAGTCGGGTTCAGTGATGCACAGTGTGGATTCAAGGCGGCCCGCACGGATGTCCTTGCCGGCCTCCTGGCGTCCGTTCAGGATGAAGGATGGTTCTTTGACACCGAATTGCTCGTGGTCGCACAGCGACGTGGGTTGCGGATCCACGAGGTTCCCGTCGATTGGGTCGACGACCCGGACTCGCGGGTGGACATCGTCTCCACCGCCGTCGCCGACCTCAAGGGTGTCGCCCGCCTCGTCGCTGACAGCCACTTCATGCGCTTCATCGCCGTGGGCGTCCTCTCAACGATTGCCTATGCGCTGATCTTCCTCAGCCTCCGTAACCCGCTGGGCGCAGGCGGCGCGAACGTGGTCGCCCTGGCTCTCACCGCCATCGGCAACACACTTGCGAATCGCAGGCTGACCTTTCAGATCCGCGGACGCGAGCGCCTCTTCCGGCAGTCCACGATGGGTATGGCTGTTTTCTTTGCGACCCTGATCCTCACCAGCGGCGCTCTTGTGGTCCTTCGAAAGATCGACCCCGATCCTTCTCGCGCAATCGAACTCATTGTTCTGATCGCAGCGAGTGTCGCGGCAACAATCAGCCGCTACGTCGCGCTCCGAAGCTGGGTCTTCGCGCAAAGAGCGCGCAAGCCCGGCAACGGCCCGACCCGACCCGGACCGGAGCAACTCGCTCTGCCGTCTGCTCACGGCGCCGCCAAAGCGGTCCGGGTCCACGTTCCGAGCGCCGAGCACTCCAGGTAGCCGAGAAGCTCCAGGCGGGTCATCGCGATCGTTGCCCGCGACGCCGACAGTCCGCCGTCAATTGCGAAGCTGTCAAAGGTGCCGTCGCTTCGCTCGAACGCACCAAGCGCTTCTCTCAGGTCTGGGTCGAGTGGTGGTCCGCAAACTCGCACCGCCCCTTCTCCCACGCCGACCATGGCATCGAGAACGTCCTGCGCGCATGTGATGAGGCAGGCGCCCGATGCAATCAATGCGTTTGATCCGCCGGAGGTCTCTGAGTTAACCGGACCGGGAACCGCGCCGACGTCCCGTCCGCAGTCGGCCGCCATTGTGGTTGTGATGAGCGAGCCGGATCGGATTGCAGCTTCAACCACGATGGTCATCGAAGCCATCCCGGCCATGATCCGGTTGCGCGCCGGGAATGTCCACTTCCACGGGGTTGATCCGGGCGGAAGCTCCGACATCACCAGGCCGTCCTCCTTGATCCGTCGATGCAGACCGCGATTGGTCGCCGGGTAGGCGACATCGGGTCCGCAGCCGAGGACCGCACAGGTAAAACCCGACTCGACCGCGCCGCGGTGAACCGACGCATCAATGCCATGGGCCATCCCGCTCACGACAGATATGCCAACTCTTGCCAGCTCACGCCCGAGCTCAGTCGCGACTCCTCGCCCGTATGAGGTCGCCCGCCTGGCACCAACGATCGCGACCGTCCGTTCGGGCTGCAGGAGTTCGAGCCTTCCGGACTCCCCGATACAAAAGAGTGCGCTCGGAGCATCTCCTAGGTCCCTCAAGCCGACGGGATACGCGGGGTGATGCCGACAAACCACCCATGAGTCGACCTCGGCCATCGCATCTTCAAATGAGGACGCCGGAATCAGTGCAGCAGTCTCGAGAAGCTCGGACGCGCGCTTCGGCGCCGCACACAAACACAGATCCGCATCACTGAGTCGCATCAGCTCCTGGACCCGGGAACCGATCTCCCGCGTGGTGATCTTCTCGATGTACGGCGCGAGCTCGCTGATCATCCACGCTCGCCGCAGACACTCCAAGCAGGCAGCAGGATCAAACCCCGTACCTTCCGGGTCGCTCCGCCGACCGTTGACCCACTCCCTCGGGATCAACTGGAGCCTCGCCTTCGGAGTCCCAGCGCCTGCGCCATGTCACCGGCGTCGGCTTCTTCATGCCCTGCAAGGTCAGCGATTGTTCGGACCAGCCGAAGCACCCGGTCATGCGCCCTCCCACTCAGCCGGTCCCTGGCATATGCCTCGGTGAGCATCTGGCGGGCTTCAGGCTTCAGTGGTTGGATGCGGGCAGTTTCTGGATCCATATCCGCATTGGACCCACCGCCCTCCAATCGAAACAGCTGCCGTTCGTTCGCGGTCTCGACGCGATCTCGCACTTCCGCTGATGACTCGCCAGGGCTTCCCGATATCTCAATGGCATTGGGGGTGCTGAGTTCGACAACCATGTCGATGCGGTCAGCGAGCGCACCGGAGAGCTTGCTCTCGTAACGACGCACACTCTCTGGCGGGCAGTTGCAGTCGGAATCGTGAACTCCCCTGCCGCAGGGACATGGGTTGGAAGCAGCAAGCAACATGAATCGGGATGGAAGGTCAGTCCGGGTCCCTGCTCTGACGATCGAGACTCGCCCAGCCTCGAGCGGCTCACGGAGCGCCTCGAGGGAATCCCGGGAAAACTCGCAGATCTCGTCCAGAAAGAGAACCCCCCGGTGCGCAAGCGTCACCTCTCCGGGCCGCGGTGGGTTTCCGCCGCCGACCAACCCGGCAGCCGAGATCGTGTGGTGCGGAGCCCGGAAGGGCCGCTGGTCGAGCCGGCGCTCGTCCAGCAACCCACAGGCACTGGCGACCCTCGCCACATCGAGGGTCTCCTCCTCCGACATCGCCGGCAGGATCGAGGGCAGCCGGCGCGCCGCAAGCGACTTGCCGACACCGGGCGACCCGATCATCAGGAGGTTGTGGCGGCCGGCGGCCGCTATCTCGAGCGCGAGACGAAGCCGGGACTGGCCACGAAGATCGGCGAGATCAGGCCCAGGGCCGTTTCGCCCACTCAGGTGACGGAATGGCTCGGGATCGGCACCCTGCCATCGTCCCGAGGCCACCTCGGTGACCTGGGAGAGCGAATCGATCGCGATCACCCGGATTCCGTCAACCAGCGCCGCCTCCGAGCCATTGGCGACAGGCACGACGATCGAATCCGCTCCATCCCGCCTCGCCGCTTCGGCCATTGCAAGCACCCCCGGAACCGCACGCGTGCTTCCGTCGAGCGCAAGCTCCCCGACCCAGCAGGTCGAAGAGATATCGGCGCCCTCGAGCTGCCCCGATGCGGCAAGCACCGCGACTGCAATCGACAGATCAAGACCCGGCCCTGCCTTTCGCACATTTGCGGGCGCCAGATTCACCGTGATCCGCCGCAGCGGAAACTCAAATCCACAGTTGCTGATCGCCGCCCGGACCCGCTCCCTGGCCTCTCTTACTGCGGCGTCCGGCAGCCCTACGATCGAGAAGCTCGGCAGCCCGCGATGCACATCAACTTCCGCCCTGACCGGGCCTGACGCGATCCCATCGAGTGTGAAAGTCCGAGCGGTTGCAAGCACGCCGACAACGCTAGGACTCCGAATCCGACCTGGGGCGCGCGGATTGTCAACAGTCGGAAACGTGCCGTCGGCGATTTGCCCTCCGACAATCGAGCGATTAGTTTCGTACGAATCTGCGGTCCAGGAGGTAGTGAGTTTCAGGTCACAACGCGTCCGCTCACACAGGGCGCAGAAACGGAGAGAACATGGGACAACCAGTGGTCCACTTCGAAATCATCGGCTCGGATGACGAAGAGCTGCAGAGCTTCTTCTCCGAGATGTTTGACTGGGAGATCGACGCCAACAATCCGATGAAGTACGGGATGGTGCCGAGAGAAGGAAACGTCTCCGTCGAAGGAGTCGGAATCGCCGGCGGGATCGGCAGCGGCCCGGAAGGCTACGAGGGCCACGTCACCGTCTACATCGAGGTGCCCGATGTGGAGGCCGCGCTCGTCAAGGCCGAGAGCCTCGGCGGTACGCGGGTCATGGGCCCGGAGAAGATCATGGATCAGGTGGAGCTTGGCCAGTTCACAGACCCCGAAGGCCACATGATCGGCGTCGTCAAGTCAGCTTCATAGTCATTCGCGCCGCTTGAAGCGCTCCCGCTTCCGGCGGGGCCCTTTTCGTCGGCATCACGAACCAATTGCGGCCGTCGCGACTTCGGTCTCCCAGATGTCACATTCGGCGCGTTACGGTTGTGGATCGGGCCGTCAGGATCCGGGGCATGCAATCGCTCTCGAGATCTTGCCGTTGACGGATGTTCGGCAACAGACGGGGAAGGCCGCCGAGGACCTTGCTGCGGCGCGGCTCGTCGCCGACGGGTGGCGGATCATCGAGCGGAACGCGCGCACGCGTCACGGTGAGATCGACATCGTTGCAATGGATCGAACCTGCCTTGTCTTTGTGGAAGTCAAGGCCGGTCGCGACAGCTCGACCTTCGGTCCCGAGCGGCCGGCGTTGGCGGTGGTCGCGAGGAAGCAACGGCGGATCAGACGTCTCGCGACTGCGTGGATCAGCTCAAACACCGTCCCCTATTTCACCGAGATCAGGTTCGACGTGATCGGAGTCCTCTTCTCGAGAGACGGAGAGATCCTCGAGATCGACCACATTCAGGACGCGTTCTGATCCTCCTCGCGCGGATCCTGGGACAATGTGGGCCAGACTCAGGCGGTCAACTCGAGCTGCGCATAGGCAGTCGAGCGAAATGAGCGTCGATGGAGAGGCGTGATCCCGAGCTCCTGGATCGCGAGGCGATGGGTGGCGGTCGCGTAGCCCACGTGGTCCTCGAAGCCCCAGCCCGGATAGATCTTCGCGGCCCGGCGCATGTATCGGTCCCGGGTCACCTTTGCAATCACCGATGCTGCCGCTATTGCGGCACTTGTGGCATCACCCTTGACGACGGCGCGGTGCTCGACCGGGCAGCAGGGAAGCGCGAAGCCATCGACCAGACATGTGGCAGGGCCCGGGAAGAGATTGACTAGGGCATCGGAAAGCGCCTCGAGGTTCGTCACATGCAGGCCGCGCCGGTCAATGCCGGGTGCTCCCCGGATCACGACGCTGACTCGGCTTGCGGCCTCGAGGATGCACGGGAAGAGCACCTCCCGATCGATTGGCTTGATCTTCTTGGAGTCATTGAGCAGGGCAAGCACGCCGTCCTCGGCTCCGGAGACCGCTCCGCAGTCGAAAAGCACGCCTGCCGCAACCAGGGGTCCGGCCAGACAACCCCTGCCGGCCTCATCAGCTCCGGCAACCTGGAGGCTGCCGCACTCGCGGTCGTAGGCAAATAGCGCCCCCGGATCAGCCTTCACGCAGCCTCGGGATCCTGCGGCCGCGATTAGAAGATGCCGATGCGATCAGGCGGCCAGTAGGTGGCAAAGGCCTGGCCGATTATCCATTGCTTCGGGACCGGACCCCAGAAGCGGCTGTCGTCGCTCTCTCCACGATTGTCGCCCATCATGAAGTAGTGATCGGGCGGAATCGTGATCTTTTCGGGGAGATTGCATTGCGGCGCGTTGCCACATGGCTCAATGTAGGACTCGTCCGTCTTCTCCACACCGTTCACAACCGGATGGCCGTCCTTGATGCTGAGCGTGTCACCCGGTCCGGCGACAATCCGCTTGATGAAGTTCTGGTCCGACTCCTTGTCGGTGGGCGCCGCGCAGGCCTGTCTGTCAGAGTGAGGCGCGCCGCATTCTGTTGATCGATCCGCACCCGCCGGCGGGTGGAAGACAATGATGTCGCCGATCGAGGGATCGGTGAAGCGATAGAGGAACCGGTTGACCAGAACGCGCTGGCCGACCTCGAGAGTCGGAACCATCGACTCCGAGGGGATCTGGTAGGGCTTGACCACGAGCGCCTGGATACCCAGGGCGAGCCCGAGGGCCATAACCACGATGACGACAAGCTCGACGAGTCCGCCAAAGGCGGTCTTCGGCTTGGGAATCCCGGGACTCAGGTCTCTTCCTTGCCGGAGTCGTCGGAGTCGTCGGACTCGGACTCCCCAGGCGCATCCTCTACTGCCGTCTCCGCTCCGGCCGAGGCCTGATCGACTTCCGGCTTCTCGCCTGTGGAAGATTCGCCCGCTGCCGGAACCTCGTCGGTGGCGACAGCTGTCGCTTCCAGATCGTCCTGCGCCTCACCATCAAGGTTGAGCGCGGTGTCGCCGTCAATCTTCGTCGATCCGAGCAAGTCCTCATCAATGCCCCAGCGTCGCTCGGCGACGCGTGCAGCCTTGCCGATACGACCACGCAGGTAATAGAGCTTCGCACGTCGTACGGCGCCGCGTGATGCAATTTCAAGCCGCTCGATCTTCGGCGAATGCAGGGGAAAGGTTCTCTCGACGCCCACACCGAAGGACTGCTTGCGCACCGTGAACGTCTCCCGGGCTCCCGATCCCTGACGGCGGATGACGATTCCCTCGAATACCTGGGTCCGCTTGCGCGTTCCCTCGATCACCTGGAAGTGCACACGCACACGGTCGCCCGGGTCGAATTTCGGGAGTCCGGTGCGCAGTTGGGCGCGCTCAATGCTTTCAATGACAGTGCTCATAGCGAAAAGAAACCGCGGGGCTCTTGGCCGACGCGGTTGCGGAATGGTAGCGACTCTGGGTGCACTCTCGCCTAGCGCCTCATCTGGTCCGCTCTGGAGCGGCTTTGTTCGCGACGCCAGGCCGCGACCTTCGCGTGATCGCCCGAGAGAAGGATCTCTGGCACGCCCCACCCCCGGTACTCGGCCGGACGCGTGTAATGGGGATATTCGGGCGCTCCATCCAGCGCCTCGCTGAACGATTCCTCGACTGCGCTCTCCTCATGCCCGAGGGCTCCCGGAAGTCGCCGGACCACCGCGTCCGCAACCACCATCGCCGCGATCTCGCCGCCGGCAAGGACATATCGGCCGATCGAGACCTCGTCGTCGACGAGATGATCGTGGACGCGCTGGTCGAAACCCTCATAACGCCCACAGAGGATCGCGACACCCGGCTCGGCCGCAAGCTCGGTCACAAGCGGATCATCGAGCAGCCGGCCATGGGGGGTCAGCGCGATCACGCGAGGTCGCCGGCCATCCGGGTAGGTCGCTTCGAGGGCACTGTCAACCACATCCACCCTGATCACCATGCCTGCGCCGCCGCCGTAGGGCGAGTCATCCACCTGGCGCCCGGTGAGTGTCGTCGAATCGCGGTAGTTGATCAGGCGCAGATTGGAGCCCTGCTCGACCGCGTTGGTCACCGGTCGTTGCGAGGCGAACCATTCGAAAGCCTCGGGAAACAGGGTGAAGATGTCCAGGCGCACTAGTCGACGATGTCGACGATGACCCGCCGTTCAAGGCGCACGGCGGCGGCCTTGGCGACGGTCCGGATCGCGTTCGCGACCCTGCCGCCCTTGCCGATCACGCGCCCGAGGTCGCCGTCGGCAACCGAGATCTCGTAGATGAGATCGCCGTTCTCCTCAAACTCCTCGACCACCACAGCCGAGGGATCCTCGACGAGTGACCTGGTCAGAAACTCGAGAAGCTCAGTCATCGCCTTTCAACTCCGGACACCGCCGGAAGAAGACCTCAGCTGCCCTGGGCGTTGATGCCCTTGGTCCGCAGCAATCCGGCGACCGTCTCTGATGGCTGGGCGCCATGATCGAGCCAGTACCTGGCGCGCTCCTCGTCGATCACGATCACGGAGGGCTCGGTCTGCGGGTTGTACTGACCGATCGTCTCGATGGAGCGGCCATCGCGCGGAGAGCGCTTGTCTGCCACGACCACCCGCCAGATCGGGTTCTTCTTGGATCCAACTCGTCTTAGTCTGATTCTCACTGCCATAAGTCGCGGAAGCGTACAGGAGTCAGCCACAAGAGGCGCCCCCGACCGCCCCAAAATGCCCGCACCCAGCCAGTTCCGAGGGGCCAGCTCCACCCCCGCCGTGGCGTCGTCGCCCCGCCTCGACATCGACACATCAGCCGGACCGGGGCGACAAAACTACCTATGCGGTCGTTTTGTCGCCCCGGTCCGTGCGAATCGGGCGTTCTGTGGTTGCGGCGGCCCAGAGCCAACCGATAACGCCTGCGGTGCGCGAACCCGGCACAGACGGTTGCGCTGCCTGCTTTGGGGCTGAGGGCGCCTGCCGGCCCTCGCCAGTTGTATGGACCCTGTGAGGGGAGTCCGGTGTATGCCCCGCACGTCTTACGCCGATGCCGAACCTGGCGTGATCAGGGGAGCGCGGGGGCGCGGCAAGAGGAGAGGCGAGTGCGGGGCATGCACCGGGCTCCCCACCCGCTTTCAAGGAAACCGGAGCGGGAGCGGCCCCCGAGCCCGCAACCTCTCACCGCCGCTTGAACTTCTGCTTCGGCGCCCCGCCGCCCATCTGCGCGGCCAGTTGCTGGGCGTTGGGCACCTTGCCGCCTGCGACCTGGCGCATCAGCTTGCGGACCTGGTCGAATTGCTTGACCAGGGCGTTGACGTGCTGGACCTTGACGCCTGAACCGTGGGCGATCCGCTTGCGGCGCGAGCCGTTGATGATCTGCGGGTCATGGCGTTCGGCGGGGGTCATCGAGAGGATGATCGCCTCGACGCGATCCAGCTCCTTCTCATCCACCTCGGCGTTCTTGAGCTGCTTCATCGCGCCCATCCCGGGCATCATTCCCATCAGGTTGCCGAGCGGGCCCATCTTGCGGACCTGGCGCATCTGCTGGAGAAAATCCTCAAGCGTGAATGTCTGCTTGAGCATCTTTTCCTGAAGATCCTCGGCCTCCTTCGCGTCAACCTGCTGCTCGGCCTTCTCGATCAGGGTCAGGACGTCGCCCATTCCGAGGATCCGGCTCGCCATCCGATCGGGATGGAAGCGCTCGAAGTCGGCGATCTTCTCGCCGGATGAGGTGTAGATGATCGGCTTGCCGGTGACCGCGCGGACCGAGAGCGCGGCACCTCCGCGGGCATCGCCGTCGAGCTTTGTCATCACGACGCCGTCGAACTCGGAGGTCTCGGCAAAGGACTCGGCGACGCCGACCGCGTCCTGGCCGGTCATCGCATCGACGACCAGGAGGACGTTGTGCGGCCTCGTCTTCTTGCGGATCCTGCCCAGCTCGGACATCAGATCCTCGTCGATGTGCAGGCGACCGGCCGTATCGATGATCAGTACGTCGCGTCCATCTTCTCTGGCGCGATCAAGCGCCCAGGCGGCGATCTCAACGGGGTCGCGCTGGGTGCCCTGTTCGTAGACCTCCGCACCGGCCTGTTTGCCGACGGTGACGAGCTGATCGACGGCCGCCGGCCGGTAGACGTCGCATGCGGCGATCGCGACCTTGCGCTTGCCGCCGTCGCGCAGATGAAGCGCCAGCTTGGCGCAGGCGGTGGTCTTGCCCGAGCCCTGGAGGCCCGCCATCAGGATCACCGTCGGGCCGTTGGGAGCAAAGGCGATCTCCCTGCCGGTCCCGCCCATCAGCGCGGTCAACTCCTCGTTGACAATCTTGATCACCTGCTGCCCGGGATCGAGGCTCCCGAGCACATCGGACCCGAGGCACCTGTCCTTGACCGTGGCGGTGAAGGTCTTGACGACCTTGAAGTTGACGTCGGCCTCGAGCAGGGCGAGACGGATCTCCCGCATCGCCACGTCGACATCGGCCTCCGTCAGCTTGCCGCGCGAGCGGACGTCGGAAAGCGTGGACTGGAGTCTCTCTGAAAGCTGGTCGAACACGATCAGGGAGCTTAGAGGGGAAGCGCCCCGGTCACTCGGCGATCAGCGCGCGGGCGAAGTCCATCGGGTCGAAGGGGCGAAGATCCTCAAGCGCCTCACCGGTTCCGATCAGCTTCACCGGGATCTTCAGGTCATGCGCGATCGCAAGCGTGATGCCGCCCTTTGCGGTCCCATCGAGCTTGGTCAATACGACGCCGTCGACGTCGACCACCTCGGCAAATACCTGCGCCTGCCGCAGCCCGTTCTGGCCGGTGGTAGCATCGATCGAGATCAGGGTCTCATGAGGTGCGTCGGAGATCTGCTTGGAGATCACCCGGCGGACCTTGCCGAGCTCGTCCATCAGATGGCTCTTGTTGTGCAGCCGCCCCGCCGTATCGATGATCACGACATCGGCGTTCCGGGCCTTTGCGGCCCCGATCGCATCGAATGCGACTGAACCGGGGTCGGCGCCGGCGTGAGACCGGACCAGATCTGCCCCGGATCGATCGGCCCACTCAGCGAGTTGCTCGGCCGCGGCGGCACGGTAGGTATCGGCGGCGCCCATCACGACGGAGAGCCCGAACTCCTTCGACAGGTGCCAGGCGATCTTCCCCACCGTGGTCGTCTTCCCGGTGCCGTTGACCCCGACCATCAGGAGCACGGCGGGATCCGACGAGAGATTGATCGGCCTGGCTCCGATCGACGCGACCTCGGCGATCAGCTCGATCAGCCGCTCGCGCACCGCGTCGCCGTCGGCGACGACAGTGCCGGCCTCGACCTCACGCTCCAGCCGGCCGACGATCTCCGCCGTCGTCGGGGCGCCGGCGTCGGCGAGGATCAGCGCCTCTTCGAGTCTCTCCCAGGTCTCGTCGTCGATCCGCTGCGAGAGGCTTGCCGTGATCTCCTCGCTGAGTGCCCGGCGGCTCTTCGAGAGGCTCTCTCGCAGTCGGCGAAACCGCCCCACACGCTGCTCCTCCCCGGGCCGGCTCTC